>DASSPI010000140.1:0-24170 GCA_035699705.1 Xanthobacteraceae bacterium
CCCATCACGTATTTGCCGCGCGTCGCCACCGTGACGTTGCGCGCCTTGAACGGCGTCAGCCAGTTGGTGTTGATGTGAGCCAGCACGCCGGAGGCGGTGCGGAACTGCAACAGTGCGATGTCCTCGCGCTCGGCCACTGCACTCGAAAGCTGCGGCTGCACTTCGATGATGTCGGAATCGGTAAACCAGCGGATCAGATCGATGTCATGCACCGCCAGATCGATCACCACGCCGACATTCGACATCCGCGGCGGGAACGGGCCGACGCGGGTGATGGCGATGGAGAGTATATCCTCGCCGTGGATCGCGTTCTTTATCGCCTCGACCGCTGGGTTGAAGCGCTCGACATGCCCAACCATCAGCGTGACGCCGGCCCTGCGGGCGGCGGCGATGATTTCGCGCCCCTCCTCCACCGAGGAAGCGATCGGCTTTTCCACCAGCACATGCACGCCGCGGGAAATGCAAGCGAGCGCCATCGGGTGATGCAGATGGGTCGGCGCGGCGATGGTGACCGCATCGATGCCGCCGTCGAGCAGCGCATCGATATTGTCGTAGCCGGCGCAGCCCAGCGCCTGCATCACGAAGTCTCTTTGGCTGGGATCCGGATCGACGACGCCGACCAGCTTGACGCCCGGCATATCGGCGAAGACGCGCGCGTGGTTGCTGCCCATCACACCGACGCCGATCACGCCCACGCGCAACAGACCATCCGCGTTTTTCTTCGCGGCCTGCACCATTTTCGAAAGAATCCCCCGCGTTCCTACTGGTTATCTCTAGCACGGTCCGGGCGCCGGGGACACCTCCCGGGACGCATGGTGAACACGTTTTGATTCAGCGTGTTACAAAGAACCGCTTGATTTAAAACGTTAAAAGGAACCGGGCCGGCGGCATTATTCGGCCGCGCGCGGCGCCGGGACCGCCAGTTGCAGGCCGGCGGCGAGCGCATCCTCGCGGAAGGCCTTGACCGCATCGAGCGAGAGCTCGGCGCCGGTCTTGCTGCCGAGCGCCGGCAGCTTTTTCAGGATATCGGCCGGCGCGGTAATGATATGGCAGCCCATTTCATCGGCTTCGACCACGTTAAACACCTCGCGGGTGGAGGCCCAGATGATCTCCACATTCGAGGTCCTGCGCGCGCGTGCAATGGCATCGCGCATGATCGGGCGATAGTCGAGGCCAAGATCGGCCATGCGACCGGCGAAAACCGAGATAATGGAAGGCGCGCCGCCCGAAAAAGCCTTGATCGCGCGTTCGACCTGCTCGGAGGTGAAGACCGCCGTGAGATTGATCTTCACGCCCTCATGCGAGAGCGCGCGCACGGCTTCGTACAGCGTCTCCCCGCGGGTCGTCGACACCGGCAGCTTGGTATAGACGTTCTTGCCCCAGCTTGAGATCACGCGCGCCTGCGCCACCATCTCCGGGATATCGTCGGAAAAGACCTCAAAGGAGATATGCCGGTCGGGGACCGCGGCCACCAGGTCACGGCCATAAGCCTGGTAATCCTTCACCCCGGCCTTTTTCAGCAGCGAAGGGTTGGTGGTGAAGCCGGCTATCCACCGGTTTTTTGCCATCTCGACGATCTGCGCCTTGTCGGCGCCATCGGTGAACAGCTTGACCTTCAGGCTTTGCAGGGTCTTTCCGGACATATTTTAGGCCTCGCGGGCGGATTTCTGGCTCTCAGCCGAGGTAGTCGCTCGATCCGGGCCTGTCAAATGCCGCGGTAGCCCCGATACCAGGCGGCGAAACGCTTGATCCCCTCCTCGATCGAGGTGGCCGGGCGAAAGCCGACGTCGCGCATCAGATCGTCCACATCGGCGCGGGTCTCGGAAACGTCGCCCGGCTGCATGGGCGCCATTTCGCGGATCGCGGGACGGCCGAATTCCTGCTCCAAAAGGTCGACCACGCGGGAGACTTCCACCGTGCGGTTGTTGCCGATGTTGTAGATCCGCCAGGGCGCGAGGCTGCTGCCGGGATCGGGCGCATCGCCTGACCAGGCCGGATCGGGAGTCGGCAGACGGTCGACCAGCCGCACCACCGCCTCGGTCACGTCGTCCACATAGGTGAAGTCGCGCCGCATATTGCCGTTGTTGAACAGCCGCAGCGGTTTGCCGTCGACGATAGCGCTGGCGAAGATGAACATCGCCATGTCGGGGCGGCCCCAGGGGCCATAGACCGTAAAGAAGCGCAGGCCTGTCGCCGGCAGCCGGTAGAGATGGCTGTAAGCATGCGCCATCAGCTCGTTCGCCTTCTTGGTCGCCGCATAGAGGCTGATGGGGTGGTCGACATTGTCATGCACCGAGAACGGCAGCTTGGTGTTCGCGCCATAGACCGACGACGACGACGCAAAGAGCAGATGCCGGCAGCCATTCTGCCGGCATCCCTCGAGCACATTCATGAAGCCTTGCACATTGGCATCCACATAGGCATGCGGATTGACCAGCGAATAACGCACGCCCGCCTGCGCGGCGAGATGCACCACCTGCGGAAACTTGTATTCCGCGAAGAGCGCAGCCACCGCCTCGCGCTCGGCGAGATTCAGCTTGACGAAAGTGAAGCCAGGCAGCTTGGCGAGCTCGGCGAGCCGCGCCTCTTTCAGCTTCGGATCGTAATAGTCATTGAGATTGTCAAGGCCGACGACCCTGCGCCCGTTCTGCAAGAGCCGGCGCGCGACATGAAAGCCGATGAAGCCGGCCGCGCCCGTTACCAGGATTGCGTCATTTGCCATGGATCACAATCGCCACAGGTCGACGCCGGCGGGTTTCGTCGCCCGGTCGAGCTGGGATTTGATGTCGAGCACGACGCCCTCTCCGCCCTTGAGCAGCTTTGTCACCAGCTGCCAGCCGCCGCGCACATAATCCTGATGCGATACCGCAAGGATGACCGCGTCCGCCGGTCGGAGCTTGTCTAAGTCGGTGAGAGCCAAACCATATTCATGCTTGGCCTCATCCGGCGAAGCCAGCGGATCATGCACCTGAACCTCGACATTGAACGACTGCAATTCGCGCACGATGTCGAGCACCTTGGAATTGCGCGTGTCGGGCACATTCTCCTTGAAGGTCAGGCCCAGGATCGTCACCTGCGAGCCGCCGTCGCCGCGGCCGAACAGCCGGCGCACGCATTCGCGGGCGACGCGAAAGCCGACATTGTCGTTGATGCGCCGTCCGGCGAGGATCACCTGCGGATGATAGCCCGCCATCTCCGCACGGTGCGTGAGGTAATAGGGATCGACGCCGATGCAGTGGCCGCCGACAAGGCCGGGATAGAACGGCAGGAAATTCCATTTGGTCCGGGCAGCGGCGATCACGTCGCCGGTGTCGATGCCAAGCGCTTCGCAGATCGCTGAGAGCTCGTTCATGAAGGCAATGTTGAGATCGCGCTGGGTGTTCTCGATCACCTTGGCGGCTTCCGCCACCTTGATCGACGGCGCGCGATGGATACCGGCGGTGACCACCGAGCCATAGACATCGGCGACGATGTCGAGCGTCCTGGCATCCTGCGCCGAGACCACTTTCACGATGGTTTCAAAGCGATGGGCGGTATCGCCGGGATTGATGCGCTCAGGCGAATAGCCGACGGTGAAATCATCCCCCGCCTTCAGCCCGGAATGCTCCTGCAGCACCGGAACACAGGTCTCTTCGATGGCGCCGGGGTAGACAGTGGATTCATAAACGACGATGTCGCCCTTCTTCAAAACCTTGCCGACCGTGCGCGAGGCCGCCAGCATGGGGCCGAGATTGGGGCGGTTCGCCTCGTCGATCGGGGTTGGCACCGTGACGATGTAGAAATCCGCATCGGCCAGATCCTTGGCCTCGCTGGTCACCCGCAGATTTGCGTTTTTCAGGTCCTCCGGCTTGACCTCGCGCGTGCGGTCCTTGCCCGCGCGCAGCTCCGCCACGCGGCCCTGATCGATGTCGAACCCGATCACCGGTGAGCCTGAGCGGGCAAAAGCCGCCGCCACGGGAAGGCCGACATAGCCAAGCCCGATCACCGCTATCTTGCGCGTATGTGCCAAATTGATTTCCCTGCGCCCTGCGCGGGCATTGTTTACCGAGGCCTGGCTAGCGGCGCAACAGAGGGCTATTTCCAGAGCAATTTGTCGTAAAGAGCCACGGTTTCCTGCCCAATCCGGGCGCTGGAGAACTCCTCCTCCACCATCCTGCGGCCTGCATCGGCAAAGGTCCGCCGCAGCACCGGATTGCGCGAAAGCAGCTCAATCGCGTCGGCCAGGGCGGCGGGATCGTCCGGCGGCACCAACAGGGCATTGACGCCGTCCCGCGCGATCACGCGGCAGCCCGGCACGTCGGTGGCGACAATCGCGCGGCCGCAGGCGGCGGCTTCCAGCAAGCTCTTCGGCAGGCCTTCGCGCCGCGATGGCAGCACGGCGATATGCGCCGCCGCCCAGACCTCGCGGATGTCGGCAACATGGCCGAGCACCTCCAAGCCCTCGCGCACTTTCCAGGAAGCGATCTCGTGCGGCGGAATGGACGCCGGATTGGCGGGATCGGGCTCGCCCGCCAGCAACAGGCGAACCGGCCGCCCGCGCCTGCCAAGAACCTCATGCGCGGCAATCAGCGTGCGGATGCCTTTGTCGTCCAGCAGGCGGCCGACAAAACCGACGGTTATCGGGCCGGCGGGTTCCGGCATAGGCTTGAGCTGATCGGCATCGACGCCGGAGCCAGCAATGAGAAAGACGCGATCCGGGCTGATACCGAGCGCGGCGATGGCGGCGCGGTCGTCTTCATTCTGCACCAGCACGGCGGCGTTGCGGCGCGTGAGCAGGAAGCGGAGCAGAGCGCGCACCACAAATCCGAAGAGCAATGCCTTCGGGCTGCGCGAGGTGAAGACAAAACCGAGGCCCGCCATGGCATTCAGCGTCCGCAGCGGCAAGCCGAGGGCAGCGATGGAGCCGATCACCGTCGGCTCCAGCGCGACGTGATGCACCAGGTCGGGCTGCAGCCCGCGGTAGAGCCGGCGCACGTCGGCGATCAGCCGCAGGCGACCGAATGGATTAGTGCTGCCCCGCCGCCAGGGCAGCGGATGCAGCTTGAATCCGAGCGCCTCGATGGCTGCGCCGTCGGCCTGCACGCGGGTGGCGACATGCACGTCATAGCCGGCGCTCTGGGCGGCCAGCGCCATCGGCAGCCGGTGCGAGCAAAAATACCAGTCCTCGGAAACCAGATAGAGCAGCCGCCGGGCCGGTTGCGGTGAAGCGTCCTCGATCATGGCGGGCAGAATTCCCCAGCACGAGCGAAAGCGACAGCAAATTCTTTTCGGCTGCAAAATCTTTATTGACCGTGACGGGCGGCCCGGCTGCTTGACGCGACAGGCAATTGCCCATAAACGCAAGCTCGCTCGCTGAGCCATAATTGACGGGCCGCCAAGGTCATATCCTCAAAAACGCGGCCTGCGAGGACACCGATCCCTTATCCATGATTTCACGCGAGCGACGCGACCGCCTCAAGTCGGTTCTAATCCGTTATCCGGCGCTTTTTCGCGCTGTCCGCTCCAGCTATATCGGTTATGCGACGCTGCAACGCGAGCTGCTCGCGCTGATCCGTTTCGCCCCGCAGATGATCGCGTCGCGGATTGGCGCCGGCCGTGATGGCGAGAGCTGGAAGCGTGAATTGCCGGTGCAAAGCCCCTCGCGCGCGGATGCCGGCGCGGTGACGCCCACGCTGAACCCGCAGCAGATCAAAGCCTGGTGCAACGCCCGGAAGTTATCCTTCGTTGAAGGCGCCGATGCCATTTATCTCCCGCCGCAGACGTGGCGTGCGACGCCGCTCGCGCAGGTGCTGCCCGCCTATCCCGCCGACGCCGGACTGAAAATCGCGCGGCACGCCGGCAACGCCGATGCTGCCCATGCGGGTGGCGTGTCACACCGATCCCGGCTTCTCAGCATGAACTATCAGCATCTATTCGGTGGCGCGCCGCGGCTCTATGACCTGCTCGAAATCCGCGATGGCGCGAAGATCACATGGACCGCTTACGTGGTCGAAGATTCTTCCGCAGTACCCGCGGCGGATGATTCAGTCCTGGAAAACTACGAAAGACATCTGCGCGAACTTGCGGCGGACGTTACCGAGCAAAGCCATTTTGGCGGCCGCATGCGCGTGCTCGGCGGCAGGACCGGGTGTTTCCTTTATCAGGAAATTCCCGGGCTTGACCGCCCGGCCAAGCGCTCTCCCCGCGTGCGGCTGCAAGCCTGGGACCCGTTGCTGGAACGCGCGCATGTTTCGATTGAAGGCAAGGTGATCTTCGACATCGGGTGCAACCTGGGCCTGATGGGCGCGGAATATCTTCGCCGCGGCGCGCGCTGGGTGCACGGATGGGATCAGCCCAACGTGGTGGAAGCCGCGCGCAAGGTACTGCTCTCGGTTGGCTGCACCCGATTTTCCCTGACCGGAAAAAGGCTCGACCAAAACGTCGATCTTTCCTCTCACCTTCCGGCCCATCTGCAAGACGTCGACAGCCAGGGTGCCATCCTGAGCTATCTTTCGGTGCGCGAACACCTCGGCTGGCTGTCCGGCCTGTCCAAGCTTCCTTGGCGCTACATGCTGTACGAGGGCCATCCGGAGGACGGCCAGATCGAAACCTATATCGGCGAACTCAACGCCCGCATTCCCGTCCGCCTGCTGACGACCGACCGCGTTTCCGACGGAGTCACAGGCACCTGCGACATCGCGCTGATCGAGCGGCTGCCCAGCGCATGATCGGAACGCAGGGAACGGGTTTCATCGATCCGCCAGGCGCCAGCGCCAAGTCAGGAAACGCTTGTTACATCAGCCGCTTTCGGGCAATTTCGGCTGTCTTTGGGAGCGGGTAACTTGGTGAACGCACTGCCGGATTTCCCCACCATCGCGGATTTTCCCGATCGGTGGATGCGCGGAGCGCCACCGCTCTGGCACTACCCCTACGTCGGCTGCAAACCGGCGGCAGCCTGGGCGCATCGGTGAGCGAACGCCCCTGGCTCATTCTTCCGATCGAAACCAAGGCGCGCGAGCTTGACGCCAAGACTTATCTTGCTTGCGCGGCAGCGGAGGCCGGCTTCCGCGTCCTGCTCGGCGAGCAGAATGCTCTGCTTCGCCGGCTCTCACGGCTGCCGCGCGGGTTTTATCTCGACAAGAGCATTGCGCCGCTGAAAATACCCAGCTTCGAACGGCTGAAGAAACTCGGTTTCCGCATAGGAGCATGGTGCGAGGAAGGATTGGTCTATCGCAACCGCGACGCCTATCTGCACGAGCGCGTTGCGCCCCAGGCCTTTGACGAGATCGAAGCTTTCTTTGCCTGGGGTGGCGTGCACGCCGCCGACGTACGCGACGTGGTGCACAATGTGCCGGAGCGCATTTTTGAAACCGGCAATCCGCGTTTGGATTTGCTGCGGCCCGGGTTGCGCGAATTTTACCGCCCGGACGCAGAGGCGCTGCGCGCTCGCTTTGGCGATTTTATCCTGATCAACACTAATTTCGGCCGCTACAATCATTATTTCGGCCGCGATAAAGTGCTCGACATTTTGAAAACGCGCGGCTTGGTGCGCCACGCAAAGGATGAGACGTTCTTTCGCGGCTGGATCGATTTCCTCGGTCAAGTCTTCCATTCCTTCGAAGACATGCTGCCGCGGCTCGCCAAGGCTTTTCCGACGCGCACCATCGTCTTGCGCCCGCACCCTTCCGAGAACCACGACACGTGGCGCAAAATCGCCGCCGGTATTCCCAATGTGCAGGTGATCTACGAAGGCGGCGTGGTCCCCTGGCTGATGGCATCAGCATTGTCGATCCACAATGGCTGCACCACGGGTATTGAAGGCGCGCTACTGGACAAGCCGGCCATCGCTTATCGCAAGGAGCGTTCGGAGACTTATGATTCCTTTCTGCCGCATCGCGTCAGCGTCAATGTCGACAGCTTCGATGAGCTGGCCGGCGCGGTTGAAAGCGTGTTTGCGGGCAATTACCGCGCGCCATTGAGAGATGACGCCGCCGTGCGCGCTGATGTGGCGCGCTACATCGCCTCGCTGGAAGGCCCTTCCGCCACCGAGCGCATCCTGTCGCACATCTGGGCGCTGCCCGATATTCCTCTGGGCAAAGGCGCGCTGACCGCTCGCCTCCTCGACCGAGGCGAGCAGGCCTTGCGCACGGTCGCACGCACCGTGCTGGCGCCGGTGCGTTCCACAGGTGGCTATGCTAAGCAGAAATTTCCCGGCCTGCAGCCGCGGGAAATCGAGACACTGGTGGAGCGCTATCGCGCGCTCACCGGCCGTTTCGGCACGGTGACGGTGCGGCCGGAACATACAGCCACGGTGACGATGGAGACAGGGTAATGAAGCGCGTGCTCGTGCATGCCGGCTATCCCAAGGCCGCAAGCACCACCTTGCAAAATGGCCTGTTTCTGCAACTGCATAAGAAAAACGCGATCCACTTCCTCGGCCGTGCGTTTGAAAGTCGCTATTACGGCGCGAAGGCCAGCAAGCGCGAATTCAAAAACTGGTTCAAGTCGGTCGTCAACAATCACGGCGCCGGCGATTCGCTCGGCCCGCTCTCGGATTCCGTTCTCAATCTCTTGTCCGAGGGCTTGTTCATGATGAACGAGCGGCACAGCGACCAGATCGCAACGCCAGAACAGTTACGGAATCATTTTGCATCGAAGGCGGACAGGCTGGAGGTGCTTCTGATACTGCGGGCGCAGGTGACGCTGATCCCTTCATATTATGTGCAGAACTACCGGAAGATGAAGCAAAAGACCCTTTCAGATTTTCTCGCTTGTCAAGTTCGGGATAGCTGGGCCGGAGAAGGAAAGATTTTCAATTTGCACGGGGTGACGCGGGCTTACGCGGACGCGCTTGGAAAAGACAACGTCCATATAGTTTTATTTGAAGATCTTGCCTCGCACCAAGACGCTTTCATTGCCGGGCTTGCATCGGCCATGGATCTTCCAGTCGACCTGATCAAAGACAATCTGGGTGCAAGCCGTCTAAATCAGACCAAAAACGATGGCGGCGTTCTGCTTGTGAAAAAGCACGGCAAACGGTCCCTGCGTCACATCGCGATAGAGGCGCTGAGGGTGGTAAGCACCGCAGCTGCCGATTCGCTGCGCATCAGACTTCCCGCTGCATCGGGCGCGGAACAGCAGATTATTTTTGACGCATTCAAGGACAGCAATCTCAAGCTGGCAGAAGAGTTTTCGTTGGATAAGACGCGCATGCGCCAATATCGATATTTCTGATCCACACCGGAAGAATGAGGGCAGCGCCTTTTACTTGCATCGCGATCATTCTCCCGGCAACCGGCGTGCGATGACAAGCCCCACGCCATAGGCAAACTTTGTCGGCATGTCCCCGGAGGTAAACACGGGCTCAAAACCATAACGACGCAGATCGGCAAAGCCTGCTGCGAAATACCCTCGCGACGAAATCAGAGCACGCCGCAGCGGGTTCTTATTCCACTCGGCAAACGGCTCGAACATGGCGACATGCCCAGAACAGACATTGGCGATTTGCTTCAAAACTTGATCTCGAATCGATTCCATCTGCTCAAGAGCCTGGATGCTGTAGACCAAATCGAAGCTGCCTTTCTTGAATGGAAGCTGTGCCGCACTGCCTTGGTTCAGTTCGATCCTTTGGTGGGCTTCTTCATCTACGAGAGGCAGCGGCGAAAACTGGCTGAATTGCTCCGGCAACTTCGGCATCGCGCGAAAAGCCCGCGCCACCTCGTCGCCGGCAGCCGTAAGCTCGATGCCCGTAAATTTTATATTTGGGAATCGCGCTGCGAGAATACAGAGATTCAGCCCCATTCCGCTGCCAACTTCCAGGACATTGGTCGGCTGCAGCTTTTCTATCAAGCGCATCAGGAAAAGCAGGTGCACCCGTTTGATCCAGATGCCGTACGCGAAGTAACGCCGGTCTCCCCAGACGATGGGGCTGCGATTATCCGCCCGGCGCGTAAAGCGGGCGAGCGCCGCTTCCGGCGTCCACTTTTTTTCATAGGCATCGCGCACGCGTTTCTCTGCCACGGGGCGCAACAACCTGCGCCACCACGGCACGCCCTTCGCCATCTTGATCTTGAGTTGCTGTTCCTTCGCGGTCCATTCCGGATCGCGATCAGAGACGATCCGAGCGATGCCAGGTGCGAAGACCTCTTCGATCTCCTGGTCGCTGACTTCAAGATGCAACGTATTATTCAAAGGTGGTTCCTCGCTTGTCCTTGGGGATGAGCGCCGTCGGCTCCAAGCTCTTGCAATATCGCGTCACGTGTGCGCGCGGCGGCGTCGCCGTCGTCATTGCCGGTCCAGAGCGCGAGCGTCTGCCTGGTGTCCGAATCCAGCTCGCCCGGCACCGGTTTGGGGTTGCGCGCAAGTCCCACCAGCGTGGCAGCAAGACTCTCCGGCGACAGCGCGGCGATACCGACGCCGCGCGGATCGATCAGATAAGGCCAGACCTCGGGCGCTTCCGCTTCCGCAAACCACGGCATGACCGCCGGCTTGCCGGCCGCTATGGCTTCGAACACCGCGGTTGAATTGAATCCGCAGACAACGGAGGCCCGCGCGATCAACGGCAGGATGTCGCCGCTATGCACGACGCGCATGTTGGGCGGAAACTCAGCCTCCCGCGCGAGGCCGAACAACGCCGCGGTCTGTTTCAGGTCGCGGGCGCGGCCCTTCGATTTCACCACGACCTCGATATCCGGATTGTCGCGCGCAATCTGCAGAAGCGTGCGGCAGGTGGCTTCGCTCAATTGCGCCAGCGAGATATCGCCGTCATCGCTCTCTTCATCCTCGAAATATATATTGCCGGGTATCCCCGTCTTCCGCGTGATCCGCGGCATGCCGGTGGCGGAAGAGAATACGAAAAACAGGATGCGGTTGCGCTGCAGCGTGCCGGCATTGGCGCGGCGCCAGGCGTGCATGCGGTCGAGCCGCGGCATACCGACGATCTCGATGCGCGAGGGCTCCGCTACCCCGGAGCGGATTTGCAGGTCACGCTCTATCTGGTTGTAGACAAGGATTTTACGCCCGGTGAAAGGTCCGCGCCGCTCCTTGTAGACACGCTCGAAGAATTCCACCCGCCCGGACGTCTTCAGGTTTTCCTTATGCAGTGCGATGAAAGGCGCGCCGATTTCCTGCATGGCGGCAGCGAGCTCGCGTTCGCTCGCATAAGAGAAATTTCCGGAAATCATCGCGTCGATCCGCATGAAGCGGCGCATCGTCTTAAGCAGGGCCAGGATAAAGCGGCGGTAACGCAGCTTGGCTTCATCGAACTCAGCCCCGCAGGAAACGTAGTTATTGTCGTCGATGAAGTAAGGCAGGAAGGGCGACGCCAGCGCTTTCACAATGATGCGCGGCAATCCGACCACCTTGATCGTACCGGCATCGGCGAGCGCCGTCGTGATATCCTCGGTCAAGCCTTCCTTGGTGAGGATCACCACGCTGCGGGGCTGCGCCGCCCTGGCAGGCTTCATCGTTCTGAAGGCCGGCAGGATCAGGAGCGCCGCAAGCCACGGCAGATCGAGCGCCGCACTGCGCCGGACCGCTGCGAGATAAAGCGATTTGAGACTAGCCCACAGCGACATCGCGCTCGCCCACCACCTGTTCGACTTCATTGGTGTTGATGCGTTCGAGCGCATAGGGCGTGTGCTCGGGCGTCACCCACTTGCCTTTCAAGGTAACACCGATAGCGAAGCCGTGACGGCGGCAAAAGCTCTCGGGATCCCGCGGCAGGGCCCAATCGCGCCCATAGGGGAAGGAAATCCACCGCGGCATGCGGCCCAGGATGCGATGCAAAGCCTGGACGTGGCGGCCGATCAGTTCTTCTTCCCTGGCCCCCAGCCGCGTCACCGGGCGGTGATCGTGGGTATGCGCTTCAACGCGGTGACCGGCCGCCTCAAGCGCCCGCAATGTCTCGGCGTCCATGTAAGTTCGCCGGCAGAATTCCGCTTCACCGACGCCGGCGCGCGTAAGCATGCCGCTCGTCGCGGCGTCCACGACGTCTTCGGGAAGCAGGAAATTGAGCAGATACTTGATATCGGCATCCTGCGGACGGTCGTAGATGTAGATTGAGCGGGCGGCATTCTTTTCGTCGTCGGACAACCGGCGCGCGCGCCATTCCTCCGGCAGGCAGGCCAGGAAGTCCGCGCGGAAGCGGTCCGGTTCGGTGGTGGCGCGCAGCCAGTGGATCTTGTGCACCGCGACGGCGCGCTGCTCGGTGAGCGGGCGCGTGCAGACGAAGAACACCGCTTTCACGCCCATCGGATCGAGGATGTGGCGCGCGGTCTCGGCGTGATCGACCAGGCCGTCATCGAAAGTGATCAAAACGCTGTCGCGCGGCAACGCCCGTCCTTGCAGGGCAAAAGCCTCAACCTCTTCCGGGGTGGCGATATGGAATTGCCCCGCGATACGCTTGACCTGCTGAGCGAAAGCGTCGGGCGAAATCGGGTGGATGCCCGGATAAGGATGTGCGCGCGGTTCCCGCACGTAATGATAGTTCACCAGGAGAAGCTGCTGCGACATGTAAATTCCCGCGCACTCAGGCTGCCGGGCTTTCCGCTGTGACCCGCTCGTAAATGTCGCCGTAGCCGCGCGCATTGATAGCCCGCTTGATTTCCGTCAGATGTTTTTGGGTGAGAACCTGCGGCCAAATGCCGACGCGTTCTCCGCTGAGCGGCTCCTTCAGGCGCTCCAAAGTGGTCGATGCCTTGCCGGTGGCTTCCAGCACCTTGTCGAAATCCTCTTGCCGGCCGCTGAATTGCGCAACCGCAGCTTCCCAAGGCTCGCCGATGAACTCGATCACCCGCCGCATGGTCCGCTCCGGCGCGGCAATCAGGTCTTCATAGCGGATCGCGAGATAAGATTTGGCGGAAGGATTGATCTCGCCCTTCAAGCGCAGGCCGCGCCCGATCGTGGAAACCCAACGGTCGGCAAACTCCTCGGGAGAGTCCCACTTCTTTGCCTCCACCAGCGAGGCGAAGACATCGCGCGGGTCGCGGATGATATGGACGATTTTCGCGTCCGGCCATGCCGCCCAGATTCGATCCGCATGCGCGATGTTGCCCGGTGTCTTCTCCGCCCAGCGGGGTTTGCCCTGCCGGCGCGCCACTTCGGCCATCAGCGTTGCAAGAAATTTCTCCGCCGTTGCCGAATCCATGGCCATGCCGGTGACTTCGGCAACGCTCATGTCAAAACAATGCGCCAGACGGCCATACATCATCTTCATGCCGTCGGACTCACGCGCGGACCAGTTCCAGTCGAACCAGTAGGTCTCGAGCCCGGACGCAATCGCGCTGTGCTGCCCGAGCATCGCGCGCAGCAACGAGGTGCCCGACTTGAACATGCCCCCAATGAAGATCGGCGCGCGCGACATTATAATATTTCTCCGGTTCGAGCAGCCATTGGGTCAATTCGAGTCTGAACGTGTCACTTAACCACACACCGGTCGAGGACCACGCCGCGATGTGATGCTGCCTTCGTCAACCCCCTCGCGGGATGATGGGGTAGCACAGAGCGCCGCGATGACAATAGGCTCGCGCCCCCCTGTCGCTGTGCGTGCTTGGGATCGCTTTAAGCCTAGACTCTCGTTTCCCTTCATCTTTACTTCAAGGCGGCGGCAAGACAAAGCGCCAGCCGCGCCATTGCAGTGGCTCCGCCTTAACCAAAGGCAGAAGTTGATCGACATAGCGCTGCACAATATCCAGGACCCGGCGCTCTGGGTCGGGTTCATCGCTTTCCAGCGGCGCTCCAATAATGAAATCGAAACTACCGTCAGACCGGCGCAACGTGAAAGTCGGTAGCAACGCCGCACCCCAGCGTTGGGTGAGCGCCACAGCGCCGGTTGCCACTTCCAATTTTCCACCGAGAAACTGCACCGCCGCTTTCCGCCGCCCACGGCTGCCGATTTTCATCGAAACCGCACCGCCTTTTTCCACAGCGCCTTTCAGCACGTTGATCGCCTCTGAAATGTTCACCTCAGCGCAGACGCGGGCTTCGAGATAACGCAACTCGACGGAGGTGCGCACCGGATTGAGGAAGCGGATGCCGAAACGGGTGTGCGATAGTCCATGCACCGGCCGCGTGTAATGGAAGATATCTAGCCCCAGACGATGCATAGCGACCTTCGAGATCAGGTCGTGGAAGGCGAATGAGCTGCCCCAGAACACGATTCCACGTCCTGCCTGGCGCTGCGCTTCAACATGCTCCGCGCCATGAATGCGGATTTGCGGCTCCCATCCACCGGGACGGTGTGCGCGAAGATACTGGAAGCGCTCCTCGTATTTGCCGGCGGAAATACCCGCTTCTATCTGAAGCGCGGTGGGCAGATCGGGCGAGTCCTGCAATATTGGTTGGAGCGGGGCGAGGCGCCGGGAGATGGTTGCGCGGTGCAGCAGAACGTTCATCGCACCGAGGGCCGCGGCCACGTGCCGCCAGGCGAAGGGTGGCACTGTCCAGGCGATAGCAGATTGTACGACGAACAGCCGCCAGAGTTCCCAGAGATCAAGCAAGCGGACCGCGACAGGGGCGCGCCAGGGACTGCCGGCAATGGCGTCGCAATCGATGGTTTTGCCGTACCGGCGTGGCAGCGGCATGGAGATGAACATGCTATCGGCCATAAATACCGGCTGGAAGTAGCGTAAGTTGCCTACAGAATACTATTCTTTGCGGGCAAAGCCGTAGCAATTCTGTCCGCCTGCCCGCAATTTAGCGAGCATTAATGACCGAAGATCAGCCGTTTTCGCCGCGGTACGAGCGGCCTGATTTTAGCTCACATTTCCGCGCGCGTTGCGCAGCCCGGTCGGCGGCACGGCCGCGGTACCGAGGAAGGCTGGAGCGTAGCCGGCAGCGACATCAAGACGTCGGACCGCGGTGGCGTGTGGCGCAGTAACGGCGCCCGCGACACTAATCTTTCTCCCGTTCGAGCAGCCATTCGGCCAGTTCGAGCTCGAACATGTCGTCGATATTGACGACATGCCGATCGACGACCACGGCCACGGCGCCGCGATCGATGATGCAACCCTCGTTCACCAGATGATCGCGGGTGACTGCGTAGCACAGACCATTACGATGGTAATAGGCAGGAATCCCCTGCCGCAGCGAATGTCTGGCGCCTCCTTCCAGGTAGAAGTCGATCTCACCTTTATCGTTTATTTTCAATGTCTTGTGTGGAGTAAAATGCGCCGGGGTGGGTGAGACGGTGGCAGCCGCCGGCGCGCCGGCATCGATCAGCGCCCGCAGCGTGCGCTCGACGTCTTCCGGCCGGCGCAGCGGGCTGGTCGGCTCCAGCAGCACCGACAGATCGAAGCGCTTGCCGTAATGCGCCTCGGCGGCGAGCCAGGCATGCCGCCACATCTCCACCGAGGTCGCGGTGTCACCCGACAGCTCGGACGGACGCATGAAGGGCGCATCGAGGCCGTGCGCCTTGGCTTCCGCCGCGATCTCGGGATCGTCGGTTGAGATCAGCGCGGCATCGATGAAAGGCAAGGCGGCAGCGATCTGCGCCGCGCGCCCGACCAGCGAGACGCCGCCGACCATTTTCAGGTTCTTGCGCGGGATCGACTTCGATCCGCCGCGCGCAGGCACGACTGCCAGAATAGAACGGCCTTCGATCATGCCGTTACCTCCGAGGTAACAACGGCGCAGCCGTTCTTGCTGCTGGTACGAATGGCCTCAATCAATTCCATCACGCCGACGCCCTGCGCCAGCGTGCAGGACGGCTGGGCGCGGCCGGCGATCACCTCGAGAAATTCTTTCGCCACCGCTACGAACATGTAGTTGCGCTCGCAGGCGAATGTTTCCTCCTGCCACTTCTGTGCGCTTTCCCGGCCGATCGTGATGCGATTCGGATCGGCCGACCACATCAATGTGCCGCCTTCGCCGATGAAGCGGATGAATTTCTCATGCGGGCGGCCGTAAAGGTCGAGATGCAGAGAGACGCGCAGGCCGTTGCGGAAAAGCGCCAGCACGTCGACGTTGTCATCGGCATCAATCTCGAGATCCGAAATCTTCTCGACCCGGCCGATCAGCTGCTGCGGCCGGCCGAACAGCCAAACCATGAGATCGATCCAGTGGCTTTCATCAAGCAAGGCGCCGCCGCCTTGCGCGGCGCTCGCCATGAAGAATTCCTGATAGGGTTCCCAAGGATGCCAGTCGGCGAGATGCGCCGACATGTGGAACTGCACATGGCGCAGTTTGCCGACCGCATTGCCATCAAGCAGTTCGCGCAGCCGCTTGAGTGGCGGCCACCAGCGCCAGGTGTAACCGAGCAGCACCGGAACGCCCGTGGTTTGTTCCGCCCGCAGCATGATCCTGGCCTCAGCGGCGCTTTTGGCTACCGGCTTTTCCAGCAGCACCGGCAGCTTCGCCTCCAGCGCGGCGGCGGTGTTGGCGGGGTGATAGGCGGTGGGCGACGCCACGACGACGCCATCCAAGCCCCCTGCCCGCAACGCGGCTTCGTCGGTGGCATGCGAACCGACAACCGGCGTCTCGGCGGCGAGCTCGGCGCGGCGCTCCGGACGCGGATCGACGCAGGAGATGCGGCAGCCGAGCGCGGAAAGATTGCGCGCGTGGCGCTTGCCGACGCTGCCGGAGCCGATGATCAGGATATGCGGTGCCATGTTCAGAACCCTGGCGCCACTCTAACGGATACCGGCGACCATCGCCTCATAGGCGTCGGGCTCGAAGGGAATTTCGACGAAGGCCGGGCCGCTGGATGGCATCCAGTCGGAGAGTGCTTCCACCACCGCGCTCATGCTCTCGGCGCGCGTGCCGGGGATGCCAAGGGCGTCGAAGACGGGAACCCAGCTCTTGCCGTCCATGGTGAGCGGCTTTTGTGTCAGACCTTCCTTGATCGCCCGGGTGCGGACAGAACCAAACATGTTGTCGGTCATCAGCACGATCAGCAGCGGCAGCTTGTGCCGGACGGCGAGCTTGGCTTCGGCGAGATACATCGCGATGCCGCCGTCGCCGGCGATCAGCACCGTCGGCACGTTGGAGTCGTGCAGCGCGGCGCCGAGCGCCATCGGCAGTCCGGTGCCCATATAGCGTCCCTGCCCCGACAGCAGACAAAGATCCGCGGAGGCCGCGCGCCAGGCATGTTCGCCGATGGTGCAAAAATAGCCGGTGTCCATCACCATGCGGACGCGGCGCTGAAAATGGTGATCGATCGCGGCGAAGACCGCGCCCGGAAGAAAGCCTTCTTCCATGCGCAGTTGCAGCTTCTCGAGCGTGCTCCGTAACGTTTCGAGGCCCCAGGCTTTCCCGGAAAGATGATCCAGCACAACCGAGCCGTCGCCCAATCCGACTCGCGCGGCGGGCGCGAAAGCCTCTGTGCCCGATGTTTCCACCGCTTCGATGGCGAGATACGGCGCTTTAAAGGGCGCACAGCGCAAAGCCTCGCGCGCGGTGAGCCCGATGCCGACGACGAGATCGGCCTGCGGCAGCAGCACATGTTCGGGCGTCAGTTCCAGCCCGACGCCGGTCCAGAGACCGGCCGCATTCGCCGCCCGCTCGTCCACGATGCCCTTGGCCGCGGCAGTGGAAAAAACCGGGCAAGCGAGCTTGGTCAGAGCCGCGGCGAGTCCCGCGCGCGCGGCGAGCGCGCCCGCAACCACGACGGGGCGTTTCGCGTTGCGCAGAAGTTCGCGCGCGCGCGCGCCATCCTCGCGCAGGCTTGCGATTTCCGGCAAAGCCTCCGCACTTGCCGGCGCGGAAGGCGCCAGTTCCAACAGCACCGGACCCGGCTCTTCCGCGCAGGCGAAATGCGCCAGCGACGTGAAGCCCGGGCCATCCTTCGCCGGGAAACGCGACGCCTTGGTGATGGGCGCGACGAGCGAAGCCTGGTCTATTCGCTTATGCGCCTGCGACGCGGGCGAGCCCGGCGGGAAAGCCTCCGCCAGATGCACCAGCGGATAGGCCTCGAACCAGGCGGCGGCGATGCCCGGCACCGCATTGGCAAGGCCGGGCCCCTTGATCGAGAGCGATACGCCGGCGCGGCCGGAAAGCCGACCGACTGTTGCCGCCATCAAGGCGCCCGCTCCTTCGAAATGCGCCAGGTGAAACGGGATGCCGCGCTTTTCCAGCGCATCGATCAGTGACAAAGTCATGCCGCTGCCCGGCACGCCGAACAGGCGCGTCACGCCATGGGCGGTGATTTCTTCGGCGAGGCGCGCGATGTCGGTCACTTCGCCCCCTCGAAAGCCGCCCGGATCTTTCCGGCCGCATGGGCGCAGACGACGCGCACCGCGTCCGGGCTGAAACCGCCGACATGGGGGGTGATCAGCAGGTTGTCATGGGTCTGTGCGTAATGCACAAGCGGATGATCGGCGGTGTCGGGCTCGCCTTCCAGCACGTCGAGACCCGCCCCACCGAGGTGCCCGGACTCCAGCGCGGCCAGCAGCGCCTTCTCGTCAACGATGGCGCCGCGCGAGGTATTGATGAGGAAAGCGCCGGGCTTCATCGAGTCGATCAGCGCCTTGGTCACCAGACCCGTGGTCTCCGGCGACAGATGCACATGGATGGAGACGAAATCGCCCTGCGAGCAGACGTCCGAAAGCGACGCCTTGCGGATGGTGTCGGGGAAAGTCTCAAGGAAGGGATCGTAGCCGATCACCTCCATGCCGAAGGCGCGGGCATAGCGCGCCATCCAGCCGCCGATACGGCCGCAGCCGATCAGGCCGAGGCGCTTGCCACGCAGCATGACGCCGGGGAACTGTTCCCGCGTCCAGCCGCCCTGCTTCACATGCTTCACCGCCGCCGGCAGCTTGCGCGCGAGCGCCATCAGCAGCGCGAAGGAAAGTTCCGCGGCGGGCGTGATGTTGCGCAAAACGTCCGGATCTTCCTTCAGCGTGCGCACATCGATGCCGCGCACGGTCAGGCCATCGCGCGAGATATGATCGGATCCGGTGGTGGCGCAGGAGATGATCTTCAGCTTGGGCGCGGCGGCGAGCATCTCCGGGGTGAGCTTCACTTTCATCGAGGCGTCGAGCACGCCATCGGCCTCGCGCAGCGCGGCGGCGACCTCGGGCGTCTCCGCCTTCACATGCACCACGTCGGCTGCGCCCGCGAGCGCGTCGCGGGTCGCCTCGAAACCTTCTTCCGCTCCGAGATAGATGACCCGCCGCATCGCCGTCACTTCGGCCGTGCGAGGATGGCGTAGAGATAGTCGCCGACGCCTTCGGCCTCGAGCGCGCGCGCCCAGACCGCGTCCAGCAGCGGCGTGCCGACATGCGGCAACGGCTTGCGCCCGCCCGGTTTCTTGTCGCGCAGCCAGATCAGCGCGTTGGACAGGCCGAAACGATGCACGCAGCGCACGTCAACCACGTCCAGCCCGGCATGGCGCGCGGCCTGCCGCAGCGAGGCGTCATCGAAATACCAGCGATGCACCGCGCGATAGAAGAAGCTTGGATAAACCTCGGGCAAAAGCTGCATCAGCGCGTCGGCACGGTTGGGTGTGGAGATGAGCAGCCGCCCGCCCGGCTTTAGCAGCGACTTGATGTCGGTGAGAAACTTTTTCGCATCGCCCACATGCTCGATCACGCTGAAGGAAAAGGCCCAATCGGCAGTGCCGTGCGCCGGTTTGGCGTCGCCAGCGAAGGCATAAACCTCATAGCCACGGGCCTTCAGCGAGTCGTGATATTCCTCGCAGGGCTCGATTGCGATCGCCTTGGCCGGCAAGCCCCGCACATGATCAAGGAAACTCCCGGCGGCGCAGCCGACATCGGCAATAGTCCTGCCACGCAGCGATTCCGGCCAGAGCTGTTCGAGATTCTTCAATTGCAGGATGTCGTGCTCGGCGAAGAATCCGGCCGCGTCGGTCGGCTCCGCCAGCAACTTCCGGTAATCGACGCTCTTGTAGAAATCGTCATCCTTGGCGGTGACCTCGTCCAGCCGCTCGGCGCCGCAGCCGCCGCAACGGCCGACCACCGTTTCCCTGGTCAGCTTGCCGAAAGCACCGTCGCGCACGGGGCCGCTATAGGCCTCGCGCCAGGCGTTGGTGCCGCAGATCTCGCAGGGCTTGAAGGCGTCAATTGACATAAGACAGCATCTTCTGGATGCGGAATTCCGCCGTGGCGAGAATATTCGCGATCTGCTTGCCGGCGGTGCCGTCGCCGAACAATTTCGAGCGAGGATATTTTCCGTGCTTCAGCTGCTTGCGGATCGCGGCCTCGATGGCGTTGGCGTCGTAGCCTACTGTCGTGACGTTTTCCGCATGCTCTCGCCCCTGCTGGCGCGTGCCGATGTTCACGCAAGGCACGCCCATGAAGGCGCCTTCGCGCAAGCCGGAGGACGAATTGCCGATCAGGCAGGCGCAATTATCGAGCAGCCGCACGTAATCCTCCGGCGAGAAGTTCCGGTAGAAATGCAGATAGTCCGGTTTGCGCCGCTCGCGGAAGATGCGCAGGCCCTTGGAGATATCGTCCGATCCGGCATCCACGTTTGGCCAGAGCCACGCCGCCTGCATGCCGATGCGAGAGATTGCTTCCAGCGTCTCGCCGATCTGCGCAAAGCCCTTGCCGTATTCCGTCGTTACCGGATGCTGCAGCACGACGAGGTAAGGCTTCTTCGGATCGATATTGGCGCCGACGCCGGCGTAGCGATCGAACAGGTCGGGCGGCAGCGAGAGGTCGGAATCCGCCACCACGTCCATCGCCGGGCAGCCGGTGAGATACACCCTGTCCGCATCCTCGCCCATGCGCAGGAGATACTCGTAAGCACGTTGCGACGACGGGAAGTGAATATGCGCCAGCTTGGTCACCGCGTGGCGCACGCTCTCGTCGATCGAGCCGGTCACCTCGCCGCCCTGGGTATGTGCGACCGGGATGTTCATGTAGCTCGCCGCGATCGCGGTGGCGATGGTCTCGAACCGGTCCGCGACCGTGAGCACCACGTCCGGCTTGATGTTCTCGAACTGCGAGGCGAGTTCGAGGATGCCGAGCCCGGTGGACTTCGCCATTGTGGTCGGCGTCTCGCCTTCCACGATCGAATGCACCACGGCGGCCGGCTCGAAGCCGTCGGCGCGAATGACATCGATGACGCTGCCGAAGCGGTGCAGCAGGGCGGAGGCACCGACCAGAAGCTGCAGCTTGAGCTTCGGATGCTGCGATACGGCGCGCATCACGCTTTTTACGCGGCCGTAGTTGGCGCGGCTGTTGACGACAACACAGATCTTGCGCGCTGAATCAGACATCAATATCGTCCCGGGAAAGCAGACGCTGTGCAGCGGCCGCGCGCTTGAGGCGGCGGCCGACAAGCGAATCGAGTTCGGCGGCGGGAATCCCCGTGCCGGGTTTTTTCACAGTGAGCATCTCGCGCGCGAGCACGGTGCCGGCGGGAAGATTGCGCGCCAGCGCCACGCTCTTGCCGAACAAGGCGCGCGTGCCCGCCAGATCCTCGGCGATGCGATCCTTGTCGACCGGATGCGCAAGCATCTGGGCAATGGCGTCGCGCGCCTGCGCCACCTGTTTGAATTCCTCGACCGTGAGCGAGGCCGGCGTATCGGGGCCGAACATGCGTTTATCAAACACAATGTGCGCCTCGACCATGTCGGCGCCCTGCGCCATGGCCGCTAGTGCGGGATGCACCGTGCCGGAATGGTCGGACAGCCCTGCAGGACATTTGAAGCGCCGGCGAAGTTCCGGGATAACATTGAGCCCCACTTCAGAGAGGCTGACGGGATAGCGCGAGGTGCACTGAAACAGCGCCATTTCGGCCCCGCGCTGTCGCAGCCGCGTCACCACCTCGCCGATCTCGGCGTAGGTGCTCATGCCGGTGCTCAGCAAGATCGGCCCACCGGCTGCGAGCATGGCGTCGAGCAGATCGCGCGTTCCGACTTCTCCGGAGCCGACTTTCCAGGCGGCCATCCCGAGCTTCTTGAGCAGATCGACGGCGGCGACCGAAAAAGCCGAGCTGAGGAAGATCAGCTTGCGCTCATGCGCATGCGCGGCGAGACCGGCCCATTGCTCGGGCGTGAACTCCATCCGCTTCCAGTAGGCGTAGCGCGTTTCGTCCTGCTTGGAGAACTTGATGCGGAACGGCTCGTCCAGCGTCGATTCCGCATCCGCGATATGGGTCTGGAACTTGACCGCGTCTACACCCGCGTCGGCCGCGGCGTCGATATAGGCATGCGCGGCGCCAAGCGAGCCGTCGTGTGCCTGCGCCACCTCGGCGATCAGGAAGCACGGCGACTGCGCACCGATGCGGCGGCCTTTGATCTGAATGGATTCGCTCATGGCGCGCTACCGGCAGAAACCTTGGGGAGTTCGGGCAAGCTCATTTGCACGGCTTTACCGCGTTCGATGCGATAAATCACATGGGCGCCGGAGATCACATCCGGCCGGTGGGAAATGATCACCACTGGATGCGCGCGGGAGAGCTCGTTGATCAGCTCCCCGATGATAGCCTCGGTTTCCTGGTCGAGCGCGCTGGTGGGCTCGTCAAAGATATAGAGATCGGGATCGCGCAGGAGCTCGCGTGCCAGCGCCAGCCGCTGCCGCTGCCCGCCGGAAAGCAGCAGCCCTCCCCGGCCAAGCGGCGTGGCATAGCCCTGCTCCATGGCAGAGACGAATTCATGCACATGCGCATGGCTCGCCGCCTGCAGCATCTCGGCTTCGGTTGCGCCCGGCCGGCCGAGCAGCAAATTCTCCGCGACCGTGCCGTTAAACAGTTGCGGATCCTGCGACAGATATCCGACACGCGCGCGCAAGGAGCGCACGTCGAACTCGCGGATGTCGCGGCCGCCGACCAGGATACGTCCGCGGTCGGGCTCGCGCAGCCGGACGATCAGATCTACCAGCGTGGTCTTGCCGCTGCCGGAAGGGCCGATGATCGCGGTCAATCCGACCGGCGCGATCCTCATAGTGAGGCCGTCGAAGATCGTCGGCCGGCCCGGGGGCTGCAACGTGATGTCCTCGAACACGATGCCGCCGGTGAAGCCGGTGAAGGGCGCGGAGCCCCGCGTCTGCTCGGGCGCAGTCGCCATCATGTCGCGCACCACCCAGAGCGAAGGCAACGAAGTGGCGATGTGGAGCCGGCGCGAGAACAGATAACCGCTGGCGCTCGCCAGCCGCATGAATACGAGACCGAACAGCGCCGTGGTGGGAATGGCTTCTTCGATCCGCACCCCGAGCACCACCGTCATGAAGATGATGACGGCCGATCCAAGCGCGGCCGCAATCAGGTCGATCATGTTGCTGGGCAGGCTGCTGACCACCTCGAACAGCGTATCGACGCGCCGCGATACCCGCAGCATCTGGCGCAAATGCTTGGTGCGGCTACCGGCGATGTCCAGAAGCTTCACCGTCCGCAGCCCGGTGATGCTTTCGCTCACGACGTCGTTGGCGCGCTGGCGTATCGCCTGGCGCGTGGTGCCGGCATTGATCGAAAGCCGCCCGGTGTTTCGCCACGACAGCGCAAAGGCGGCGGCGCCGAGCGCCAACACAAACAGCGTCGCCTGCCAGTTCGCCAGCAGCAGGATCGTCAACAGCACGGTGATCTGAATGACGCGCGCCGCAGCCTCGATCACCAGCAGCACGCCGCGCGCTGCGGTTTCCGTTTCGCCGATGATGTTCTGCAGGGTTTCACCGTGGGGACGCGCTGCCACTTCGGAATAAGGCGCGCGAATGGTCGCCAGGAATGCGGTGACGACCCAGTTCATCCGCAGCGTCGTAACGAACCAGCGCGTCAGGCCGGAAGCGGCGATGAGGCCGAGACTCTTGAGCGAAAAAACGAAAATCAGCAGACCGAGCAATCCGGCGATCCGCCAGTCCTGCGGTATCAGCCCGCTCAGTTGCGCCAGCGCGCGCTGCAGAACGTTGCCGTCGGCAAGCTCGCCCGGCGACAGCATCGCTTGCAGCAATGGAATCACCAGGGAAAAGCCGATCCCCTCCATGACCGAGGTGAAAAGCAGGAGCAGGAACAACGCGCCCGCCGCAGGCCAGTGTCCGCGCAGAGTGAAGCGCAGGAGCTGCCTCAGCGAGCGCTGATCCGGATTGCTGTTGACGGTGCCGCTCAAACGACCCTCTCCGGCGCAGTCTGGAGCTTTGCCGTTGCGCGCTGCTTGGCCAGCACGCTGGATTCAACTTCCGACTTGATCAAGGCACGCACACGGTCACTTGCCTTGCCGTCGGGATTACCGGCCCATCGCTCGAGCGCTTCAATCGCGGCGGGTTCCAGCTCAGCTGACACGGCGGGGACCGGGCCAG
>DASSPI010000141.1:0-27365 GCA_035699705.1 Xanthobacteraceae bacterium
CCGAACCGCACCAGCTCGTCGAAGGAGCCGGCTTCGATAATGCGGCCGCTCTCGAACACCAGAATCCGGGTGGCGTTGCGGATGGTGGCAAGGCGGTGGGCGATCACGAAAGTGGTCCGGCCCTTCATCACTTCTTCCAGAGCCGCGAGGAGCTGGCTTTCGGTCTTGGCATCCAGCGCACTCGTTGCTTCATCAAGAATGAGAATGGGCGGATTTTTCAGCAGAGCACGCGCGATGGAAAGCCGCTGGCGCTCACCACCCGACAGCATACGCCCGCGCTCGCCCACGCGCGTGTCGAAAGCGTCGGGGGCGGCCTCGATGAAACCGATCGCCTGCGCCCGCGTCGCGACGTCGCGCAGCTCCGCATCGCTCGCGTCGGGCTTGCCGATCCGCAGGTTGTCTGCGATCGAGCGGTTGAACAACAGGCCCTCCTGGAACACCACGCCGATATTCCGGCGCAGCGCCGCAATCTTCATATCCCGTATGTCGATCCCGTCGATCAGGATGGTTCCTGACTGCGGGTCAAAAGCCCGGTGTAACAGCGCGAGTGCGGTCGATTTTCCGGCACCGGTAGAGCCCACCATGGCGACCGTCTGTCCTGGCTGGGCGGTAAAATCCAGATCGATCACCGCCGGCCGACGGCCGTCATAGGAAAAGGTCACATCCCTAAACTCAACCAGGCCGCGCAAGCGCCCGGGATCCACCGCGCTCGGCTTGTCGCGCATGCCCGGAATCGTATCCATCACCTCAAAGAATTCTTGCAGCCGCGGCACCTCGGTGAAGATGCGGTTGGTGAACGACACCGCGTCCTGCAGCCGCTGGATCAGCATGGTCGCAAAGGCCATGAATGTGACGATCTCACCGACGGTTGCCAGGCCGCGGAAATGCAGCAAAGCCCCGACGATGATGATCGACAGAATCGTAATGGTGGTGGAGGCGCGCGTGAGCACCGAAATGACCGCCCACCACGAAAGCACCGGGATCTGCGCCGCCAGCAACTTGTCGATGATGTGCTTCAGGCCGCGCACCTCGGCTTCGACGCGGCCGAAGCTATGCACCAGCGCCACGTTTCCAAGCGTATCGGACGCTCGCTCCGCGAGTTCCGAATAATGCGTCTCAACCCGCCCCTGCAACTCCTCGGTTTTCCGCATGACGAAAACCGTCAGCACGGCAAATATGGCGCAGAGCGCGATCAGCAAGAGCGCGAGCCGCCAGTTCATGAAGACCGACAACGGCAGCAGCACGAAGAATGAGACAAACCCCGCCAAGTGGTCGCGGAAAAATCCGACCCATAACCCCCAGAGCGAATCCGTGCCCTGCAGCATGATCTTCATCAGCCGGCCGGAATGCCGCGCGCCATGGAAGGCGAGCGGCAGCTGCAGGACATGCTCGAAATAATCGCTCAGCATGCAATGGCGTTGCTGATGCGCCAGCCGGTCGGCATAGAGCGCCACCAGCGTGCCGCAGATGATGGTGAAAAGCCCAAACGCGACCCAGAGGCTCAACAGCATGATGAGCCGTGGCCAGACGTCGGCGTCGCTTCCCGACGCGCCGGTCAGCGTATCGATCACGCGCCCGAACAGCACGGGCTCGGCAAACTGCGCCGCCGCCAGTGCGAGATTGGCGATTGCGAGGACCCAGGCGAGCCGCTTTTCGCGATGCAACGCTCCGAGTACCCGAAGGTAGACGCGGACCAGGTTCATCTATGCCCCCTCCGCTTTGTCCAGTTTCTTCCTCCGGCGCATGCGCCATCTCCAGCGCGAGCGGCGGCCACGCGGCGGCGACATGATGTTAATGTCGCGCGTCAGACGGGCACCGTCCTTTTGCGCCTCCATGACCAGCTTGCGCTCATGGAACGCCTCGAGCTCGGGTCGATGACCGACGCTGAGAACGGTCGCTTTTTCCAGATGCTTTTGCAGCAGGTCCATGAGCTGATCCTGACTGGGTGGGTCAAGCGCGGAAGTCGCCTCGTCGAGAACGACGATATCCGGCTCCTGCAGGATGAGCCGCGCGAAAGCCAGCCGCTGCTTTTCACCGCCCGACAGAATCTGCTCCCAAGGCTCGTCGTCATCCAGTCGGGCGACAAAGTCCTTCAGACCCACCTGTTCCATCACCTTGGCAACTTTATCGCGGTCGAAGGCGTCTTCCGGCGACGGGTAACTCACCGCGCGCCGCAGCGTACCGACCGGCAGATAAGGACGCTGCGGGAGCAGGAACAGCTTTGCACCCTTGTGGTATTGTATTTCGCCGCCGCCCCAAGGCCACAACCCGGCCAGCGCGCGGACCAGCGAGCTCTTTCCGGTCCCCGATTCTCCGACCACCAGCACCTTTTCGCCCGGCTCAATGCTGACGTCGGTTTCCTTGATCACCTGGGTGCCGTCGTCGAGCGTCACCGAAACGTTGCGGAATCGAAGCGCGGCTTCGTCGGTGTCAGAGCGCTGGATATATCCGACGCCGGATTCTTCCGCCCGTTCGAGCGAATCGAGTGAAACCAGCAGGGAGCCCACGCGCCGTGCCGACGCGGTCCAGTCAGCAAAACGCGGGTAATTGTCCACGAGCCAGCTGAAGGCCGTCTGCACAATCACGAAGGCTGAGGCGGCCTGCATGACCTCGCCCAATGACATGCTGCCCGCCAGGAATTTCGGCGCGCATAGCAATACCGGAATCACCGGCGCGAGCTGCCCGCTGCCCTGGGAGACGATAGTGGTGCGCATGTGCTGAACCGCAAGATCCCGCCACGCGCGCAGCACCTTGTTGAGCGCTTTGTCGAGGCCGGCGCGCTCTTCGTCTTCGCCGCCAAGCAGTGCGATGCTTTCGCCGTTCTCGCGCAACCGTGTCAACACATAGCGGTATTCGGCCTCCGACTGGTTCTTGGCCTCGGCGGCCGATACGAAGCGGCGGCCGATGAACACCATCGCGCCGCTCGCAATCACCGCATAGATAACGGCGCCGATGACGAGAAATCCCGGTATCGTGATCTCCCCGCCCCCGAGCGGAATGGTGAGAGCACCGCCGATGGTCCACAACACGACGATAAACGTCAGCGCGGAAAGCACCGCCTGAAAGAAGCCGGCGGCGAAATCAACCGGCGCATCGGTGCCGACGCGCAAATCCTCGGCGATGCGATATTCCGGATTGCCGTGATCGCCGCGGATCAGGTTGAGCTGGAAATAGCGGCCATTGGCCAACCAGTAGTCCACCAGGGTGTTTGTAAGCCACAGACGCCAGGAGCGCTGTGTCGCCATCCGCAAATTGACCGCGAATACACCGAGAAGCACACTGGCCGCGACCAGGATAGGAAACAGAAGACCTTGGTTTATGGCAACCGCAGTATCGCGGTTTTCCAGGGCGTCGAAAAAGGTCCGGTTCCAGACGTTCAGTGCGTATTGCACCCCGATATGGACGATAATGACTCCGGCAAGGCCGAAGGTCAGGATCCAGGCGCGCCGCGTGTTCCAAAAGCTCAATCCGCTGGACCAAAAGCGCCGGAACAAGTAGCGACGCTCGTTCGCCTCTGTCTCCGAAAGCTGTTGGTTCGATTCGAATTCGCGGGCCGGTGGCATCTGCCGCTACCTCGCAGCGCATCAATAGCAGTATTAAACGTACCCGCTTTCGGTTCGGTTCCACCTTTGTTTTCGAATGCCTAGACGTTTTTGGACGGCGAGATCCCCGGCGAAACGACGACCGGAAGCGAACTGTTTGGTTTCTCCCCGACTTATGGTCTTGGGACATTCTTTCAGGCCAGCGCATGCCATGCCGAAACCCGACATTCGCAAGGAAATGCCCGGCGTTGAACTGACGCGCGAGCGGTTTTCGCAGCGGATGCGACAACAGTTCTCCGATTCTGCTTTCGACGCCATCCGCGGAGATGTCGACAGGATTATCGAAGCCGCCTCGCAGGGCTACAGTAGGGCTCCGCATACCCAGCCCGCGGGTGCGGCTATGCCGATCCCAGCTATCAATTATCGGTCGAATGGACCGAAGCCAGCCGCAGAGGAAGGAAGCGGAGCGCAGGCAAAGAGATCCGGCTTCACCTTCGCGCGTCCTGCGGATCCAATGGCGCCGCTCGCAGCAAGCACAGTTGCCCGGGAAACCTCAAAGACTCTGTCATTGGCCCTGCTCCTGCTATCCCAACCACGCCCTGGGACAGGTGCAAGACTGGATGAACGAGACCTATCCGATGTGGGCGGCGGCGCATGGCATCATGATTGTCTCTCCGGTCCACCGGTACCATTCATCGAGCGTACTGAAGCTGATGATCGACCGTCTGGACTTCGCAAGAGCGTTCATGAGGTCTTCCTCTTGGCGGGATATTCCGGCGTCGGCGGCGGACCCCAGGTGAGCCGCGCGGCTTCGAAATCGGTCCAGATTTTCGGCCGCTGCGGCCGGTCCTTGTGCCACGGACGCGGCTCGAAATATCCAAGCGCCTCGTTCTTCATCTGGTCGAGTTCGGTATAAAATTCCACGACCCTGCGGTCCGGATCGAAATGATAGACGAAGATATTGTGTCCGATGCCGTGGCGGCCCGGCCCCCAGATGATCCGCACATCCTTCTGACCGAGATGATCGCAGGCGCTTTGGACATGCGCCCAATCCTTCAGCTCGAAGGCGAAATGATGCATGCGCTGCTCATCGCCGGTGAGGAAATTTACCGTGTGATGGTCGGGTCCGCAGCGCAGAAAGGCGAAGAAATCGCCAGCCCAGTCGGAGACCCGGAACCCCAGCACGGTGGTGTAGAAATCGACCATCTGCTTGGCATCGCGCACCACGAAAGCGACATGGCCGATCTTGATCGGGGCTACCGCTATTCTATCGGAGGGGGGCAGCAGCTTACTTTCCGAGAACAGCTCGATGCGCGTTCCGTTCGGATCATCGAAGACCGTAGCGTTCTCGATTCCGCCGCTGATGTTGCTTCGAGCTTCGCTCCGGATGCCGCGGTCCTGCAGTTCCTTGCGGCCGCGAGCCGTATCGAAGTCTGCATCCACCTGGAACGAGACAGCCGTGGTGCGCTCGCGCGGTCCGCGTTCCAGCACCAAAGCCTCCTCTCCCAGATGGGTGGCCAGGACGGCGCGGTCTTTTTCCTGCGCCGCGACGGTGAGGCCGACGATTGTGGTATAGTGATCGATCTGCTTCTCAATGTCGGGCGTCTCGAAAGTGAGATGCCCGAGCCGCCTCACTGGTATCAATGTTGCCTCCTTCAGGATCGACGATGTTGCCGCGGCCGGTTCGGCTGTCGTAGCCCCTTGCAGGTGGCGGCGGTATCCATGTTCCTGGAACAACGGTGTTTGCGCGAGCGCGATGGATTGCCGCGGCTGCCGAGAAAGCCGGTCAGCAGCGAGATCGGTATCTTTTGCGCGGGCGCTTTATTGGACTCCACTCGAAACTCCAATGGGCGCGACTGTGGGCCGCCGACTTTTACCGGATCGGGGTCGGACCGCCACCCCGGTATTTTCCCTCTCCAGGCCTGCTGCCGGCGGCTGTCAGCCGTTGCTTGGCTTCTTCCAGCCGTTCCGCGTCGAGCGGTCCCTTTGCGGCGTAATCCACGTCGGCAAGGAGGTGCGCCTCGTCCGTCGTGGCGACAAGGGCAACATCGACGTTGTCGTTGGCGAGCACAAAGCGGATCATGAATTCGATCCGCGACATGCCGTCCAGCAAGTCATCGAGCTTCGCTTTTTCCCAGATCTCGCGTGCCTCGCCATCCGCCGTTCCGATCGGCCGGGTCGCCCAATCCTTGGCCGGCGCGCCGCGGCCAGTCACGCCGCGGCAAACGACGGCTTTGCCGGAACGGCGCAGGGCGGCAATCGCGTCTTCGTTATGCCGCTGCAAGGCGGAATACGGCACCTGCACGACCGAGAAATAATCCACCTCGATGAAGTCTGCCAAGGTTGGCAGCCGTGACGAGATTCCAAGCTGGCGCACCTTGCCCTGCTTTTTCGCCTCGAGCATGGCTTCGATCACACCGCCGTCCTCCAATTGCTTGCGCGTGGGTCTGCCATGGACCTGCACCACATCGAGGTGGTCGGTCCGCAGCCGGCGCAGGCTTTGCTCAATCCCGGCCATGACATTTTCACCGGTGAAGGTATGGGACTCGCCGTGATGCCTTTCTACGCCCTCGACACCGACCTGGCAGCCGCACTTGGTGGCCAGAACAACGTCCGCCCGCCGGTGCTCCATGACCTTGCCGATCAGCCGCTCGCTCAGGCCGTAATCGATCGAGGTGTCGATATAATTGATTCCGGCATCGATCACGCGGTTGATGAATTTGATCGCCTGCTGCTCACTCAGGTCGCGCGCTAACGGGGCGCCGGCGAGTTCCATGCCGCCGTAACCCAGCCGGCTGACGACGAAACCGGTCTTGCCCATTTTCCGCGCCCTACCGGCCAGCGCCGTCGCACTCACCGTATCCATTCCATTCCTCCCCAAAACTTCTGCATTGCCGCTGCTTATTGCGAACGCAGCATTTCCTTGATGGCACGCCGTGCCTGTTCTTTGGTCGTGACGGTAAATTCATATAGATAGGGATCGAAGTAGTTGACGCCCGATTTGGGAATGACCTCGGGCGGCATGAAACTCGATGCATCGATATCCGTGCGGACCGGCACCATGTTGAGCGCCCGCGCATATATTTCGGAGCCTTCCTTCGACGCCATCCAGTTGACGAAAACCCGGGCCGCGTTCGGATGCGGAGCATTGCTGTAGAGCGCAACCTGATTGCCGCCTGACAGCGAACCCGGCATGTCCTCCAGGCCGTGCACGGAATCGACCGGCAGGCCTTCCTGGCGCAGCCGCTGCAGCTCGCCGTCCTCCGCGCCGAAAGCGACGTGATAGGTGCCGCGCGCGAGCCAGTCGGTCAGTTGACGCCGTTCACGGCTGAAGGTGGTCTGCTGATCGATAAACAGCTTCCTGACGAAATCTGCGCCGAAGATGGCGTAGAGATTGGCGGCCTGGTTTGCGCCGGTGCCGGCGACGGTCGGATCCATAAAAGCAATTTTGCCCTTCCATCTCGGATCGAGCAGGTCCTGGATCTTGCGCAGTTCGCCCGCCTTGACCTCCTTGGTATTGACCCAGAAGGCCTCATTCACCGTGCTGAAAAGCCTGAGCACATATTGCTCTTCCGGATCGACGAACCAGATGCTGCCTCGCTTCCAATTCTTGCCTTCGGTGACCTCCGGCAGAATGAGTTCCGGCCGAAGCGGCGCCAGCATCTTTTCCCGCAGCATGACCGTGAACATCGTGTTGCTGCCCGCGAGCGCCGCATCCGCGGTATAGATTCCGGCGGCGCGCTCGGAACGCATCTTGTTGGCGGAATCAGACCCGCGCGCGCTCTGATATTCCATCGCGATGCCGTAGCGTTTCTTGAAGGCTTCCGGCAGAAGCTTGCGAACTTGCGCGTCCGGCGGACCGGTCACCACGACCTTGCCCTCTGCCCGCGCCGCCTTCAGCGTTTCATCCCACTTCTTCTGCCAGTCGGCGACCGGCTGGGCGTGGGCAAGACTGGGCGCCAGCAACGCAAACAATAAAGCACCAATCGCATTTTTCATTTTCTATTATTTTCCTCCCTTATTGTTATTCTTACGCGGATTTCTTCGCTCCGATCGGCGGCATGCGGCAGGCAACGCCGTTCTTTGCAAGCGCCTCTTCGAACATCCGGCGAATGGCCGGATCTTCGTGTTCGTATTCGATCTGACTGCCGCCCTGTTCGGTGCTCTGATCCACCCCGAAATGCTTCAAGCCGAAGGGGCGCACATGCTTGCGCCCGCCGGGCTTGATGGCGAGGTAGCGCGCGGGCGTCGCACCGGTATTGAAGTGCTGGTGGAACCATTGTTCCGGCGGCACCACCACGCTTCCGTCGTGCCAGTCATATCGCTTCGGTTCCTCGCCCTCCGGCCACATCAGCGAATAGCCTTCGCCGCCGATGATAACGACAAACGCCCCTGCCCCGTGCCGGTGAGCTTTCTTGTAAGTGCCGACCGGAAATTCCGAGATATGCGCGCTCATGCAATTCTCGGAGAGCTCGATCATGATATTGCCGCCGCCCGCGCCGCGTTCCTTCCAGGCGAATACTTCCAGCTTGCGCACGTCCGGAATGAAGTTGCTCTCCCAGACCGGCCGGTTCTTCGCCATCCATTGCTGACCCTTGCCGGAGAAGCTGTCGGCATCCGGATCGAAGCGGCTTTTGAACGAAAATGGATTGTTGAAGACAAAATCGAGGTCGCGAAAGGTGTTCATGATCGGCGGCGCCGAGGTGACGCCCAACAGCCGGGCCGGCCTTTCCCCGCTGCCGTTGAAATGCTGCCGCCAGGTGTTCAGCGGCGGGGAAAACAGGCTTCCCGGGCCCCATTCGAAGGTTACTTTCTTATTCTCGTCGTTCCAGACCGACGTGGAGCCATGACCTTCGAGGACGAAGATCACCTCCTCATACATCAGACGTTGCGGGGTGAGGTTTTGTCCGGGCGGAATCTCGACGAGGTAGCCGTCGTTGACATCGCCACAGCCGACCAGATTGAGGATCGCGCCATTGCCTCCCTTGGCGGCCCAAGGCGCGAGCTTCACCTCGCGCAAATCCTCGATATAGAAGTCGCGGATAACCGGTATATTCTGAGCTTCGACCCACTGCTCGTAGAGCGGCTTGTTGCTGTAGAGAGGCCTGACGTCTGCTTCGAATTTCTGCTGATCCATCCCTAATCCCTAGACTGCACTAAATTGGCAGGCTTGTTAGCTCGGCCCGAGGCGGCCGGCTCGTTGTTCGGCGCCACGCCGAAGGCGCAAAACTACCCGGCTTGAACGCGCCAGACAACTTATCTGCTTCAAGCATGGACAGCCGGCTGGTCATATTATGGGTGCACGTCCTCGGTGAACCAGTCGGTCGGCAGCTCGTGGCCCATCCCGCGCTCCCTGGCCTTGCGATAGACAACCGAGCCTGCGGCGGCGAACTGATATCCGAGGCCGAGATAGTTCAGAAAACAGGTGACATCCTCCGCCCGCTCCCGGCCCTTTATTTTGCCGGCAATCAGGTCGGGCAGCGTGGGGAATTTGAAAGCACGGTCGTCCGCACCCGGCCAGCGCTTGCCCTCGGCAGCGGTGACCGCCTCCGGCAGGTCCGTGCTCAATTCCACGATCGGCCGGTTGTCACGGGCATGAATGATGACGCGATCCGCGCGCTTGATCGCGGCCGGGTCGACCTCTGGCTTCTTGATCGAACTTAAATGCATCCCCGGCCTGACCCAGCTTTCGAAAAAGACCGCATCCTCGCTGTTGGTGGCGCACATGACGATGTCGGTTCCCGCGATGGCAGTCTCCGGTTGGTCGACCGGGGTCACCTCGATGTTCAGCACGATACTCATCTCCTTGCAAAAAGCCTCACGCCGTTCGCGCCGGGGGCTGAAGCACCGGATCGACTGGATATCGCGCACCGCGCAGGCCGCCATCAGCTGCGTGCCGGCCTGCCAGCCTGAACCAAGCAGACCGATGCTTTCGGCGTCGCGGCGGGCCAGGTATTTGACCCCCAGTCCGCTGGTGGCCCCGACGCGTATTCGTTGCATCACGCCATCCGGCATGATGGCCAGGGGCTCGCCGTTCTCGGTGGAAAACAGCAGCACCAGTCCGACGTAGCGGTCGTTCGGCGCCGCCGGCACTTTCACGCGGCGGATGCTGTTGCCCACTTTCGGCATCGTGATGATGTCGGAATCGATGCGGATAGCGCTGATTCCGAACTTCGGGATGACGCCATCCATCGATTTAAGGCTGTAATGCGCATCCGGCCGGGTCGTCGGCGTCAGGCAATCCGATCGAGTGCGCGCGAGACCGCGGCCGGCCGCCAATTCCACATAGGCGACTTCCAGCGCGTCGATGCATTCGCGCATGGTCAGCAGCTCTTCGACATCCTTGTTGGACAAGATCAACGTCATTTTTCGTTGGCTCTGATTGTGAACAGGGAGGTCAGATTACCCATCTCTAGGCGACAGTATCGTAGTTTTTTGCGATCCGGGACATGCGGGGGGACCGGCATCGCATTTTGCGGGTGAACCCATCCCTCAAACGCGCGTTTATCTAAGTTCCGAGACGGAGGTTTTCGATGAGACGACACAGGCCGCTGGCAATTTTGCTGGGATTCCTCGGCGCCATCAGCTTCGCTCATGCCGCTGACGAACCTGACCTGATTTTCAAGCGCTCGACCGTGTTCAAATGGATTTCGCCCAATGACAAGCTGGCGACCTATGGGCTGGACGACCCGGAGGTGGAAGGCGTGGCCTGCCACTTCACCGTTCCGGAAAGGGGCGGCTTCAAAGGCTGGATCGGCGTAGCGGAGGAAGTGTCCGATATCTCGCTCGCCTGCCGCCAGATCGGGCCGATACGCTTTAAAGCCAAATTCGAGCAAGGCGAGGACATGTTCAGACAACGGCGATCTCTGTTGTTCAAGAAAATGCAGATCGTGCGTGGCTGCGACGCCAAGCGAAATGTCCTGGTTTATATGGTCTATTCCGACAGGCTGATCGAAGGATCTCCGAAGAATTCGACCTCCTCGGTCCCCATCATGCCCTGGGGAGCAAGCGACCAGATTCAACGCTGCGCGGATTTCATCGAGCGATGAGGATGACGGCCATAAGCGGACACCGGTTGTAGGTCTCGCCCTACTCGGCTGCTTCTGCTTTCGCCCTTTCTTTTGCGATCACCGCGTCCATGCCCGATTTTGCGCCACTCTTCTTCAGCGCTTCCTCAAACATCTGCCGGATCTTGGGATCCTCGTCCTCGTATTCGATCTGGTCGCCGCCCTCCTTGATGCTCTTTTCCTGACTCATATTGGTGTCTTTGCCCCAGGGCCGGCCGAATTTGGAGCCACCCGAGCGGATGGCGAGATAGCGGGCCGGTTTGGAGCCGGTGTTGAAATGCTGGTGAAACCAGCGCTCCGGCGGAACGATGATGGTGCCGTCGCGCCAGTCGAAGCGCTTCGGTTCCTCGCCCTCCGGCCACATCAGTGAATAGCCTTCGCCGCCGATGATGACGACATGCGCGCCCGGGCCGTGGCGATGCGCCTTTTTGTAGGTGCCGACCGGAAATTCCGAGATATGCACGGCCATGGCATTCTCGCCGAGCTCGATCTGGATGTTACTGCCGCCGGCCCCGCGCTTTTTCGAGGCAAACAGTTCGAGCTTGCGAACATCGGAAACAACGTTGGTGTCCCAGACCTGCCGTCCTCTTCGTTCATAAGCCACGCCCGCTCCGGAAAAGCTTTCAGCCTCCGCATCGAAACGGTCGTTGAAGGTGTAGTAATTATTGAAGATGAAGTTCATGTCGCGGAACATGCTCATCACCGGCGGCGCCGAAGTCACTGCAAGCAATCGCGCCGGCTTCGTGCCGCTGGCGTTAAAATGCTGACGCCAGGTATTGAGCGGCGGCGCAAAAATAGCTCCCGGTCCCCATTCGAAGGTGACCTTCTTCTTCTCTTCGTTCCAGATCGAGGTCGAACCGTTGCCTTCAACGACGAAGATGGTTTCCTCGTACATCATGCGCAGCGGTTTCAGCGTCCCGCCCGGTGGAATCTCTGACAGATACGCTTCATTGATCTCGCCGGTGCCGATCAGATTGATGATCGCGCCGTTTCCACCGCGCCATTCCCACGGCTGGAGCGGAACCGTTTTCAGGTCCTCGATGTAGAAATCGCGGATAATCGGGACACCCTGCGCCTCGGCCCATTTTTGATAGGGAGTTTTGAGCGCGATCGGTTCAATTTCTCTACCTTTAAGCATGCATTCTCAGCTCCGATGCCGAATCGCCGCGGTCATTGTGCCTTTGGCAGATCCTTCATACGGCGCCTTACCTCCCCTTTGGTTGTGATAGTGAAATTCCAGTCGTAGGTGTCGAAATACTTCACGTCTGGCTTCGGGATGATCGCGGCCGGCAGGAATTCATGTGCATCGATATCGCTGCGGGCCGGCACCATCTGGAGAGCCTTGCCGTAGATTTCGCCCGCTTCCTTGGAAGCCATCCAGTTGACGAAGACGCGGGCAGCGTTTGGATGCGGCGCACCCGCAACCAAGCTCAGCACGTTCCCGCCGGAAACCGTGCCCGGCATATCCTCCAGGCCGTAGATCGTCTTCACCGGCATGCCTTCTTGCCGCAACCGCTCGACCTCGCCGTCCTCGGGACCAAAACTGATGGGATATATGCCGCGCACCATCCAGTCCGTCAGCTGGCGCCGGTTGGTGCTGATGACCGGCTTCTGATCGACCAGCAACTTGTTGACGTAATCCTCGCCGAACAGCTCCTGCAGAAGCGCGATCTGGTTGCTGCCGGTGCCCGACCGGGTGGGATCCAGAACCGAGATCTTTCCTTTCCATTTCGGATCGAGCAGATCGGTGAACTTGCGCAGGTCATGCGGTTTGACCTGGTCGGTATTGATCATGAAAGCTTCGCGGACGGTGTTGAAAATCCTCAAAACATATTGCTGCTCAGGATCGAGAAACCAGAGGCTGCCGCGTTTCCAATTCTTGCCATCCGTCACCTCCGGCAGGATCAGTTCCGGCTTCAGCGGCGCAAGCATCTTCTCCGCATAAAGCACGGTCGCGGTAGTTTGAATGCCGGCAATCACAGCGTCCACCGAGAAAACACCGGCCTCCTTTTCTCGCCGCAGCTTATTGGCCTGATCGGTGCCGCGGGCGCTGAGATACTCCATGCGGATGCCGTAGCGCGCCTCAAAGGCCGCCGGCAGCGCCTGCCGCACTTGCGCGTCGGGCGGGCCGGCCACCACGACCTTGCCTTCTTTTTTCGCGGCGGCGAGCGTTTCGTTCCAGGCCTTTTGCCAGTCGGCGGGCTGGGCATGTGCGACGGCCGGCGCCATCGTCATAAGAAACAGCAGAACGTGTCGTCGTTTCACGATTGCTCCCTCCGCCGTGTGTCCGGCTAGGCCGGTCCGCCTCCTGGATAAGACGTCAATTCAAGCCTATTGCTGACGCAGGATGTCCCTCATGCGGCGCCGCGACTCCGCGTTGGTGACGGTGGTGAAGTGGTAGTCATAGATGTCGAAATAATCCACGCCGGGCGCCGGGATGACCTCGGGCGGCATGAAGCTCGCCGCGTCAATATCGGTGCGCGCGGGCACCATTTTGAGCGCGCGGCCGTAGATTTCACCCGCCTCCTTGGATGCCATCCAGTTGACGAAGACCCGGGCGGCATTCGGATGCGGCGCCTGATCCAGCAAGCCGACCATATTGCCGCCGGAAACCACACCGGGCATGTCCTCCAGGCCGAAGATCGCCTTCACCGGCATGCCCTCTGCGCGTAGCCGCTCAATCTCGCCATCCTCGGCGCCGAAGGTGATCGGATAGGTGCCGCGCAACACTCCGTCGGTGAGTTGCCGCCGTTCGCGGCTGATCAAGGGCTTCTGGTCGACGAAAAGCGTTTTGACGAAATTCTCGCCGAATTGTTCGTAGAGAAACGCGCACTGATTAGCGCCCGTGCCTGCCATGCTCGGATCCAGAAAAGAGATTTTCCCTTTCCACTTCGGGTCGAGCAAGTCGCTAAATCGACGCAGATCCTTTTCTCTCACCATGTCGGTATTGATGATGAAGGCTTCGCGCACGGTGTTGAATATGCGCAGAATGTATTTCTGCTCGGGATCCGCAAACCACGGGCTTCCGCGCTTCCAATACTTGCCCTCCGTCACTTCCGGCAGGATCAATTCTGGCTTCAGCGGGGCCAGCATCTTTTCGGCATAGAGCACGCTGAACATGGTCTGGTTGCCCGCGACCACCGCGTCGACCGTGTAAGACCCCGCGCCGCGCTCCCTGCGCAGCTTGTTCGCCTGGTCGGTGCCTCGGCCGCTGATATATTCCATGCGGATGCCGTAGCGCGCCTCGAAGGCGGCGGGCAGCGCCTGGCGCACTTCCGTATCCGGAGGCCCGGCCACCACGACCTTGCCCTCCTTTCTCGCCGCGGCCAGCGTTTCGTCCCAGCTCTTCTGCCAGTCGGCTGGTTGAGAGCGGACAGCAGGCGCCATCGCGACAAGAAACAGAAGAGCGAGCAATCCTTTCATGATGTCTCCTGCCGGCGGAGTTTTACGCGCTGGCTTTCGCGGCCAAAGGAGGCATGCGGCTCTTGACGCCGTTCTTGGCAAGTTCCTCCTCGAACATCCGCCGGATTTTTGAATCTTCATCCTCGTATTCGATCTGGTCGCCGCCGTTTGCGGCGCTTTGGTCGACGGCGTAAACCTTCGAGCCCCAAGGGCGTGCATGCTTGCGGCCGCGCGCCTTCAGCGCGAGGTAACGCGCCGGCTTCGCACCGGTATTGAAATGCTGGTGGAACCAGTCTTCCGGCGGCACGACGACGCTGCCGTCATGCCAGTCAAACCGCTTGGGCTCTTCGCCTTCCGGCCACATCAGCGAATAGCCTTCGCCGCCGATGATCACGACATGGGCTCCGGCGCCGTGCCGGTGCGCCTTTTTGTAGGTGCCGACGGGAAACTCCGAGATATGCGCGCTCATGCTATTCTCGGACAGTTCGATCATGATGTTACCGCCGCCGCCGCCGCGTTCTTTCCAGGCAAAAACTTCCAGACTGCGCACGTCGGGAATGAAGTTGCTCTCCCATACCGGCCGGTTCTTCGCCAACCATTGCTTGCCCTTGCCGGAGAAGCTGTCGGCATCCGGATCAAAGCGATCATTGAAGGGGAAAGGATTGTTGAACATGAAGTCGAGATTGCGGAACAGATTCATCAGCGGCGGCGCCGAGGTCACGCCGAGAAAGCGCGCCGGCTTGTCGCCGCTGCCATTGAAATGCTGGCGCCAGGTGTTGAGCGGAGGTGAGAACAGACTGCCCGGGCCCCACTCGAACGTGACCTTCTTGTGCTCGTCATTCCAGATCGCAGTGGAACCGTGCCCCTCGAGCACAAAGATCAACTCTTCGTACATCGCGCGCTGGGGCTTCAGGCTCTGTCCCGGAGGGATTTCGGAGACATAGCCGTCGTTGACGTCACCGGTGCCGATCAGGTTGAGGATCGCGCCGTTGCCGCCCTTGGAAGCCCAGGGTGCGAGCTTAACCGTGCGCAAATCCTCGATATAAAATTCGCGGATCACCGGGACATTCTGCGCCTCAACCCACTGATCGTAGAGCGGCTTGTTGCCATAGAGCGGCCTGACATCGCCTTCGAAATTTTTCTGGTCCATGTTGTTCGTTATGGCTCGCGGTCAGCGACGCAGGACGTCCTTCACGCGAAGCCGTATCTCCTCTTTGCCGGTTACGGTGAAATTGTAGTCAAAGACGTCGAAGTACTTGATGCCGGGCTGCGGGATGGCCTCGCGCGGCATAAAGCTCGCTGCGTCGATGTCGGTGCGGACCGGCACCATTTTGAGCGCCCGGCCATAGATCTCACTGCCTTCCTTCGACGCCATCCAGTTGACAAAAACCCGCGCGGCGTTTGGATGCGGTGCTTTATCCATCAAGCCGATCATGTTGCCACCGGAGATCGAGCCCGGCATATCTTCGAGGCTGTAGATTGTCGTCACCGGCTGACCTTCGGCCTGCAGACGTTCCATCTCGCCGTCTTCGGCTCCAAAGCTGATGGGATAATTGCCCCGCAATACACCGTCCGTCAGTTGCCGCCTTTCGCGGCTGATCATCGGATTCTGGTCGACAAGCAATTTTTTGACGAAGTCCTCACCGAACTGCTCGTAAATCATGGCGACCTGATTGCTGCCCGTTCCCGAACGGGCAGGATCCAAAAATGAAATTTTACCCTTCCACTTGGGGTCGAGCAGATCGCTGTATCTGCGTACGTCCTCCGGCCTTACCTTGTCCGTGTTGATCATGAATGCTTCACGGACGGTGTTGAAAATCCGCAGGATGTATTGCTGCTCGGGGTCAGGAAACCAGAGGCTTCCGCGCTTCCAGTTTTTTCCGTCCGTCACCTCCGGCAGGACCAATTCCGGCTTCAGCGGCGCCAGCATCTTTTCCCGATGCAGAACCGTGAACATTGTCTGGCTGCCGGCGAGCACCGCGTCCACCGAGTAAATGCCGGCTTCACGTTCCCTGCGCAGCTTGGCTCCCTGGTCGCTCCCGCGGCCAGTGATGTATTCCATCTTGACGCCGTAACGCGCTTCGAAGGCGGCCGGCAGCAGTTGGCGCACCTGCGTGTCGGGAGGGCCGGCGACCACGACCTTGCCTTCTTTTCTTGCCGCCGCGAGCGTTTCCTCCCAGCTCTTCTGCTCGCCTGACTGCGCTAACGCAGCGTGAGACGACAGCAGGATCGCTATCGCGGCAAGAAACGCTCTGCTCACTGCCGTCTCCCTCCCCAGAGAGTTAGCGCATTAGCCAATCGCGTTACGCGCGAGGTGCTTCGGTTCTTCGCCAGTTCTTTTGGAACTCTTCTGTTTCAGTCATGGTCCCGTTTTTTGGTTGCTTTTATGCGCCGGTCGAAGTCAGGCAGCGTCGCGCCGAGCCCGTTTACCGAGAACCCGCCACAACGCTGTCATTCATCAGGAGGCTTCTGCGCGAACCTGATCGCCCCGGGCGGCGCCCTGGGGCAGGCCGATCGTGTCATTGTAGACGTCGATATGGATGATCGTGTTCTTCGCCGGATCTCGGATGACGCCGAACGGATCTCCACCCTTCTGCACGATCTCGATCTGCTCCCTCAGCATGCGCCGGAACATCACGATGCCGCGGTCGCCATGACCAAGATGCTCTTCGGTCCGGTCGACGATGTCACCCTGGCTTTCCCACGCCATCGCATCCTGGGCGGACACGATGTCCATGTAGTAATTGCCTTCCTCGTCTTTCAACGGACGATATTCGTAGGGAACGTCCTGATCGATGGGCGAACGGTCGGTGGCCGATGGGATGAAATTGACGCGATAGACCTGCGTATGGGTGTCATCCACCGGCAGGCGGAACTGGAGGGCGTGCCGGAAGCGGCCGTTTTTCTTGCCGCGATCCGCGAGCGTGACGAGGCGCAGCATTGTCGGGAAGACCAGCGGATGCTCGTCGACCAGCGTGGGTTCCGACGGCGTGAGCGGCGGCTTGATGCGCCGCTTCATGATGCCCCATTCGAATGGGATGAACTCGTGCTTTTCGTGATATTGGCGGTTGCTGCGGCCGAGATAGGCACTGTCGCCGTGCAGCCAATAGACATGCGAAGGATCCACCGAGTTTTCCATCGGCTGCAACCAATTGCAGTCGAGCATGGATTCAACGGTGACCCAACGCTTGCCGTCCTCGCGCACAAGGCAGTCCCAGCGCGGCAATTCCGGAGCGGGATCCGGTCCCAGATAGGCGAATAGCAATCCGCCGAGTGCTTTCACCGGGTAAGCGGGCTGCTTGATTTCATTCTTGTAGGCCCAATCCGGCGGCTCCGGCGGAGTCTCCAGGCAATTGCCTTTCAGGTCGTACTTCCAGCCGTGATAGGGACAGCGGATTCCTTCGCAATCGAGGTTGCCGTAGAAAAGCGAGGCGTTGCGGTGCTGGCACTGCTCGCGAACGAGACCATAGCGCAGTTGCATCTCACCGGGAGCGAGCGGCAGCCGAAAGATCACCAGCTTCTCGCCAAGAACGGTCACCCGCTTGATTGGCTTTTCTTCGGTAAGCTCGCCGACGGCTGACACCGGGTGCCAATACCGCCGCAGTAACTCCCCGGCCGGCATACCTCGTCCGACCCGTGTAAGCATCTCATTTTCTGCTTGTTTCATCGCTGTCCCACCTACTTCGATTTTGACAAGTGGACTGCAGCACTTCTGGCAAGAGCTTGTTGCGGAATTAGCGTCCGCATGCTCGCAAGTTTTTGTTTCTTCCCCAGTACTTCAGTTCTTCGTCTTAGACGCGCAAGGATCGCAAAATTCGAAATCGATGTCTACAAAAAGATAAGTGGCTCGCCATCGTAGAAACCGAGTAAACTTGGTATCCAATCGCAAAATTGGCCGCACGGATGTTTCCCGCATCTAACGGCCACGCCAGAAATGACCTTCCAATGGTATTAAGAAGTGTGGCCTAAGAACCTACCGCAGCGACCGCCAAACCGAGCTTCCTCGGAGGCGCCGATCTTGGGGTTTTGCTTCCCTCTATTGCATTTGAACCGCACAAAACGGCGCTCACCTGGCCAAATTACCGGATGGACAATAAAAGACCGCCATATATAACGCCGGGGCATTTTCTTCTCAAAATCGCTCCTGCATTTGGCGGCTCGCCGAAGAATAGCAAACCACGGAAAAGCTGATGCGCGTGGCGATGATAGGCAGTGGTTATGTCGGCCTGGTCTCAGGGGCCTGCTTCGCCGACTTCGGCCACCATGTGACCTGCGTTGACAACGACGAGAGCAGAATCGCGGCGCTCAAACGCGGCGAGACGCCGATCTACGAGCCCGGCCTCAGCGAGCTAATCGCCACCAACGTCAAGCAGGGCCGGCTTTCTTTTACCACCGACCTCAAGGCCGCGGTAAGCAGCGCGCAGGCCGTCTTCATTTCCGTCGGCACGCCGTCGCGCCGCGGTGATGGGCATGCTGACCTTTCCTATGTCTACGCCGCCGCGCGTCAGATCGCGCAGGCTATGTCACACTTCACCGTCGTGGTGACGAAGTCGACCGTTCCGGTGGGCACCGGCGACGAGGTGGAACGGGTCATCCGCAGTGAGCGGCCGGATGCCGAATTCACAGTGGTGTCTAATCCCGAGTTTCTGCGCGAGGGCGCGGCCATTCGCGACTTCAAGCATCCAGACCGTATTGTCGTCGGCACAACCGACGCCCGGGCAAAGGAGATCATGAGCGAACTTTACCGGCCGCTTTATCTCAACGCCGCACCGATCATGTATACTGGCCGGCGCACCGCGGAACTCATCAAATACGCGGCCAACTCGTTCCTCGCGACGAAGATCACCTTCATCAACGAGATCGCGGACCTTGCGGAAAAGGTCGGGGCTGACGTCCAGGAAATTGCCCGCGGCATAGGTCTCGATAACCGCATCGGGCCGAAGTTTCTCCACCCCGGCCCCGGGTTTGGAGGCTCTTGCTTCCCGAAGGACCTCGTCGCCCTGGTCAAGACATCTCAGGATAACGCTGTGCCGCTTCGCATTATCGAGACCGTTATCGCGGTCAACGATCAGCGCAAGCGCGCAATGGCACGGAAAGTTGCCAGCGCCTTGGATGGCGAACTCCGTGACCGCACCATTTCGATACTCGGCCTGACCTTCAAGCCAAACACCGATGACATGCGGGAGGCGCCCTCCATCCCGCTGATTACGGCGTTGCAGGACATGGGGGCCAGAGTCCGTGCCTATGATCCGGCGGGCATGCAACAGGCGCAGAAGGTGCTCGAGAACGTCACCTATTGCCAAGACGCCTATGATTGCGCGAAAGGCGGCGATGCACTGGTCATTGTTACCGAATGGGAGCAGTTCCGCGCCCTCGATCTCGGGCGCCTCAAGAGCGCAATGGCCCAACCGATCATGGTGGACCTGCGCAATGCCTATAACGCAGCGCAGGTAAAGCGGGCGGGTTTTACCTATTACGGGATCGGCAGAAGCAGCACCCCGGTTTAGACTGCGCGGGCTTAGGTCCTACCGACGCGGATGCCGGGGCGCGGAGAATTGTCTGCAAGATAGCCGCAGGTTCCAGATTGGCGCCCGGCTTTCCATGAATGCTGAAACCCCCATGCCGTGACCCTGAGTTGAAATTACCGCTATTCCTCCTCGGTAAGCAGCGCGGTATTGCCGCCCGCTGCGGCGGTGTTGACGGTTACAGCCTGCTCGAGCGTGAAGCGGCGCAGATAATTCGGGCCCCCGGCCTTCGGCCCGGTCCCGGAAAGCCCGCTGCCTCCAAATGGCTGGGTGCCGACGACGGCGCCAATCATGTTGCGATTGACGTAGACGTTGCCGTGGGACAGCCGCGCCGTGATTTGGCCCACTGTCGTATCAACGCGCGATTCAACACCAAGCGTAAGCGCAGAGCCATTCCCCGCAATATCATCGAGCAGTTCGCCAAGCTTGTCGGCGCGCCAGCGAACCACATGCAGCACCGGGCCGAATATTTCCTGCGTAAGCTCGCGCGCGCTCGCAAGTTCAATGATTGCCGGTGGCACGTAGGTGCCAGAATTCGGCAACGCCCTGGTGACGTCCCAGCGAAAGCGCAGTGCCCCGCGCTCTTGCATCGTTGCTATCCAGCCATCGAGCTTGCTCTTCGCTTCCGCATCAATGACAGGTCCGATGTGAGTCGACAGATCGCGCGGATCACCAAGCTTCAATTCCCGGACCGCGCCGATAATCATGTCGAGCATGCGTTCGGCGACCTCCTCTTGTAGGCATAGGAGCCGCAACGCCGAGCAACGCTGGCCAGCCGAACGGAAGGCCGACGCGATCACGTCATCGGTCACCTGTTCCGACAGAGCGGTGGCATCGACGATCATAGCGTTGATTCCGCCGGTCTCGGCAATTAACGGCACGATCGGCCCGTTCTTTTCGCTCAGCGCACGGTTGATGCTGCGGGCCACCTCGGTCGAGCCGGTAAACGCGACGCCCCCGACGCGCGGGTCGCTCACCAGCATGGATCCGATTTCGCCATTCCCTGGGACCAGATGCAGGACGCTCGCCGGAATTCCGCCGGCATGCAGCAAACGTATGACCTCGGCAGCGATCAACGGCGTCTGCTCGGCCGGTTTTGCGATCACGGCATTGCCGGCTGCAAGCGCAGCGGCGACCTGACCGGCGAAGATCGCCAGCGGAAAATTCCACGGACTGATACAGACAAAAATGCCGCGTCCGCGATAACGCAGTTCGTTGCTCTCGCCCGTCGGACCAGGCATCGATTGCGTAACCAGAGAATGCCGCGCCTGCATGGCATAGTAACGGCAGAAATCCGCCGCTTCACGCACCTCCGACACGCAGTCGTCAAGAGTCTTGCCGCCTTCCGCCTGCAACAATGCAATCAGGCGTGCGCGATTGCGTTCCAGAAGGTCGGCCGCGCGGTCGAGCGCCGCTGCGCGTGATTCGACCGAAGCGGCGTTCCAGCTCGGAAACCCGGCCTGCGCGGCGGCCATCGCCGAGCGCACGCTTGCTTCGTCCGCTTCAGCGACGGTGCCGACGATCGCACCATCAATGGGCGAGCGCACCGGCCGTTGGCGGCCCGCCACCACAAGGCCATCGATCAGCGGGCCCGCTTCGGCCCTGCTCCCGCCGGAGCGTTGAACCTCTGCGAGCAGCGCCTCGACACTCGCACGGTCCCCGAACTCGACGCCTTCGGAATTACGGCGGCCGGGCCGATAGAGGTCGCGAGGCAACGGAATTTTGGAATGACGCGCATTCGCCGCTGCACCGATCACGCTATGCGGGCGCCGGAGCAGGGATGCGACCGGCACTGCGGGATCGAGAACGTTTGAAACGAAGGACGAATTTGCGCTGTTTTCGAGCAGCCGCCGCACCAGATAGGGGAGCAGGTCACGGTGCCCGCCGACCGGCGCGTAGACGCGGCATGTTGCGTCAGGAAACTCTTCGCGAAGCGCCTGATAGAGCACCTCGCCCATTCCGTGCAGACGCTGAAACTCATATCCGGCTACGCCGCCGGCATCCTCGATGATACTCGTCGCGGTGAGCGCGTTATGTGTGGCGAACTGCGGGTAAAGCCATGGCCGCGCCGCGAGAAGCTTGCGTGTGCAGGTGAGATAGCAAAGGTCGGTCATCGCCTTGCGGGTAAATACCGGATAGTCCGCAAGTCCGCGTTCCTGCGCGCGCTTGATCTCGGTGTCCCAATAGGCGCCCTTGACCAGCCGGACCATCAGCCGCCGGTCCAGCCCCCTGGCCACTTCCGCGGTCCAGTCGATTACCAGTGGCGCACGTTTTTGATACGCCTGCACCGCAAGGCCGAATCCGTCCCAACCGGCGAGCGAGGCATCTGAAAGAACCGCCGCGATCACATCGAGCGACAATTCCAGGCGATCCGCTTCCTCGGCATCAACCGTGAAGTTCAGCTCAAATTCTTTGGCGCTGCGCGCGAGCTCAAGGAGTCTCGGCGCCAGCTCTCTGAGCACGCGCCTGCGCGAAATCGCCTCGTAACGGGGATGCAGCGCCGAAAGCTTCACCGAAATCCCGGGCCGCGCCGGCAGCGGACGAGATCCGGCGCTTCTGCCGATCGCACCAATCGCTACGGCATAGGATTCGAAATAGCGCTCGGCGTCCGCGGACGTGCGCGCTCCCTCGCCCAGCATATCGAAAGAATAAAGCCATTCCTGGTGCGGCCGCGCTTGCTCGATCGCCTCTTCAATCGTCTGCGCCAGGACGAAATGCGAGCCGAGCAATCGCAGCGCTTGCCGAATGGCCGTGCGTACGGCCGTCGCGCCGAGCCGTTTCACCAGGCTGCCAATGATGCTGTCCGGCGTTTCCCCGGGCTGAATGATGCGCGCCGTGAGCCCCAGGCTCCACGCCGAAGCGGAAGCCAGCAGTGCGGTCGATTTTCGCTCGTGGCGCAGCCAATCCCCTGCTGCAAGCTTGTCTTCGATAAGGCGATCGGCCGTGGTCGCGTCGGGAATGCGCAGCAGCGCTTCGGCAAGCGCCATTAAGGCCAGGCTTTCTTTGGTCGAGAGCGAATAGACGTGGAGGAGGTCATCAATGCCGCCGAGACCGCCGGAACGCGCCCGGACCGCCTCGATCAGTCGAGCTGCCCGGGCGTCAATGCGCTGTTCCGCCGCCGCAGCGCGCGACGCTCCTGCAGTGAATTCCGCTGCGAGCTCCTCGTCAGGAGGTGCGTAATCTGCGTGGAACGGTGCGATAGCGCCCGCGCCATTTTGCTCGCGACCAGGAATCGCTGTCATCAGGAGCTCCACACCGCCCCTACGCTCACGAAGCGCTTTATCATCCCTCGCGTTTACCGCCCTTGTCCCGCCGATTCCGACCGAAGTACCATCGCAGATGCTTCGGGAAATATCGTCATCCGGAAACGCCGCCCCTGCCGTACTATATCCTCAGTCCTTTTGCCTTCAGCGCCTCCTTTATCTCATCCAAAATCGCCGGATCGTCGATGGTCGGCGGCATAATCCAGGTCTCGTTATCGGCGATCTTCTTGATCGTGCCGCGGAGGATCTTTCCAGAGCGCGTCTTCGGCAGCCGCGCCACCGTGATCGCCAACTTGAATGCCGCTACCGTGCCGATCTTCTCGCGCACGAGCGCGACGACCTCCTTCTCGATCTCGGCGGCCGGCCGGTCAACGCCGGCCTTAAGCACGATGAAGCCGCACGGCACTTCGCCCTTGATCTCGTCCTTGATGCCAAGCACCGCGCATTCCGCCACGTCCTGGTGGGAAGCCAGCACCTCCTCCATGCCGCCGGTGGATAGCCGGTGGCCGGCAACGTTGATGATGTCGTCGGTGCGGCTCATCACATAGACATAGCCGTCGTCGTCCAGATAGCCGGCGTCGGCAGTCTTGTAGTAGCCGGGGAACTCACTGAGGTAACTTTCCCGGAAGCGCTCGTCCTGCTGCCAGAGCGTTGGAAAGCATCCCGGCGGCAGCGGCAGCTTGACGGCGATCGACCCAATCTTGTCGGCCGGCATCTTCTGGCATTGCTCATCAACTACATCGATCGCGTAGCCCGGCATCGGCACGCAGGCCGAGCCGTATTTCACCGGCAGCTGCCCGAGTCCGACCGGATTGCCGGCGATGCACCAGCCGGTTTCGGTCTGCCACCAGTGATCGATCACCGGAACCTTCAACATCCGTTCTGCCCATTTCAGCGTGTCAGGATCGGCGCGCTCGCCGGCGAGGAACAAGGCGCGGAACTTCGACATATCGTATCTACCGATCAGCAAGCCTTTCGGGTCTTCTTTCTTGATCGCTCGGAACGCTGTCGGGGCGGTGAACAAAGCAACGCAGCCGTGCTCGGAGATCACGCGCCAGAACGCGCCGGCGTCGGGCGTGCCGACCGGCTTGCCCTCGTACAAGATCGAGGTGCAGCCGTGGAACAACGGGGCGTAGACGATATAGCTATGCCCGACGACCCAGCCGACGTCGGAGCCGGACCACCAGACTTCGCCGGGCTCGATGCCGTAAAGATATTGCATCGACCATTTGAGCGCGACCAGATGGCCGCCATTGTCACGCACCACCCCTTTGGGAATGCCGGTGGTACCCGACGTGTAGAGAATGTAGAGCGGATCGGTGGCCGCCACCGGCACGCAGTCGGCGGATTTTTTCGCGGCCAGTGCAGCGCTACGCAGTTCGGCCCAATCGCAGTCACGGCCCTCGCTAAGCGGCGCCTGCTCCTGCGGTCGCTGCAAAATGAGGCAGGCCTGCGGCTTCGATCGGGCGAGCGCAATCGCCTCATCGAGCAGCGGCTTGTATTTCACGACGCGGCCGGGCTCGAGTCCGCAGCTTGCCGATAGAACGAGCTTGGGTCTGGCGTCGTCTATGCGGGTAGCAAGTTCCTTGGCTGCGAAGCCGCCGAACACCACCGAGTGGATGGCGCCGATGCGTGCACAGGCCAGCATGCCGATGACGGCTTCCGGCACCGCCGGCATGTAGATGACGACACGATCGCCCTTGCCGACACCGAAGTCTTGCAGGATTGCAGCGAGCGTCTTCACCTCGGCAAGCAGCCGCTCGTAAGTGAAGGTGGTCTTGGTGCCGGTCATCGGCGAATCGTAAATCAGCGCCGCCTGCTTCCCCCGTCCCCGCAATACGTGACGGTCGAGTGCGTTGAAGCAGGTGTTGCAGGACGCGCCCACAAACCAGCGGCCGTAAACGCCAGCCGAGGGATCGAAGATCTTCTTTGCCGGCTCATACCAATCGATCTCGGCCGCGGCTTCGCCCCAGAATCCTTCCGGATCGCGGCTCGCGCGTGCATAGACCTCGTGGTAGCGGCTGGTGCGGGCGTCCATATGACTACTCCGCTCGCTTGCAAAGTGACTTCGAAACTTGAGCGGGCACGGCGCCGTTCTAGGGTTGCGCCAAGCCAGCAGAAAACTCTATCGCGAGTATCTCACCGCCGCAATGGACGCGATTTCGCGCATGAGAGCGAGAAAACGGAGCCCTTGCTGTTTGCCGCTAATTCAGCTTTTCGTTTCCGGGACGACCGAGGCAATGATGGAAGCATCGAGCGCTTCGTAGTCCTGGTATCCGATGGTGCTGTAAAGCTCGGCGCGCGTTTGCATCTCGTCCAGCATTTTATGTGTTCCGCCATCTTGCCGAATAGCCGCAAACAATCGTGTCTGCGCCTTATTGGCGACGCGGAGCGAACTCACGGGCCAAATGACCATTTTGTATCCCATCTGCTCGAATTCTGCCGACGTGAAAAACGGCGTGCGGCCAAACTCCGTCATGTTCGCGAGCAACGGCACGTTTGGCAGTCGCCGTGCAAACTCGCGGAACATGTCAGCGCTGGTCAAGGCCTCCGGGAAGATCGCGTCGGCACCCGCTTTCAGGTAGGCCTTTGCTCGCGCGACGGCGCCATCCATTCCTTCGGAAGCCACGGCATCGGTGCGAGCGATGATGTAAAGGTGCCGCCGCGCGCGTACCGCAGCTGCGATCTTGGCTGCCATATCGCGCATATCGGCAAGCTTCTTATCGTTCAGGTGGCCGCATTTTTTGGGAAGAAGCTGATCTTCGATATGCACCGCCGCCGCGCCGTTATCTTCAAAAGCCCGCACCATGTGCATGACGTTGAGGACCTCGCCGTAGCCGGTATCTCCGTCCACGACGACAGGAAGGCCGCTTGCGCGGCTAACTTGGCGAATAAAGAAGCAAACTTCATCGACAGTGATGACGCCGAGATCGGGCAAGCCCATGCTGGCGCTGATCGCCGCGCCCGAAAGATAAAGCGCTTCGAATCCTGCCGCCTTTGCCTGCAGCGCGGCCATTCCGTTGTGGCTACCCGGAATCTCCACAATACCAGGCCGATTGATCAGCGCTCGAAAGCGTTCACCTGCGGGTACGGAAGGCAGTTCGGAGCCAGACAGATAGCTCATTGGGCGGCCATTGAGTTGATGGGATGATCATCAGTTTTCATCGGTCCTTCAGCGGAACGAAACGCCGGTTTTCCGGCCCGGTATAATTCGCCGCCGGCCGGATAATCTTGTTGTCAATTCGTTGCTCGATGATGTGGGCAGACCAGCCGGAGGTCCGCGCGATAACAAACAAGGGCGTAAACATGGCGGTCGGTACGCCCATCAAATGGTACGACACGGCGCTGAACCAATCCAGGTTGGCAAACATATTTTTGACGTCTGCCATCACGCTTTCGATGCGATCAGCGATCCGGAACAACAGATCGGTATTGGCCTCCTTGGAAAGCCGACGCGCGACTTCCTTGATTATCTTGTTGCGAGGATCGGCAACGGTATAGACCGGATGGCCAAATCCGATCACCACCTCCTTCGCTGCCAGTCGGCGGCGGATATCGGCTTCTGCCTCATCAACATTGCCGTAGCGGCTTAAAACATCAAAGGCGATCTCATTGGCGCCCCCATGCTTTGGTCCCCGCAATGCGCCGATCGCTCCGGTGATCGCGGAATGAATGTCAGCGCCCGTGCCGGCGATCGATCGGGCGGTGAAGGTGGAGGCATTGAATTCATGCTCGGCATACAAGATCAGCGAGATATGCATCGCGCGTACCCAGCTTTCACGCGGCGGTTGGCCGTGAAGAAGGTGGAGGAAGTGAGCGCCAATAGTATCGTCGTCGGTTTCCACCTCAATGACGCGTCCGCTATGTGAGTAATGATACCAATAAAGCAGCATGGAGCCGAGCGAAGCCATGAGCCGGTCGGCGATGTCTCGAGCCCCAGCCTGGTTCTGATCGGATGCTTCCGGCGCCACGCATCCCAAAATCGAGACCCCCGTCCGCATAACATCCATTGGATGCGCTGATGCCGGAATGAGCTCAAGCGCCCGTTGGAGCACCGCCGGCAGGCCGCGAAGCGCCTTGAGCTTGGCTTTGTAGGCCATGAGCTGCGCTTGCGTCGGCAAAGTGCCGTGAACGAGCAGGTGCGCAACTTCCTCAAACTCGCACTGTTCGGCAAGGTCCACGATATCATACCCGCGATAGTGCAAGTCGTTTCCGGTGTGCCCAACCGTAGAAAGGGCTGTATTGCCTGCCACGATGCCGGACAACGCGACGGATTTTTTTTGACTGGGCTGTATAACCTTGTTCATCGTCACTCCCTCCCCGGGAATTTTCGCCCGATCGCGGCCATTATCTTCCTTGGTCGAAGATTCCGCGCGAGGGGGCCTGCCCCAGGCAAACCGGATCCACCGTGAAAGTAAGACCAACCAGTTCCTCGGCTGTCAAATTTGGTAGTCTCATCACAAGGTTGAGGAAACGGTCCTGCTCTGCGCGTGTGACAATGCCGTCGGCAAGTTCGCGAAACTTCGTGACATAATTTTCGCGCTGGAACGGCCTTGCCCCCAGCGG
>DASSPI010000142.1:0-5008 GCA_035699705.1 Xanthobacteraceae bacterium
CTGCAGCCCGCGTAGGATTAGTCTCTGGCGCTGATTTTGGCAAAATAACGTGGAATTCTGCCGAGAATTCAAAGGCCATTTCCAGAAAAGGAATGCGGCGGTTCAAATCCTGCCAGGCCGGCCAGCCAGTGCGGTATCCGCGAGCCGCTCGGCGCCGATCTGCCGATGCTGGTGTTCCATCCCATGCGCGGCGGATCGGACGAGTTTGCGGAAAAAGTCCCGCCGGAGCTGCGGCGGCAGCGCGCAACGGCGGCGTAAACCGATGGCGATGGAGCGTCAGGCAACAGCCTGTGTTCGCTGAGCCTGCTTCAGGGGAGCGATAATTTCCTCTCCGATCCGGCGCATATTGGCAGTCGAGGAAACGAGACGGCACAGCATCAGTTCTGCGCCAATGTCTTCGAAGCGGCGCAACGTTGCCAGCACATCTTTGGCCGGCCCGACGCATCCGGCCCGCGTGGCCGGTACCATGCGTTTTTCGATCATGCGCCGGTCCACGCCCGGATCGTATTTGAATATGCTGGTGACGGCCTCGTCGAGGGCGGACTCCCTGGTATCTCCCAACGCAAGGAAAGGGGTGAGTCCGTACCGCATCTTGCGTCCAAAACGCTTGCAGCGGCGCTCCATGTCGGCGATCGAGGCCTCGGTGCCGCGGATGAAGTCATCCACGGTCTCTATGTCCTTCGGCTGGTCGACAAACCACCAGTCGCAATATTGAGCAATGAAGTCGCGGCCGCGGTCGCCTTTGCTTACCGAATAGATTTCAGGCGGAGCTGGCGTCGCCGCCTTGAGCAGCAGCTGACCGTTCTCGATCTTGTAGTGGTTGCCTGAGAAAGAGAACGATTCATTCGCCCACAGGCCTTTCAGGATCGTAATGAACTCCTCCGCACGCTTGTAGCGCTCCTCACCCTGCAGAACGGTTCCGCCGAACATGCGAAATTCGTCATCATGGCTTCCATTCACGACATTGAGCGCAACGCGGCCGCGGGAGATCCGGTCAATCGACACGGTCATCCTGGCGATCAGCGCCGGATCCCACAAACCGGGATGCACGGCAACCAGCGAACGCATTGTTTGCAGTTGTGCCGCAATCGCGCTGGCCATGACCCAGGCTGAGAGATCATGGCCGCGATGACGTTCAGCAAAGAGACAAAGTTCAAATCCCGCCTTTTCGGCGGCCAGGATCAGCTCTTCGCCGTGATCGTATTGCGCGTCACGCCGCCCGGCCGGCAAAGGCTGCAACGCTTCCTTGACCGCCTGGGCGACCTCGGGCGAGCCGACGGTCACCATGGGAATCGGCGCGTAAATTCCAAACTGCATCCTGTTCCCTCTGCCGGGACTCTCAATTCAAGAACACATCGTCCATAGATTGGTGCCTTTGGAGCATCATGTCAAAATCAAACAGGGCTGCCGTCCGCGTGCAGGGCGACAATAGGGGAGGCGCTCATCATGACCGGCGAAATGCTGGTGCGAGCGACTGCGACGGTGTCGACGATCGTCCTGGGCCCTTCCGCTGCACACGCGGCCGAGCCCGTTTCATTCGCGGACAAGACGACGGCTTTCGCGGCGGCATCGCCGATGCAGAATTCGCCGGGCTCGGCAAGAAAGTCAGCGAAGGATTTGAGGCGGTGGATTGGAAAGATGTGACGGCGCTCGTCAGGAAGCCAGGCGACACCTCGCCCGAGGCCATCGCCTTCATCGGCTCGGTGCTGCGCAAACAAGGCCTCAAAGCGGACTGACATTACTCCCATGTCTTGGGATCGCGCGTGATCCCTTTTTCGTCCCACTCCTTGACCCAGCGCACTGCGGTTTGCGCGACGCCTTGCGCCACCGGCGCCTCGATACCGAGTTCCCGTGCGAGCTTCGCGGCGAGCCCCACATCCTTCCTGAAAAGATTGGTGGAGGGGCGGTGCCAGGCGTGACCGTCCTTGATTACGAAGATTTCCTCCCACCGCTCGGCCGGCAATTTGGCGCCGACCTCCCGCAACACGTTGAGGAATTTCTCCGGATCGAGACCTCCAGCCTCGACGATCGCGAGCGCCTCGGCCAGCACAACGCGGTTGGCGCCCGAAACGAATGCCGCCGCGAGCTTGGCGATATTGGCACTACCAAACGGGCCGAAGTGATTGACCGGGCCGATCACCTTCTGAAGATAGTCGCGCGACCGTGCGACGAGGGGCTCCGGTCCGCCGACCAGCAGCTGGGCTTTGCCCAGCTCAAGCCGGCTCGGAATGCCGGTGATCGTCGCTTCCAGAACGTCAATCTTTGCCTGAGCGGCTGCCTCCGCGATCCGCCGCGTGGTTTGCGGCATGACCGTGCTGTGAAGCAACAGCAACGTTCCGGGGGAAGCCTGTGTTAGAACGCCATCGGGGCCGAGCGTCACGTCGACAAGATGCTCATCCTTTGGAACGATGACATGGATATGGGATACGCCGCGCGCCGCGTCGGCGGGTGAATTCGCCGCTTGCCCACCCGCATCGCGCGCCTTCTGCACCGCTGCGGGGGAAACATCATAGGCGCGGACTTCCTTGCCAAGCATGCGAAGGCGCTTGAGCAGGACCAGCCCCATCGCCCCTATACCAATGACTGCGACCTGATCAGACATTCGTTTCGTTTCCAATCGCTGCCGCCAGTGAATTGACCGCTCTTCGAGCCGCAGGTTAGGATTGTGACAGTTCCACTCTAAGGATGGAATCTGCGATGGGGAAAAAAGTTAAGGCGTTCCTGTGCGCTGCATTCTTGGCATTTGCCGGTGTGCCTGTCTCCGCCCCATCCGTTGCCGCGGCGGATTTTGATTTCACCGGAAAAACGGTCACGCTCATCATTCCCTCGCGACCCGGAGGAGGAACCGATTCCGTCGGCCGCATGGTAGGCCGGTTCATGCAAGCCTATCTTCCCGGCAAGCCGAACGTGGTCTTTTCGAATATTCCCGGCGTCGCCGGCGTCAAGGCGCTTAATTTCTTCGTCCAGCAGGTGAAGGCGGATGGACTGACCTTCTATTCCGGCAGTTCGTCGAATATCGAGCCCAATGTGATGCGCAACCCGGCTGTACAATACGACCCGAAGACTTTGATGATGGTCGGCGCCTTCCCCGCGCCCACCTCCGTCGTCGTCCTGCGCAAGGATGCGATGAGCCGGCTGCACGACAAGACAAAGCCGCCAGTGGTCAAGGGCGACGAAACCGCCGACCGGACGACCGATCAGATGGCGGTGTGGGGGCCGAATTATCTGGATTGGAACGTCAGGTGGGTCCTTGGCTATCCAGGCACCCAGGAGATGATCCTCGCGCTTCATCGCGGCGAGATCGACATGTTGATCACCTATGGCGACAGCTTGCTGCATCAATTCGAAAAAGACGGCGGCTTCGTGTTTGTCGCGCAAACCGGTGAATCGCGGGATGGGCAACTCGTCAGGGGTGCGCGCTTCCCCGATGTGCCGGTGTTTTCCGATCTGATCAAGCCGAAGCTGAAAGACGCCAGGGCCATCAAGGCATTTGAAGCGTGGGAAAATCTGAGCCGGATCGGCAAATGGGTAGCGTTGCCGCCGAATACGCCGCCGGAGATCGTTGCGACCTATCGCAAGGCCTTCCTCGAGATGACGAAAGACGAGGCCTTCAAGGTCGAGGCGGAGAGAATTCTCGGTGCGGGCTACACCGTGGGGTCAGGAGAGGATATGCAGCGCGTGACGAAGATCACGAGCGCAATCTCCGACGATGATCTGAACTTCTTCGTCCAGCTCAAGAAGAACATAGGCATCAACGTCGAAGCGCCGGCCAGCAAGTAATCGCATGGTTTGAGGTCAGGAAAAAGCATGAGCATTAGGGTCAATCCGCTTTCCGATTTCATGGCCTGTGAAATCACCGGCGTCGATCTTTCGAAGCCTCCGGACGATGCCACTTTCAAACAGATCGAGAAGGCTTTTTATGATTTTCAGGTAATCGCGATCCGGGATCAGCGCATCTCCCCGGAGAACCAGGTGGCTTTTACCCGGCGCTTCGGCGACGTCGAGCCGCATAATACGACGGAGTTTGTGATCCCCGATACGCCGGAGGTCCTGGTTCTCTCCAATGATGTCCGTGACGGAAAACCGGTGGGGGTGATCGATGCCGGCGATTTCTGGCACTCGGATTCGTCGCATCGCAAGGTTCCAAGCAAGGCGACGATCCTTCACTCCTTGAAAAATCCGGACGAAGGCGGCGATACGCTGTTCGCGAATACGTATCGCAGCTATGAAACGCTGCCAGAAGCGATCAAGCGACGTATTGCGGGCCTGCAGGGCATCCATGCCGCCAGCAAGCTCAAGAACAAGCGGGTCGAGGTCTCGAAGGACCGTCCCGGCGCGACCGATTTCTATGCGAGCCGGCTCGGCCGCCCTGACGTCGCGCATCCGATCATGATGGTGCACCCGGCGACCGGGCGCAAGGCGCTTTATATTTCTCCGCGCTTCACGATCGGGATAGTGGGCATGCCGCAAGATGAGGCCGACGAATTGCTCGACCTTCTTTTCGATCACATGCTGAAGATGGATTTTCAATATCATCACAAGTGGCGGGATAACGACCTGGTGATGTGGGATAATCGCTGCCTTCTCCACAAGGCTGGCGGCGGATATCAGTATCCTGACATCCGGCTGCTTCATAAAACGGTAGTGGCTGGTGATAAGGCGAACTGAGCGCGCCCGGGGACGTCGGCGGACCGGGGTGGTCAGTTGAAGGCGGTCAAGGCTGTCGCCTTGGCCGGCAATCCGGAGATCGGATCCCGTGCACGCAGAGCCGCTGAAGAAGTCGTCGGGCACTGGAGGCGGTGCGTACCGCACATAAACCCAAGAGTGCCTCACAAGGCGGATCAGCTTCTTTCAGGTTCCTCTGCAGGCAATCCGAGTGGCGCTTTTGCACCTGCGATGGGCGCCGCCGGTCGGCAGAGGGCAAAGAAGCGGGAGGAGATTTGAAAACACTGCACGCCGTCACCTTAGTCGGGAATCCAAAGATCGGGTCCCGCACACTTCAAGTTGC
>DASSPI010000143.1:0-4530 GCA_035699705.1 Xanthobacteraceae bacterium
CAGCGCAAGCGCGGTCCGCAGCAATGACGGCATGACGTCCTCTCCCTGCTTCGCTTCGTCCCTCACGCATTCGGCGCCCTGCACGCGCCGTATTTTTGTTCAGGCAGTTTACAACAGAATGGCCAGTCTGGCAGGCTCCGCCCTGCGACCTTCCGCCCATTTTTTGCGGAGTTTCCCATGAATCCCGCCGCCCCCGCCCGCCCGCACGCCAAAGGCCCCCTCGTCTGGCTCGACATGGACCAGCAGGAACTCGACGACGCCTATGACCAGACGGTCTATGCGCCGAACCGCGAGGAGATCCGCGCGCGCCGCGTCGCCAATAACGCGATCACGCTCGGCATCATCGGCCAGCCTGACCGGGTGGCCTACGGCGCGGCCGAGATCGAGAAGCTCGACATCTACAAGGCCAAGGCGCCGAACGCGCCGGTCATGATCTATGTCCACGGCGGCGCCTGGAAGGGCGGCTCTTCATCGCAGGTCGCCTATATGGCGGAAGTCTTCATCAATGCCGGCGCGCATTTCATCGCGGTCGATTTCAACAACGTGACGGAAACCGGCGGCAGCATTTTTCCGATGGTCGATCAGGTGCGGCGCGCCGTCGCCTGGGTCTACCGGAATGCCAAAAGCTTCGGCGGCGATCCCGGCCGGCTTTATCTCACCGGCCATTCCTCCGGCGGACACCTCGCCGGCTGCATCGTGATCACCGAATGGGAAACGATCGGGCTGCCGCGCGACATCCTGAAGGGCGCCCTGCTCGGCAGCGGCATGTATGACCTGAAGGCCCCGCGGCTTTCCAAGCGCAGCCAATACGTGAAATTCACCGATGCGATGGAGCACGAGCTGAGCCCGCAGCGGCATCTCGACAAGATCCACACGCCGCTGGTGATCACCTATGGCAGCCTGGAGACGCCGGAATTCCAGCGTCAGGCGCGCGACTTCCATGCCGCGCTGACGGCGGCGGGCAAGCCGGCGAAACTGCTGGTCGGCAAGTGCTACAATCACTTCGAGACGCAGGAGACCATGGGCAATCCCTATGGCTTCATGGGCCGCGCCGCGCTCGCGATGATGGGACTGACTCCTTCGCCTCTCCCCTAGGGACGCTGGCCGGCGATCCGTTATCTTTGCCACGGGACTTTTCGTAAAATGCGGCTCAGGAACCCCCGCACCGTTTTTGCCGTTGATCCTGGCATGAAAAAAATCACGGTCATCCTGCTCGCGTGCTGCTGTCTGGCGACTCCGGCTTTCGCCCTCACCTATCCGGTGAGCGGACGCTGGGGGCTGAGCGCCGCGACCGAGCCAGGGCCGATCGATTGCGCGGGCAAGCGCGTGATCCGCTTCGATCCCTACCGCCGCTTCGATACCGGCGGCGGCGTTCCGGATTATCGCGTGATCGACCTGGTGAACGAGGCCGATACCACTTTCCGTATCACGGAGGAATTTCATACCGGCCAGATCAGGGCGCAGATCCGTTATACCCTGCGCCTGATCGACTCCGACCGGATCGAGCTCGCGATGTCGCCGGGGGGCACGCTGAAGCTCACGCGCTGCGTGTAGACACGCCCGCCGCGCCCGCTCGGATTTCGCCGCCCTCGCGGGGCAGCGGCAACGGACTACCGGCCCTCTTCGCCATCGCCATTCGGCTGGCCGTTTTCGTCGCCCTTGGTGCGCAGCTGTGACACCGACTTACCCAAGAACTCGGCGTCCTGCTCTTCGGCGTGCTGCGCCAGGCTGAACCAAAGCTGTGCCATGGCAAGCCAATGCGTCTGGGCTTCAAGCGTGGGCGCTTCCTGCGCCAGCTTGAGGCAGCGCTGCGCCCGCGTTCTGAATTCCTCGGTAAGTTCCACGCGTCCTACCACCCAGTTGCTTGCATGTATAAAGACCGGACCGCCGGTTCGTTCCCAAACCGATGCGGCGCGGACAACCAGGCTCGGTCCGGGCTGACCTTTTTGCGCGCCGTTATACCCGGAGGAAGCGCTGCTTTCGCTACACAAATCTTTGCGAGCCTCGCCATTCCGTGGGCCAACTCGCCGAGTGGGTTAATAACTTGTGAGACGGCGACAACGGCAAACGCGATTGCGCAGAAAGGCGCGTCCACAATCGAGAGCGCGCTCGTGACCTCGGCCCTCCGGATCATTGCGGAGCGGCCATGCAGTTCTTCACGAAAGTCCGCAGCTCCTGGCGGGAGAGCGATTGCTGTTTGCCTTGCGCGCGGCAGTCACCGCGGGCGGCCGTCCGCTGCGCCTTCCTGTCCGCTTTCAACTGCTGCCGCTTGTCGCCTGTCGGCTGCGCACCGGTTGCGGGCGTCGTTGCGGCGGCGGAAGGTGAAGGAGACGATTGCACCGCTGGCGGCGGCGTGGTCTGCGCAAAACCGGCGCCGCTCATGGCGACCGCCGTCGCACCTGCCAAGGCCAATACATAAATCCAATTCATAAGGATCCCTCCGTCGATTTATGGCGGGCGGACTTGAGAGCCGGGCATGTGGCGGAAATAGGCCGGCAGACAAGGGCGGGAATGTTAAATTCCAGCAAGCTGCCGATCAAGCCGGCCGGGCTTTCCCCACCATGCGCTCGGCAAGGCGTATAATTTCGACGTCGGATGGCATTTGCGAAACGCCGGGCAGGTTGGCCATGTCGCGGAAGCGCTGGGCGAGTTCCCGGTAACCTGTCCGCGTGGCAGAATCGGCAGCCTGTTCCGCCAAGACGTCAAGCTTGGCAGCCTGCTGCATGTAATCAAGCGGTGTGAATCGCATTCATGCTCCCCAGTATGAATCCCAGCTTAATGAGCGCGCATGGCGGGCGGAAATCAGTTCCGCGTGAATTGGCTGAAAATGCTCACGAGGCTGCCTTTCGACAGGCACGGCGGCATTAATCAACCAGGCGCCCGCCGGTCAGGCAGCACCTTGCAGCTTTGCGAAGGAGGCGATGAAGCGGTTCTGCAAAGATTAACGGCTCTGCAAAAGAGCGTCGCACTTGCCGATCAGCCTGTTGAGATGCCTTGTCGCATCCGTCACTTCGTGGCCTTCAGCGGCCAGTGCAGCGATGGTCGCTTGTTGCCGCTTTATTTCATTTTGCATTTGCTCGATTTGCGGATCGAATGGATGCGCTGAGTCACTGAAATCTTTATGAGCAAACAACATGACACTCTCCGCGAAGTACTTGGGCGGGGTGCACTATCGGCCCTCTTGGTCCCACGGGACGCCTGGCGCAGCAGATTGCCGCAGCCTTATATTTAGAGCCGCAAACCGTTCCGGTTGCGAATCATTAGTTTGTGAGCATTGCGGATTCTGGGCCGGCGACTGTGGATATTCGCACTGGCCACCGAGGCCCGCGAACCGGGGCGGCCTAGGGCGCGGCGGGTTTTTGATCGGGTGGCGTCTCATACGCCACATCGTTCATGGCGTTGCGATCTGCCTGCTCCGCAAGCCGCAGGTAGCTTGCGGCAATCGTGGCGTACTCGAGTTGCAAAGCCGGATTTGCCTCCGATTTCGCCATCGCGGCGAATTCCGCTGCTCTTACGCGATACTGATCGGCAGAGGTCATTTGCGACTCTCTTGATTAAAATGAGCTGGCTGCAATGCAGCGGCAAACTAACAGTGAGCAGCCGTCTGTCCTACACAACAGTTAGTGAATGAGGCTGCTTCGACAGTAGACTGGGCCGTTGCCCAATCAGGCCACCAGGGGCCGAAACAGGAGCCCCATACCTCCCGGCGCTGGCTGGTTTTGCCGGTAATTTAGGTTAACCGCGCTGTCTAATTGGGACACCACGGTAAGTTGCCTACTGCACGGAAGAGAAAATCGAAATCAAGAAGGCCGCAAACTGAGGCGGCCTATGGCGCGTCAAAGGCGTCCGGGTTGCGGTCGGCTGCATCGGCCATCCGCAGCCACTGCTTGGCAATCTTGAGCCAAAGTGCCCTGTCCTCAACGGCCGCCTTTTCAGATAACTGCCGACACGTGGCGGCGTACCCGCGATATACTTCAGCTTTGATCATTGGGCCCTGCTACGCCAAGGTTGGCAGGAGCATGCCCACGACCGTTACTCTTCGTCCGCTTTGACGACGTTAGGCGAGTGTCCACCCGCGCTGCTGCGGTCAACCACAGTTTCGCAATCTCAAGAAACTGAGTGCGAGCTGGCTCGGACGTGGCATCGCGTGCACTGTCCATGCATTCGCGGGCATATTGTCGGTATTGAGTGGCGGTGGTCATGCTTCCCTCCTTACAGGCGGGAGCACTACCGAACTCTCAGCCACCGACGCCTTGGCCTCATGCCGTTGCCGGTGATGGCTTGAAGGTAAGCTCTCAGACCATGGAATGCGAGCTAATCTCGTTCACGAATCAGGACATTCGCAAAGTCTGACTAGGACAGTGGCTATCGACTTAGGACAGTACCCCCCGGTGCTGGCCGGAATGAACCACTCTAATAATCAAATCCGGCCACCTGAAATTTCAAACTAGGCCACCGGGGGTCAAAACAGGCCAGCACCCCACCCTCGGTACTGGCCCCTTTAGGGGTTTCGTGAAAACCAATGGCCCT
>DASSPI010000144.1:0-9984 GCA_035699705.1 Xanthobacteraceae bacterium
CAGACGCGTCGCGCAGTGTGGCTTGCTTAAGTTCCGCATAAAGCTCCTCGTTGGTGAGACCTCGACCTGCCGCGAATTGATCGTCCTTAAACTTCGGCAATTGCGCGGTGCCGAACATGGTCTCATCACGCACCAGCAGCGGCGGACTGATCTCCGTATAACCATGCTCGGCGGTGTGCAGGTCGAGCATGAACTGGCCGAGCGCACGCTCCATCCGCGCCAGGCCTTTCTTTAACACGACGAAGCGCGCGCCGGAGATTTTCGCCGCGGTCTCGAAATCCATCTGGCCGAGCGCTTCGCCGAGTTCGAAATGCTGCCGTAGCTTGAAGGCATAGCCGCGCTTGGTTCCCCACTCGGATTTTTGGACGTTGTCCTTCTCGTCCTTGCCGTCCGGCACGTCGGCCGCCGGCAGGTTCGGAACGGTGGCGAGGACCTTGTTGAGTTCCTCTTCCGCCGCCTTGGCGCCGGCGTCGAGCTGCCCGAGCGTCTCCTTCAGCTCGGCCACCTCCGCCATCAGCTTCTTCGCCGCGGCTTCATCCTTGTTCTTCTTCGCTTCGCCGATCTCCCTGGAAGCTGCATTGCGGCGCGCCTGCGCCTGCTCGAATTGGGCAATGGCCGCGCGCCGGCGCTCGTCGAGCTGCAGCAGTTCTTTCGATTGCGGCGGCAGGTTGCGCCGCTGCAATCCGCGATCGAAATCGGCGGGATGCTCGCGGATCCATTTGATGTCGTGCATGGGTCAGTCTTTTCCGCGTCATGGCCGGACTTGTTCCGGCCATCCCGATAAGGAACGCACGGCGTTGCCTACCTAAGCGAGATGCCCGGCACAAGGCCGGGCATGACGAATGAACAAGCTATTCCGCCGGCTTCGCCTCAGGCGTCGCGGCTGCGGCCGCCCGTTTGGCTTTACCTTCCACCAAACGCACCGACCAGATCGAGCCCTCGTAGAGAACCAGGAGCGGCAGCGCAAGCGACAGCTGGCTGATGACGTCGGGCGGCGTCAGCACGGCGGCCAGCACGAAGGCGCCGACGATGAAATAGCGGCGTTTTTCCTTCAGCTGCTGCGAGGTGATGAGACCGACGCGCCCGAGCAGCGTCAGGATCACAGGCAACTGGAACGCGATGCCGAAGGCGAAGATCAAGCTCATCATCAGCGAAAGATATTCGCCGACCTTCGGCAAGAGCGCGATCTCCGCCACCCCGTCGCCGCCCTGCTGCATGCCGAGCGAGAAGCGCACCAGCATCGGCAGCACCAGGAAATAAACCAGCAGCGAACCGAGCCCGAAGAAGATGGGCGTCGCCACGAGATAGGGCAGGAAGGCATGGCGCTCGTGACGGTAAAGCCCGGGCGCCACAAACATGTAAATCTGCGCGGCCACGATCGGAAAAGACAGGAAAGCCGCGCCGAACATCGCGAGCTTGAGCTGGGTGATGAAATATTCCAGCAGCGCGGTGTAGATGAATTTCGAATTCTCCACCCCGGCGACCCAGACAAACGGCCAGACCAAAATGTTGTAGATCGTTTTCGCGAAGTAGAAACACAGCGCAAAAGCAATGGCGAAGGCGATGAGCGCCTTGATCAGCCGCGAGCGCAGCTCGATCAGGTGCTCCATCAAAGGCGCCTTGGTGGCCTCGATGTCCTCGTGGCTCATGACGAACGCCCCTCGTCCGGCTTGGGCGTTTCCGCGGGGCCGAGGTCGGGCTCCGGCAAGGCAGACGCGGACGGCTCCGCCGGCGATGGCAATGCGGGAGGCTCTTCGGGCGCGGGCAATGCCGCGGTTTCGGCGGATTTGGCTTCCGGCTTCGGCTCCAGGCCGTCGGGATTCATCGGATCGTAGTAGGTAAAGCCGCGCGCAGCGGCGCTCACCTCATCGACCGACTTCTTGATGTCGGCCATCTCCGCTTCACGCATCGCTTCCTGGAACTGGCCCTGAAACTCGGAGGCCATGCTCCGGATCTTGCTGATGCCCTGGCCGAGCGAGCGCAGCACGCCCGGCAATTCCTTCGGGCCGATGACGATCAGCGCGACGATGCCGATGACGAGAAACTCGCCCCAACCGATATCGAACATCGAGGGTCAACTCCAAAAACCCGCGGCCCCGCCGTGCGTCCGCAGCGCTTCCGTTTCGAACGCGGAAGGCGCGGCGCCGTCAGACCGTGCCGCCTCCGAACCGCTTTTCGCTCTCGGAGTGGGTTTTCATGTCAGGCGACGTGCCGGGCGCGTGGTCGATGGTCTTCACCGGCGCGTCCTTGGACGTATCGGTGTCGGCCTTTTCTTCCGCCATGCCCTTCTTGAAGGCTTTGATGCCCTGGGCAACATCACCCATCAATTCGGAAATCTTGCCGCGCCCGAACAGCAGCAGCACGATCACGCCGACCACGATCCAATGCCAGATACTCAGGGAACCCATTCGGAAATCCTCCGCATCGACGGGATTACGGCCATCGGTCCGCCGGTGTTTCAGTCACGAAACTAGGCCCCGGACGCGGCAAAAACAAGGACTTAGGGCGTAGTCTTACATCCATTAGATGACGGAAATGCTGCCTTATTTCTCCGCCCGCGAGGGTGGCGGCGCAAGCCCGAGGTCGAGATCCTCCGGCTCCAGCGGGTCTTCGTCATCACGCAAGGCCGGATCGTCCGACGGGGTGGGCACGGAGAAGCCCGGCGGCAGCCGGCCATCGAGAAGACCCGATCCCTTCAATTCGTCCAGTCCGGGCAGATCGTCGAGCGCTTCCAGGCCGAAATGCGACAGAAAAGCTTCGGTCGTGCCGTAAGTGACAGGCCGGCCCGGCGCTTTGCGGCGTCCGCGCGGCCGCACCCAGCCGGTTTCCAGCAGCACGTCGAGCGTGCCCTTCGCCGCCGAGATGCCGCGGATCTCTTCCACTTCCGCGCGCGTCACCGGCTGGTGATAGGCGACGATGGCAAGCGTCTCGATCGCCGCGCGCGACAATTTGCGCGGCACAACGGAATCCTTGGTCAGCAGCCAGGACAGATCGCTGGCGGTGCGGAACGCCCATTTGCCGGCCACGCGCACGAGATTGACCCCGCGCGGCGCATATTCCGCCTGCAGCTGCTGCAGCACCGTTTTGACGTCGACGCCCTGCGGCAGTCGCGCCGCCAGAGTCTTCTCGTCGAGCGGCTCCGCCGACGCAAACAGCAGCGCCTCTACCAGCCGCAGCTCTTCCGGCCGCGTTTCACTCATTGACTCAACCTCGTCTGCCGCGATCACCAGGCGCCTTTTGGCCACACTTGGCATTCCCGTGGCTCCCTCTTGTTATCCTTCTACCGCCCGCGGTCCGGTTCTGCCGACCGAATCGCCTGCGATGTCATCCGCCACCATACGCTTGCGCATGTAGATCGGTGCAAAGGGCTCGTGCTGATGAATTTCCGCCACGCCCTCGCGCACCAGCTCCAGGACGGACGCGAAGCTCGACGCGAAGACCGTCGGCCGCATCGCCGGTTCCACCAGATAGCTGATCAGATATTCGTCGAGCCGGCTCCAGTCCTGCGCCTGACCGAGCAGCCGCTCCAGCGCGGCGCGCGCTTCGGCGAGCGACCAGACCGTGCGCTTGGCGAACCGTACATGCGCGAGCGCCTTGTTCTGGCGCTGCTGGGCATAGGCCGTGAGCAGGTCGTAAAGCGTGGCGGTCCATTGCGGGCGCCTGATTTCGGCAATCGGTTCCGGATCGCCGCGCTCGTGGAAATCGCGTCCGAGCTGCGGGCGTTCGAGCAATCGTTCGGCGGCATGGCGGAAAGCTTCCAGCCGCCGCAGCCGGTAGGCCAGCGCGGTCGCCATGTCTTCCGCGCTCGGACCTTCGATGCCGCCGGCATCCGGCAAGAGCAGCCGCGATTTCAGATAGGCCAGCCACGCCGCCATCACGAGGTAATCGGCGGCCAGCTCCAGGCGCAGCTTGCGCGCTTCCTCGATGAAGGTGAGATATTGATCGGCCAGCGCCAGGAGCGAAATCTTCGCGAGGTCCACCTTCTGCTGACGCGCCAGCATGAGCAGAAGATCGAGCGGCCCCTCGAAACCTTCCACGTCGACGACCAGAGCCGGCTCGTCCGTGCCGCGCTCGGCCAGATCCGCTTCGAAAGGCACGTCGCCGGCGATCATGATGTCACCGCGCCTTCCGCCATCAGGGCCGCGAATTGCGCGCGCGCGGCGGCGACGTCGATCTCGTCCGGGGCATGGCGCGCAGCGAGCGCGGCTTTGGCGCGGCGCGCCGCCTCGCCCGCGAGCAGCGGACTCTCAGCCGCGACCTCGCGCATCTCGTCGAGCTTGCCGTTGCAATGCAGCGCCACATCGCAACCGGCGGCGAGCGCCGCACGCGTGCGTTCCCGCAGCGAGCCGGAGAGTGCGCCCATGGAAATATCGTCGCTCATCAGAAGTCCCTGGAACCCTATTCCGCCGCGAATCACATTCTGGATCATCTTCGCCGAAGTCGTGGCCGGTGACACGGGGTCGATGGCGGTAAACACAACATGCGCGGTCATCGCCAGCGGCAGCCCGGCCAGCGGCCGGAAAGCCGCAAAGTCGCTGGCCTCGAGTTCCGCGCGGGTGGCATTGACCACCGGCAGCGCGGCATGGCTGTCCGCCGTGGCGCGCCCATGCCCGGGAATATGCTTCAGCACCGGCAGCACGCCGCCGTCCGCCAGGCCTGCCGCCGCCGCGCCCGCGAGCGCGGACACCTTCTCCGGCGTCTCGCCATAGGCGCGGTCGCCGATCACCACGTCCGCGCCTTTGGCCGGTACGTCCGCCACCGGCAGGCAATCGACCGTGATGCCGACCTTGGCGAGATCGTCGGCGATCAGCCGCGCGCCCAGCCGGGCCGCCGCCACGCCCTTGGCCGGGTCCCGGTCGTAGAGCCGCCCGTAAGCCGCCCCGGGCGGATAGCTCGGCCAATGCGGCGGACCCATGCGCTGCACCCGGCCGCCTTCCTGATCGATCAGGACCGGCGCATCGGCGCGGCCCACGACCTCCCGAAAATTTCCAGCTAATGCAGCTACTTGTTCAGCAGTATCAATATTCCGCTTGAACAGAATAAGGCCCCACGGCTGCGCCTCCGTGAGAAATGCGCGCTCCCCTGGGGTGATGGCCGTTCCGGCCAATCCGGTGATGAAGGCACGCGCTTGCATCGGCGCGGATTAGCCCGCGTTCGCCGCAAGGGTCAACAGCGGAGGCCCTAATTTCTTTGGACGACGCACTGCCCGCCGGCGGATTTCAGGCTGCCGCAGAATTGCGTGGCCTGATCGGCCGAGGTGAAGGGTCCCACCATCGCGCGGAAGTAGATTCCCTTCTCGCCAAGGTCCGCCCGCCGGATGATCGGCTGACGGTCGTTCAGCAGATTCGGAAACTTGGCCTGCAGGCTGCGGAAGGATGCCTGCGCTTCGGTCTCACTGCGCTGAGAAGAGATCTGCACAGTATAAGCGCCCGACGTCGCTTCCGCGGCCGGCGGTACGGCCGCCAGCCGGGTCGGCGCGGCGGGGGCCGGGGCGGCCACAGGCGGCGGCGGAAAAGCCGGCCGTGCCGAGGCATCGGCACTGGCCACCTGCGGGCTCAGCGACAGCGGTGCATTACCGGTGGGAACACCGTTGGCTGCGCGGGCCGGTGTCGGCGCCGGCGCCGGCGCGGCTACCGGTGCGACTGGGGCCGCGGCGGCAGCTGTGCGCGCGGCCGGCGGCGTAGCGTTCGGGCGGGGCGCAGGCGTGCTGCCGGTGCCCCCCTGATCGGGACGGATCGTCACGGTGCGGATTTTCCTCGGCTCGGCCGACATCGGCCCGCCGGGATCCGTATTCAGAGGCGGCGAAGCGGCCATCGCCGTATCCTGCGGGCCCGAGGACGCCGGCAAGCCGGGGAATGCCGTCCGCGCCGAGGACCGGGAATTGTCCTTCACCTCGACCGGCTTTTCTTCGCGCGAAACAATGCGTTCGCCCTGCGAGACGTCGCCCACGCGGTCGTAGATCTGCTTGTTGGAAGCCTCGGCCGAAGGCGCCGGCACGATTTTGCTCGGCGTCGTATTGGCCTTGATCACCGGCGGCGGACCGGAAGGGCCCCCGCTGAGGAACGCGCGATAGCCCAGAACACCGCTGGTTCCGATGACCGCCAGTCCCGCGAGCAGCAGGACGAGCTTCAAGCCGCGGCGCGGACGCTCCTCGCCGTAATCCTCTTCATGGGCCTCCTCGCCCTGCGGCAAGCGCGCGGGATCGTCGTAATAAGCCTCGGAAGGATAAGCGGCAGCCTGCTCCTGTTGCGGCGTGCCGTAGATCGCAGGATCGTAGGCCGGCTGGAAACCCTGTTGCTGCGGGTCGCTATAGCCGAAATGCTGGCCGCTGAATTGCAGCGGCGAACCATAGGGATCGCTCTCGGACGGGCGGGCCGGCGGCGGTGCATGCACCGGCGGCATCGCCGTTGGCGCAGGACGGCTCTGGGCGGGGCTGGGAACCGGAGCGCCCCTGTTCAGGTCGCCAAAAGGTTCGCCTTGTCCGATTAACCGAGCCAGTTCCGCCAAAGGGTCATTGCGACCAGGGATCCCTTCCCGGCTGCTGGCTGCGGGTTTGGCCGGCCAGCGCTGATCGGCCGGCCGATGTGAGCGAAAATTGCTGTCGTCCGCCATGCTTTATCCGCCGGTTGTTTTGTTGCCCCGATACCCTGCGGTTGACCCGCCGCCTACCGCATCTCCTGCGGCGCCCGGACGCCGAGAGATGCAAGCCCCGAAGCGAGAACCGTAACAATGCCCTGCACCAAGGCAAGGCGAGCCAGGGTCAGTTGTGGATCATGTCGGATAATGAAGCGTAAATGTGGCGCATCATTGCCCCGCGTCCAGAATGTATGAAATTCGCTGGCCAACTCGTAGAGGTAAAACGCCAGGCGATGCGGTTCATGGGCCAAGGCGGCGGCCTCGACAACGCGCGGATAGAGTGCGAGGCGCCGCATCAGCGAAAGCTCGGCCGGATCTGCAAGGCGATCGAGCGGCGCCGTGCCGAGCAGCTTTGCCCGTTCCCGGTCCTCCGCGGGCAATTGCGGCAATACCTCGACGGCATTGCGGAAGATCGATTGTCCGCGCGCATGCGCGTATTGCACGTAGAAGACGGGATTGTCGCGCGACTGCTCGATCACCTTGGCGAGGTCGAAATCGAGCGGCGCGTCGTTCTTGCGATAGAGCATCATGAAGCGCACCGCGTCGCGGCCGACTTCATCCACCACTTCACGCAGCGTGACGAAGTCGCCCGAGCGCTTCGACATCTTCACCGGCTCGCCGGCGCGCAGAAGCTTCACCAGCTGCACGATCTTGACGTCGAGCTCGGCCTTTCCGCCGCTCACCGCCTTCACCGCGGCCTGCATGCGTTTGATATAGCCGCCGTGGTCGGCGCCCCAGACGTCGATCAGGTTGCGGAAGCCGCGGTCGAACTTGCTCTTGTGATAGGCGATATCGGAGGCGAAATAGGTATAACCGCCGTCCGATTTCTTCAGCGGCCGGTCGACGTCGTCACCGAAATCGGTCGCGCGGAACAGCGTCTGTTCGCGATCCTCCCAATCCTCCACCGGCGCGCCTTTCGGCGGCGGCAGCCGGCCTTCATAGACCTCCCCGGCTTTCCGCAATTGCTCGATGGTCGCGCCGACCTGGTCGTTGCCTTCAATCAGCGAGCGCTCGGAAAAGAATACGTCATGACGGACATTCAGCGCGGCGAGATCGTCGCGGATGGAGTCCATCATCATCGCGATGGCCTTGGCGCGCGCAATGGTCAGCCATTCGCTTTCCGGCCTGGCCTTCAATGACGCGCCATATTCTTTCGCCAGCGCTTCGCCCACCGGCTTCAGGTATTCACCCGGATAAAGCCCTTCCGGGATCGCGCCGATGTCCTCGCCCAGCGCCTCGCGATAGCGCAGGAAGGCTGAACGGCCGAGCGCATCGACCTGCGCGCCGGCGTCGTTGATGTAATATTCGCGCGTGACCTTAAAGCCGCTGAAGGCGAGCAGATTGGCGAGCGCATCGCCAAACACCGCGCCGCGGCAATGCCCGACATGCATCGGTCCGGTCGGATTGGCCGAGACATATTCCACATTGACCGCCTCCCCGCGCCCGACGGCGCTGCGGCCATAGTTCAGGCCGGCATCGATGACCGTGCGCAGCTCCTCGCGCCAGGCTTCGGGAAGCAAGGCCAGGTTGATGAAGCCCGGGCCCGCCACGTCCACTTTCGCAATCAGAGGATCGGCGCGCAGCTTGGCGGCGATGGCCTCCGCCAGTTCGCGCGGTTTCTTGCCGGCATCCTTGGCCAGCACCATGGCGGCGTTGGTGGCCATGTCGCCATGGCTCGGATCGCGCGGCGGCTCCACCACCACGCGTGACAGATCGATGCCCGCGGGCAGCTCGCCGGCCGCCACCAGCGAGTCGCTGGCGGCGCGGACGCGGTCGAGCACCTGGGCGAAAATGTTCTGCGCGGACATCTGGAAAGGCCAATCAAACAAGGAATTACGCGCCGCGCCTAACGCAATTAGGCGGGCAAGTCAAAAACAGCCCGCATTCCTGCCAACTATCCAACATTGGAACGACCGCTGCCTTTTTGCGTTGGCAGCGAGGCAGGCTGCAATGAATGTCGGCGACGAAAAAACTCAATCCCTTTGGATGGACACCGACGTGGCGGCGGATGCGGGCGCCCTCGCCCGTGACGAGCGCGCCGACACCGTGGTGATCGGCTCCGGCATCGCCGGGCTTTCCACCGCTTACGAGCTGTCCCAGCAGGGCCATTCAGTCGTGGTGCTCGACCGCGGCAAGATCGGCAAGGGCATGACCTCGCGCACCACGGCGCATCTGACCTCGCCTTCCGACGACGGCTTCGAGAGCCTGATCGACATGCGCGGCGAAAAGCTGGCGCGCGACTTCTATCAAAGCCATTCCGCGGCGATCGACCGGATCGAGGCGATCCAGAAAAAGGAGAAGATCGATTGCGGCTTCCGCCGCCTGAACGGATTCCTGTTCCCGGCATTGGGCAAAAAACCTTCCGAGGAGCTCAATTCCGAATATGACGCGGCGAAGAAGGTGGGCGTGGCGGTGGAATGGCACACCGGCATTCCGTTCAAACGGCTCGGCGAGCTTCGCTGCCTGCGCTACGCCAACCAGGGCACCTTTCATCCGCTGCGTTATCTGCGCGGGCTCGCCGCCGCCATCGAGAAACGAGGCGGAAAGCTGTTCGCCGACACCCGGGTCGACGAGATCAGCGAGGATGCCGATGGCGTGACCGTGCAAACCGAACACGGCCGCACGGTGCGCGCGCGCTGGGCGGTGGTGGCGACCAATTCTCCCATCAATGAGCGCGTCGCTCTCCATACCAAGCAGGCGCCTTACCGCACTTACGCCATGGCGCTGACGATCGCGAAGGACACGCTGAAGGATGCGCTCTACTGGGACACGCTCGATCCGTATCACTATGTGCGGCTGCAAGCGGGACGCGGGAATTTCGATTACGTCATCGTCGGCGGCGCGGATCACAAGACCGGCGAGGCCGACGATGGCGAAGAGCGTTTTCAGGCGATCGAAGCCTGGATCCGCAATCTGCTGCCGCAACTCGGCAGCGTCACGCATCGCTGGTCGGGACAGGTCCTCGATCCGGTCGACTATTCCGCTTTCATCGGCCGCAATCCCGGCAATGAAAATATCTTTGTCGCGACCGGCGATTCCGGCCAGGGCATCACGCATGGCGTGGTCGCCAGCCTCGTGCTCAGGGAACTGATCCTGCAAGGCCAGAGCGCATGGAGCGAGCTTTACGACCCGTCCCGCAAGACCGGGTCGGCGGTGCAAAATTTCATCAGCGAGAACGTCACGCCGCTGAAGAATTTTGCCGAATACATCGCGCCGGGCGAAATCTCCTCACTCGACGAGTTAAAGCCAGGGGACGGCGCGATCGTGCGGCAAGGCCTGCAGAAGATCGCCGCCTATCGTGATCCCAAGGGCAAACTGTATCTGCGCTCGGCAAAATGCACCCATCTC
>DASSPI010000145.1:0-7208 GCA_035699705.1 Xanthobacteraceae bacterium
TGATCAGGTCCTTCAAGGACAGGGCCACGCAAGCGGTTTTCAAAGGGGAGAACCCCGGTGGCATCTACAGCGGCATGCTGAAAGTGGCCCGTCGGAAGCTTGCGATGGTGGATGCCGCCGTGAAGCTGAACGATTTGAAATCGCCTCCGGGAAACAATCTTCACGAGTTAACCGATGACCGCGCCGGTCAACATTCCATTCGGGTAAACGATCAATACCGCGTTTGCTTTGTGTGGAGCGATGACGGCGTAACCGACGTGGAGATTACGGACTATCACTAAGGTCAGACGAGCCACCGCCAATGCAGTGGCCAGAACAAATGGAGTCGCACATGGCTAAGAAGCTGCCTCCGCTGCATCCCGGCGAAGTGCTGCGCGAGGAATTCCTAGTGCCGCTCGGTATCTCGCCCGGGAAGCTCGCCAAGGTGATGGATGTGCCGCGCACTCGCGTTGAGCGCATTGCCAACGAGCAAACCGATATCACCGCAACCTCCGCGCTGCTGCTTGGCAAGGCGCTCAACACCACCCCGCAGTTCTGGCTTAACCTTCAGAACAGCTATGACGTCGCGATGGCTACCAAGGCTATTGGCAAGAAGATCGAGCGCATCGAACCTGTTCGGGCCATTGCGTGACCGAGTGCCGTAGCGCCGGGGATTCCGGCCATCTCACCGAAGGACGCACTGCGTCCGAATCGAAATGGCCGGGACGAGCCCGGCCATGAACGGAATGCAAAACGATCAGTACTTCCGGAACAGGCCGACCAGCTTGCCCTGGATGCGCACCCGGTTGGGCGGAAGGATGCGGACCTCATAGGCGGTGTTGGCCGGCTCGAGCGCGATCGAAGCGCCGCGGCGGCGGAAGCGCTTCAGCGTCGCTTCCTCGTCGTCGATCAGCGCCACGACAATGTCGCCGGTGTCGGCGGCGTCGCTGCGTTTGATCAGCGCCGTGTCGCCGTCGAGGATGCCGGCCTCGATCATGGAATCGCCGCGCACTTCGAGGGCGAAATGCTCGCCGGAAGTCAGCAGGTCCGGCGGCATGTTGATGGTGTGGGTGCGGGTCTGGATCGCCTCGATCGGCGTGCCGGCGGCGATCCGTCCCATGACGGGAACGGCGACGGGCCGGCCGCTGCCGTCGTCATCGGCTGCCAGTTGCCGCACGCGGCCAAGATCGCCTTCGATGACGCTCGGGGTGAAACCGCGCCGGCCGTTGCCGCCGCCTCCCATGCCGTGGGCGACGCTGTCGGGCAGCTTGATGACCTCGATGGCGCGGGCACGGTTCGGCAGCCGGCGGATGAAGCCGCGCTCCTCCAGCGCCGTGATCAGCCGGTGGATGCCGGACTTGGACCGCAAGTCCAGAGCGTCCTTCATCTCGTCGAAGGAGGGCGGCACCCCGGCCTCCTTGAGGCGCTCATGGATGAAGCGGAGGAGTTCGAATTGTTTGCGCGTCAGCATCGCTAGCTCTTCTCCCGGAAAGGCTCAAAACTCGGGACAGGGTCAGAAACAAAGCATGAACATACCCTATCTGTTCGATATGTGTTCCGCAACCCTTTAATTTGGGATGAAGAATGCGGCGAGCCACTAAAACCGGAGCTTAACGATGGGGCATTCGCTACCGGACAAAAGCGCAGGGGCATTGGCTTCCCGAATCAGCAGGCAGTCGGCCTTGGCCAGTGCGGCCATCATCGATGAGTCCTGCACCGGCAGGGGTGTCGCCACCGGCTTTCCTTTCGGGCCGGGGCGAAGCGTGGCCCGCAGGAAATCCATGCGCTCGTCATTGGCCGGCAGGTCGCCGCCCAGCACGGCCGATTCGGAAGCGGCCGACAGATCCGTACGTCCCGACAGGCGCCGGATGAGCGGGACGAGAAACAGCAAGGCGCAGACATAGGACGAGACCGGGTTGCCGGGCACGCCCAGCACATGCATGTCGCCGAGCCGTCCATGCATCACCGGACGGCCGGGTCGCAGCGCGACTTTCCAGAAGGAGAGGGCGAGGCCTTCCGCGGCAAGGCTCTGCTGCACCAGATCATGGTCGCCGACCGATGCGCCTCCCGCCGTCACCAGGATATCGGCGCCGAGCTCGCGCGCGCGTCGCACGGCGCCCGCGATGGCATCCAGGCGGTCGGGCGCAATGCCGAGATCGATGGCCGATGCGCCTTCCTGCCGCGCCAATGCGCTGAGGGCGAAGCCGTTGGAATAGACGACCTGGCCGGGCTTCAGCTCGGATCCCGGCCATTGCAGCTCATCGCCGGTGCCCAGCACGGCGACCTTCGGCACGCGATGCAGCGGCACGGCCGGATGATTCATCGCCGCCGCCAGCATCAGGTCGCGGGCGGTCAGGCGGCGGCCTTTCGGCAGCAGCACGTCGCCTTGCTTGAAGTCGAGCCCGCGGAGGCGGACGTTCTTTCCGCGCGCAACGGAGGCGTTGATCACCACCACATCGTCCTGCCGCGTGGTGTTTTCCTGAATGACCACGGTATCGGCGCCGGCCGGCAGAACGCCGCCGGTGAAGATACGCGCCGCTTCGCCCGCCGCAACCGGCGCGGCAAAGGGATGTCCGGCCGCCACCTCGCCGATGACCTTCAACCGCGCGGGAATGCTGGCCACGTCATCGGCGCGCACCGCATAGCCGTCCATCGCGGATACATCGGCGGGCGGCTGGGTGATGCGGGCCGCCACATCGGCGGCAAGCACGCGCCCGGCGGCTTGCGCGAGCGGAACGTCCTCCGCCGGCAATGGCGCTGCGTCTTGCAGGATCCGCGAAAGCGCTTCCGCCACCGGCAGCAAAGCCACGGCTCACTCCTTCGCGCGATAGTGGCCGGATTTCCCGCCGCGCTTCTCGACCAGGTGGATCGCCTCGATGGTCATGCCGCGTTCCACCGCCTTGACCATGTCATAGATCGTCAGGCAGGCGACCGACACCGCCGTCAGCGCTTCCATCTCCACGCCGGTCTGGCCGGTGACCTTGACCGTGGCGCGCACGATCAGGCCGGGCAGTTTGTGGTCGGGCGTTATCTCGACCTCGACTTTGGTGATCGGCAGCGGGTGGCAAAGCGGAATGAGTTGATGGGTCTTCTTTGCCGCCATGATCCCGGCGATGCGGCCGGCGCCCAGCACGTCGCCTTTCTTGGCATCGCCGCTGAGCACGAGGTCGAGGGTTTTGGCCGTCATGATCACACGGCCTTCGGCGGTCGCGACCCGTTCGGTGGAGTCTTTGTCCGAGACATCGACCATGCGCGCCTCGCCGCTGCTGTCGAGATGCGTGAGCTTGCCCTCGCGCGCCATCGTTACCTCGCAGCCGCTACGTCGCGGCGAAGCAGCGCCTTGGTTGCCGCTTCCACATCGGGCTGCCGCATCAGGCTCTCGCCCACCAGGAAGGCCGCGATGCCCACTTGCCGCAGCCGCGCCAGATCGGCCGGACCAAACAGCCCGCTCTCGCCCACCGCAATGCGGTCCTTCGGCAGCATCGGCGCAAGCCGCTCGCTCACCGCAAGCGTCGTTTCGAATGTTTTCAGGTCGCGGTTATTGATGCCGATCAGGCGGGATTTCAGCTTCAGTGCGCGCGCGAGCTCGTCTTCGTCGTGCACTTCCAGCAGCACGTCCATGCCATGGGCGCAGGCGACGTTCTCCAGCTCTTTCGCTGTCACGTCGTCCACCGCCGCCATGATGATCAGGATACAGTCGGCGCCCCAGGCGCGCGCCTCCACCACCTGATAGGGGTCATACATGAAATCCTTGCGCAGCACCGGGAGCGACGTGGCCGCACGCGCCGCGTTGAGGAAATCGGGGCGGCCCTGAAACGACGGCGCATCGGTGAGGACCGAGAGACAGGCCGCCCCGCCTGCCGCATAGGCGCGCGCGAGCGACGGCGGATCGAAATCGGCGCGGATCAGTCCCTTGGACGGACTCGCCTTCTTGATCTCCGCGATCAGCGCATAGTCGCCGGCCGCGAGCTTGCGCTCGATCGCGTGCAGGAAGCCGCGGGGAGCGGAGACGGCGCGCGCTTCCGCCTCGATCGTGCCAAGCGGTCGCCGGCGCTTGGCGGCGTCGATCTCCTTGCGCTTGTAAGCCTCGATCTGGGTGAGGATGTCCGTCATGGATCACGCATTAGATACCGCAGCCAGGCGGTCGAGTCTTTTCTTGGCCTCGCCGGAATCGATGGACTGCTGCGCCAGCGCCACCGCGTCCTTCAAATCGGCCGCCTTACCTGCGACGACCAGTGCCGCACCGGCATTCATCACCGCCACATCGCGATGCGGACCTTTCAAACCTTCAAGCACGGCAAACAGCGCGGCTGCGTTCGCTTCCGCATCGCCGCCGCGCAGATCTTCCGGCTTGCAGCGAGCAAGACCCACGTCCTCGGGCGCGATCTCGAACACGCGCACTTTTCCATTCTCCAGGGCTGCGACGCTGGTCCGCCCGCAGATGGTGACCTCGTCGAGCCCGTCGGAGCCGTGCACCACCCAGGCGCTCTCGGATCCGAGGTTTTTCAACGCCTCCGCCAGCGGCTCCACCCATTGTCTGGAGAAGACGCCGACCATCTGCCGCTTCACGCCGGCGGGATTGGAAAGCGGGCCGAGCAGGTTGAAGATGGTGCGCGTGCCGAGTTCCACGCGGCTGGCGGCGACATTCTTCATCGCGGGATGATGCGCGGGCGCGAACATGAATCCGATGCCGGCCTCGCGGATGCAGCGCGACACCTGTTCGGGCGTCAGCTCGATTTTTACCCCGAGCGCCACCAGCACGTCGGCCGCGCCGGAACGCGAGGAGAGAGCGCGGTTGCCATGCTTCGCAACCGGCACGCCAGCCCCAGCAACGATCAAAGCCGCGCAGGTGGAGATGTTGTAGGTGCCGGAGGCATCGCCGCCGGTACCGACCACGTCGATGGCGTCTGCCGGCGCGTTCACGCGCAGCATCTTTGCGCGCATCGTGGTCACCGCGCCGGTGATCTCGTCGATGGTCTCGCCGCGCACGCGCAGCGCCATCAGCAGGCCGCCCATCTGCGATGGCGTCGCCGCGCCCGACATCATCAGGTCGAAAGCTTTGGCAGCTTCATCGCGGCTCAAGCTGGCGCCGGTCGCCACCTTGCCGATGAGCGGCTTGAAATCGTCGGTCACGGCCGTCCCCTCAACTTGCCCGCTTGCGCGCCGCGTTCTTGCCGCGTCCTTGCTTCGTATTCCAGTCGGCGGCGAGCTCGAGAAAATTCCGCAAGATCAGATGACCGTGTTCCGAGGCGATGCTCTCGGGATGGAACTGCACGCCGTGCACCGGAAGCTTGCTATGTGCCAGCCCCATCACCAGCCCGTCATCGGTTTCCGCGGTGACGGAAAGCTCCTGCGGCAGGTTTTTGCGGTCTACGACCAGCGAGTGATAGCGCGTCGCCTTGAACGGTCCGTTGATGCCGCGAAATACGCTTTGGCCCTTGTGCTTCACCTCGGACACTTTGCCATGCACCGGCACCGGCGCGCGCACTACCTCGCCGCCGAAAACCTGACCGATGGCCTGATGGCCGAGGCACACGCCGAAGATCGGAATAGTGGGCGCGGCCTGCTTGATCAGATCGAGACAGATGCCGGCATCGTTGGGCGTGCAGGGGCCGGGCGACAGCACGATCGCCTCCGGGTCGGCGGCAAGCACATCCTTCACCGTGATCTTGTCGTTGCGATGCACAGCCACGTCCGCCCCCAGCCCGCCCAGGTAATGGAACAGGTTGAAGGTAAAGCTGTCGTAATTGTCGATCAGCAGGATCATGGGCAGCCGTTTTGTTGCGTGCTCAAGGTCTTAGACGCCAACCCCTCAGAGGGTCAAGGCGGCTTCGCCGCAGCCGGAGCCTCATGCTTTATGGATCGGATCGATCCATCTTACCTCTTCCGGCTGCTCGGCCGCCGCGATGTCGAGATTCACCACGACCGCTTCGTTGTCGCTGCGCACCAGCACGCATTCCAGCGGCTCGCCGGTGCTCGCATTGATCTCCTGATGCGGCACATAAGGCGGCACGAAGATAAAATCGCCGGGTCCGGCCTCGGCGGTGAATTCCAGCCGCTCGCCCCAACGCATGCGGGCCCTGCCGCGCACGATATAGATCACGCTCTCCAGCTCGCCGTGATGATGCGCTCCGGTTTTGGCATTCGGCTCGATCGCGACCGTGCCGGCCCACAGCTTTTGCGCGCCCGCACGGGCAAAATTGATCGCCGCCTTGCGATCCATACCCGGCGTTTGCGCGGTATTGGGGTCGAGCGAATGAGCCGGGATCACCCGGACGCCATCATGCTTCCATTTGGACGCGTGATCCTGCGCCATCCGCTACTGTCCGTGTTTGGCGCTGCTGGCGAAACGCCGGGCTTCTTCGGCCGCCCGGAACAGCGCCTTGGCTTTGTTGACGCATTCCTGCTGCTCGGACTCGGGATTGGAGTCGGCGACGATGCCGGCGCCGGCCTGCACATACATCACGCCGTCTTTCACCAAGGCGGTACGCAGGACGATGCAGGTATCCATTTCGCCCGCGGCGGAGAAATAACCGACCGCGCCGGCATAGAGCCCGCGCTTTTCCTTCTCCAGTTCGTCGATGATTTCCATCGCGCGCACTTTCGGCGCGCCGGAAACTGTGCCCGCGGGAAAACCTCCGGCGAGCGCGTCGATGGCGTCGTATTTGTTGCCGAGCCGGCCTTCCACATTCGACACGATATGCATCACATGGCTGTAGCGCTCGACGAAGAACTGGTCGGTGACCTTCACCGTGCCGATCTCGGCGACGCGGCCGACGTCATTGCGGCCGAGATCGAGCAGCATGAGATGTTCGGCGCGCTCCTTTGGATCGGCCAGCAGTTCCTCCTCCAGCGCCTTGTCCTCGTGCGGAGTGGCGCCGCGCGGCCGCGTGCCGGCGATCGGGCGGATGGTGACGGTGCCGCCTTCGACCTTCACCAGAATCTCCGGGCTCGAGCCGGCCACCGCGAAGCCGCCGAAATCGAGGAAGTAGAGATAGGGCGACGGATTGACCCGGCGCAGCGCGCGGTAGAGCGAGAACGGCGGCAGCGCGAACGGCGCCTCGAAACGTTGCGAGAGCACCACCTGGAAAATGTCGCCCGCAAGGATGTAGTCCTTGGCGCGTGCGACCATCGCCTGGTATTCGGCCGGCGTGGTGTTGGACTTCGCAGGGACCACCAGCGGCCCGGGATCGCCGGCCGCCGTCTTGTCGAGCGGCTGGTCCAGGCTG
>DASSPI010000146.1:0-19619 GCA_035699705.1 Xanthobacteraceae bacterium
GAGCCATGCGCGAGCACGAGCAGGCCGCCGATTCCGACAAGCACGAGCATGATCGGGAGCATCCAGAACTTCTTGCGCTCGGACATGAAGCCCCAAAAGTCTTGCAGGAAGGAAATCATCGTTCTGATCCTCAGTAGGGCCGGCGCATGCGGGCGGCCGCATCGATTTTCGCGGGTTCGCGGATGATCCAGTAGCTTTTCGCCTGCGGGTCGAAATCGAGCAGGAGCAGCTTCTTGCCCATCAAGCGCATCACGTAGGCATAGGGCGTGATGAAACCGAAATAGATGATGCCGAGCACGATCGGGCTGACGATGCGCCCGAGCAGGATGCCAAGCTTGAACCAGAGCTTGTTCAGCGGCACGAGCAGGTCCGGATCGAAAGCTGCGATCATGATCAGCAGCACGGCCGGGAAAAGTACCCACCAGTGTGGGTGCTCGCTCGCATGCAGCGGCCAGAGCGCGATCAGCAGCAGGATGCCGCCGACGGTGAATCCGAACGAGCGTTCGGAGCCCATCTTCTCGGGCAGGGTGCTTTCAAAACTTTCGTGGCTATTGCCTTTCATGGCGGCTCACTTTGCTGGAGAGGGGCAGGTGTTGGATTGCAGGAACCCCTTGGCGAGGGCGGCATGGCCGGCGCGGGTCGGGTGGTTCCAGTCGATCTTGTCGCCGGCGTTGTAGACAAAGAGGCTGCCGACCGGCGCATTGTGATCGGGGAAAGCGTCGAGCCCGTCATAGACCGGCAGATCCTTGTCGAGATAGCCGCGCAGCTTGCGTTGCGTGGAGCCTTCGAGGAATCCGTCTTCCCAGGTAAAGCCGAGCTTGGCGTAAGTGCGCGCGGCTTCGTCGGAGACCTGCATCTCGTAAGGCGCGATCACGACGCACATCTGCACGCCTTTGGCGCGGAAGCTGCGCGCCACGGCATTCACGCGATCGGCAAAAGATTTAAAGACGTCGTCGGATTTGCTCGGCCAAAGCTCATAGGCGAAATAGCCGGAGGCTTCGAAGCCGAGGCGCTGGATCGCGTTCTTCGCGGCGGTGCGGATGTAATTGTAGAGGTAGCTGCGGTCGCGCAGGAAATCGAGATAGTCCTTCACGAAGGCAAGCCCGTTATAGACCAGATAGCCGCCGCCCGTTTGCGGCGCGGCCTCGGGAAGGATGTCGTTGAGGTTGAGCAGATAGACGACGGTGCTGAGCTTGTATTTTTGCGCGAGCTCTTCCGCCTGCGGACCTTCGAAGCCGGCGCCGAGCCGGCTGAAATTCCAGGTATTCACGCTGCCCGTCTGCGTGCGCACGATGTCGGAGATGCGATAGGGGTAGCCGGCGCCGACGCCCATGGCGACGGAATCGCCGAACCAGCCGACGCGCGGCTTGCTGCCGCCGAGGTCGAAATTTTCGTCGAGATAGCCGTGGCTGTTAACCGGCACGACGCCCCACGGATAACGCAGGTAGCCGTCGCGCCCGACCTTGGCCTCGGTGTAATAGCCGATCTCGTAATCGGTGGAGAGGCGCGCCACGATTTCGCCGGCGCCGAGCAGCAATGCCAGCATCACGACATTGACCAGCACGAGGGCGAGTTTCTCGTGCCGGGCAAAAAAACTGGGATGCGGCGCCGTTGCGTCGATCGTCATCGGGTTCCCCGCGCCGTGGCGCAGAATGCTTGCGAATTGCGCGGGGAAAGTGCGCCGGAAACGGCTAATGCTTTCTGAAATCGATCTCAGAAAGTCGGGGGTTTTCGTCGAATTGCAGGGATCAGGGTTAATGTGGGGAACGCGTCGGCGCGCCGTCGCGTTGGCCTGAAAGAGATCTTTCGCCCGAGCGCTGAATGAAGAAATCGTCGCACGCGAAGAAGAGCCATGCGCGGAAAGCCGCATCGCGCGGCCGCGCCAAATCGAGCGGGCCGGCCCGCAAGCGGGCGACGAAAACAGCCAGGCGCGGCGGCCGTAAATGGTCGCACCAAGTCACCGAGCGCAGCGACGCGCTCGATCTCCGCCAGGGCGTGTTCAAGCTGAACGATCCCAAGAAGATCGCCGCCTCGCTCAAACGCTCTTCCGAGCGCAGCAAGCGGCGGAAGGCTGACCCGTACCGGTCCGCGCAGTCGATGCTGACCTTCTATATCAACCGGGCCGGCAAGCAGCTTCCGGCCGGCCGCAGAAGGACGCTGGAGCGGGCAAAAGGCGAGCTCCGCAAGCAGTTTGGCCGCGCGTAATAAGGGTTTGGGGGATTTGGACGGCGGCGGGATAGCCTGAGCGCAGGTACTATAATACTATTCATCCAAGATATTGATATTGCATAATTTTATAGTGCTACTTGGCATTGACGAAAATCCCCCTGTCCTGTAGGCAAACGACCACGCAGCAGGGATCCAGCCATGAAAACCTATTCGGCCAAGGCCGCCGACATCGAGAAGAAATGGGTGCTGATCGACGCCAAGGGTCTGGTCGTCGGCCGCCTCGCCAGCATCGTCGCGATGCGGCTGCGCGGCAAGCACAAGCCGACCTACACGCCGCACGCGGATGATGGCGACAATGTCATCATCATCAATGCCGCCAAGGTGGTGCTCACCGGCCGCAAGGTGCAGCAGAAGGTCTACTACCACCACACCAATTACATCGGCGGTATCAAGGAGCGCAGCGCGAAGTCGATCCTTGAAGGCCGCTTCCCGGAGCGCATCGTCGAGAAGGCGATCGAGCGCATGTTGCCGCGCGGCCCGCTGGGCCGCCAGCAGCTCGGCCATCTGCGCGTCTATCCGGGTCCCGATCACCCGCATACCGCGCAGCAGCCGGAAGCACTCGACGTCGCCAAGATGAACCGCAAGAACATGAGGAGCGCGTGACTATGGCTGAATCCATGCAGACGCTGGAAGGCTTGTCCACGCTGAAGCCGGCGGCGCCGGAAGCCCCGAAATACGTGCAGAAGATCGACAAGCAGGGTCGCGCCTATGCCACCGGCAAACGCAAGAACGCGGTCGCCCGCGTCTGGGTGAAGCCGGGCAGCGGCAAGATCACGGTCAACACCCGCGCCATTGAAGTCTTTTTCGCGCGGCCGGTGCTGCGCATGCTGATCCAGCAGCCGCTGGTCGCGGCCAATCGTCAGACGCAATATGACGTGGTGTGCACGGTGTCCGGCGGCGGACTCTCCGGCCAGGCCGGCGCGGTGCGGCACGGAATCTCCAAGGCGCTGACCTATTACGAGCCGGATCTGCGCAGCGTGCTCAAGCGCGGCGGCTTCCTCACCCGCGACTCCCGCGTGGTGGAGCGCAAGAAGTACGGCCGCGCGAAAGCGCGCCGGTCCTTCCAGTTCTCCAAGCGCTGACGCGCAGGCCACAAGCACGTGTCGCAAAGGGGCGCTTCGGCGCCCCTTTTTATTTTCGCTCAATTCGAGACGTTATTGCGCGAAACACGCGCAAGCGGCGAAATGCGCCGCAAAGCTTAGCAACAAAGCCTGTCACGACACGAAGCCGTGAACTGGTATGGGTATTTCCGTACGGACGAACTTCCCGGAAATACGATGTTCTTGGACGTACCCACTCTCTTTATCGTTTCAAGCTGCATCGCGGCGCTGCTCGGCCTCTTCCTGTTCTTCGCCTGGGTGCAGGATCGCAATATCCGCGCGCTCGCCTGGTGGGGCGCGGCTTATATGCTGGGCGGCCTGGGCATGGCCTTGTGGATCGTGGAAGCGGCATTGGTGTCGGAGCCGCTCTCCTGTGGTTTGTCCAATGCGCTGCTGTTCGCCGCTTGCGGCACGATCTGGAACGGTGCGCGCCTGTTCTATGGGCGCGAGGTGCGGCCCCTCGCGCTTTCGGCCGGCGCGATTGCGTGGATCGCGGCTTGTCAGATCCCCGACTTCGCGCAATCCGATCTTTACCGCATTGTTCTCAGCTGCCTGATCGTCTCGGTATATACCTTCGCCACCGCACGCGAAATCTGGACCGACCGCCGCAAGCGCACGCGTTCGCGCTGGGCGGCGATATGTGTACCCGTCCTGCATGGTCTGGTCTTTCTTCCGCCGATTCCGTTGGCGGTCGCGCGGACAGGCGAAACGACCTTGCTATCGAGCGGCTGGATTGCGGTCTTCACGCTGGAGACCCTGTTGTATGTCGTCGGCACCGCGTTTATCGCGCTGATGATGGCCAAGGAACGGACCGAGAGCCTTTACAAATTGGCAGCGGCTACCGACCCACTCACCGGTCTTCTCAACCGCCGCGGCTTCATGGAACTGGCGCAGCTTCTGACCGCACGGCGGGCGCGCAAGGACGGCCGCGTCAGCGTGCTGATGTTCGACCTCGATCATTTCAAGGGGATCAACGACCGGTTTGGCCACGCCGTCGGGGATGCGGCGCTGCGTTGCTTCGCCGACAGCATCCAGGCAACCATGCGCGACGGCGACGTGATCGGCCGGCTGGGCGGCGAGGAATTTGCAGCCATCGTTCTGGGATCAGCGAACGACGCGGCAATCGCCGCTGAGCGCGTACGCGCTGCCTTCGAAGCCGCCGGTGCCGTGATCGCCGGTCGGCATATCGGCGCAACCGTGAGCATCGGTGTTGCAGATGGCCTGGCGCGCGCCTGCAGCATCGAGCAGTTGCTGTCGCGTGCCGACGCGGCGCTCTATGCCGCCAAGCAAGCGGGGCGCAACCGCGTTGTCTGCGCAGCTGAGGAGGTTCGACCGTCTGCGGTACAGCCTGCAGGCGCCGCTGTCGCGCCCGCAGGCATTCCCTGTGCTGCCTAGCGCATGGCCTCGCGACGAGCCGCGACGGCTCAGGCCCCGATCTTTCCGCCGCCACGCTTGGTAATCGCCAGCACCGACGGTCGCGGCGGCATATCGGGCTTGAAGTCCGGCCAGCGGGTGGAGGGATCGACGAAGGTCGATTCACGGCCAAATGCCTTCCAATCCTCTCCGTCCTCGCCGGGATGTTGAATCGCGACGAACAGCGTCTCGGTGTCCGGCGTGAAATGCGGCCCGCAGACTTCGGCGCCCGCCGGGCAACGGTAGAACAGGCGGGAGGTGCCGCGGCCTTCGCCCTCGATCTCCACGCCCCAGAGTCCGTCCGATCGGCCGGTCGCCTTGTCGGAGTTGCCGTCGGTTGCGACCCATAATCGGCCTTCCGCATCAAGCGCCACGTTATCCGGCATGCCGAACCAGCCGTCGCGGGTGGTTTCCGAGGAGAAGGTGGCGCCGACTGCGGCGAGGGATGGATCGCCGCACTTGACGAGAATGTCCCAGGTGAACTTGTCCGCTGCGTGATCGCCGTCCGGCGGCGTCATCTCGATGATATGGCCGAACTTGTTGTCGGCGCGCGGGTTGGCTGCATCGACGTCTCCCGCCTTGCGGCGGGTATTGTTGGTCAGCGCGACATAGACCTTGTTGGTCTTCTGACTCGCCTCGATGTCCTCCGGGCGGTCCATCTTGGTGGCGCCCAACAGGTCGGCGGCGCGGCGGGTTTCGATCAGTACGTCGGCTTGGCTGGCGAAGCCGCTGGCTTGCGTCAGCGGACCTTTGCCATGCACAAGCGGCAGCCATTCCAGCGAGCCGTCGGCGTTATAGCGGGCGACCGACAACGTGCCCTCATCCAGGATGTCGCGATTGGCGGCGCGGTTCGCAGGATCGACGCGGGCCTTGGTGACGAAGCGATAGACATACTCGAAGCGCTCGTCGTCGCCGGAATAGATCACGTAGCGGCCATCCTTGTTGACGATGCCCGCCGCACCTTCATGCTTGACCCGACCAAGCGCGCTGCGCTTCTTCGGCACTGACGCCGGCGCGAACGGATCGATCTCCACGACCCAGCCGAAGCGGTTGGCCTCGTTCGGCTCCTTGTTGATGTCGAAACGGTCCTCGAACTTGCCCCAGGCGTAGTAGCTGTTCGGCACACCATAGCGTGCGTAGTTCCTGGCTTCCTGGTGGCTGGCGTCGAGCTTGCCCCAGAAATAGCCGTGGAAGTTTTCTTCGCAGGTCAGCCAGGTGCCCCAGGGCGTGGTGCCGCCCGCGCAATTGTTGAACATGCCGAGCACGCGTTTGCCGCTCGGATCGGCCTTGGTCTGCATGCGCTTGTGCCCTGCCGCCGGCCCGGTGATTTCCATCGGGGTCCCGGTGTCGATGCGGCGGGCGTATCGCGAATCCGCAACGACCATCCATCGATCGGCTTCACGCCTGATCTCCAGCACGCTTCCGCCATGCGCCGCCTTCTCGATCGCGGCGAGATCGGCGGTTATGTTGGCGAAGCCGTTTTTCTGCTCCGGCCGGGTAACGACGCCAGGAAACATCAGTTCGGCGTTTGTGTATTCGTGGTTCACCACCAGCAGCCCGTGCTGTGACGGATTCGCTGCGCCCGGCATGGGAAAATAGCCGAGATAATCGTTGTTGTAGCCGAACTGCATTTTCTGCGCGGCCGCAGTCTGCTTCAGCGGGTCGAAAGCGGGCGCTCCCTTCACGACCGGATCGCCCCAGCGCATCAGGACCTGGACGTCATAGCCCTCGGCGACGTGGTGGCTGTCATCAACCCCTGCGGCCGCCTCCTTGAACTTGAAGCGTCCGCCGGCCGCTGCCTCGGCATGTCGCGAGGCAACAAGCGCGAGCGGTCCCATGGTTGCTGTGATGGCCGCGACGCCGAGCGCGCCCTTGAGCAGGTCGCGGCGGTCGAATCGGGCGGCGATCACGTCGCCGATGGTCGGATTGGCACTGGCGTTTCGGCCAGTGTCCTCGGACGCCTCGTAGCTCTGGGAACGAGTGCGCTGGATCTGGGTCACGGGAAACCTCGCGAATTGGATTGAATCTGACAGGAGTAACGCCGCGAAGCTAGGGTCCGCGTATGACAGCCCCGTGACTGCAAGGTCTCGTTTACCTGACAGGCGTAGCCTCAAACCCATGTGGCACTGGCATCGCTTCGCCTCGGATTTCGAAACGCTCGAAATGGCCGCGCAACGCGCCGGAATTGCCCTGGCTTGCCCGTTTGCTTCATCGGCCGAATTCGAGGCGGCTACCATCCAGGCCAAGCGCGCGGCGGGAATTTACGGCCCGAAGCGCCGCCGCCGGCAGGCCCTCTCTATTGTTGCTGCAATCGCGCTCGCAGGCTTGCTGCTTTTCCTTCTTGTGTAAGCACTGCTCAAGACGAAGCCGCCCTTCTAAAATAAATAGTAGCGGCCGTCCGCAGGCGCAGTTTGGTTTGTCGCGTTCTCCCTGTAAATCGGCCGATGCCGACCCAGCGCGGCGCTGAAAAAACCTTTAAGTCGGGCACAACTTCCTGAATTTGAACTTCCGTGGCATGCTTTGGCAGCTTGAAGGAGCCGAAAGGGCTCAGTGCCTGGTCAATGGAAGATGAGGGGGCGCACAGCGAGAAATGTGGACAGGCGGTGCGACCGTTACCTCCGGACCACAGGCAAGGGAGAGTCAACATGTCAGGCAAACTGATCGCGGCGGGCGCGGCGCTTATCGCGGCCGTGCCAATTCTCTTCGCGGCGGCGGTCGACAACGCCCCACGCGCGGCCATTGCCACGCCAGAGTGCATCGCCGGCGCGTTCAAGGCCAAGACCGAGACTGCCGTCCACAACATCAACGTCAATTCGGGAAATTTCGCGAACGTACCCGGCACTGGGATCGCGTTCACCCAGGGCGCCCCCGGTTGCGTCCTGCTGATGTTCAGCAGTGCGGTCGATACCGTCAGTAACCAAATTAAACTTCGAGCGGTGATCGACGGGGGCGCCTACGTCGCTCAACCGGACGACGTTGATTTTACCGCCTACCAAGACAATTACACGGCCGCGCGCGCGTTCAACTTCGTGTTCAGAGGCATTCCCGCGGGACAACACACGGCTGTGGTGCAGGCGCGCCCCTCATTCGGTTCAGGCAGTGGAAGGCTCGGCGAGCGCAGCACGATCGTGTTCTACAGGAAATAGCGCGTCACCGGCCGGTCTGCGGCAACAAAAAAGGGCGCCCGCAGGCGCCCTTTCGTTTGTTGCGTCTTCAGGAGGAGTTACGCGCTGTAATACATCTCGAACTCAACCGGGTGCGGTGTGTGCTCGAAGCGGATCACCTCGGTCATCTTCAGCTCGATATAGCTGTCGATGAAGTCGTCGTCGAACACGCCGCCGTTCTTGAGGAAGCCGCGGTCCTTATCGAGCTCCTCCAGCGCCTGGCGAAGCGAGCCGCAGACGGTCGGGATGTTCTTGAGCTCCGCCTTCGGCAGGTCGTAGAGATCCTTGTCCATCGCCTCGCCGGGATGCAGCTTGTTCTTGATGCCGTCGAGGCCGGCCATCAGCATCGCCGCGAAAGCGAGGTACGGATTGGCGAGCGGATCGGGGAAGCGGACCTCGACGCGCTTGGCCTTCGGATTGGTGGTGTAGGGAATACGGCAGGAGGCCGAGCGGTTGCGCGCCGAATAGGCGAGCAGCACCGGCGCTTCGAAGCCCGGGACCAGCCGCTTGTAGGAGTTGGTCGTCGGGTTGGTGAAGGCGTTGATCGCCTTGGCGTGCTTGATGATGCCCGCGATATAGGACAGGCAGGTCTCCGACAGGTCGGAATACTTGTTGCCGGCGAATACCGGCTTGCCGTCCTTCCAGATCGACTGGTGGCAATGCATGCCCGAGCCGTTGTCGCCATAGATCGGCTTCGGCATGAAGGTCGCGGTCTTGCCGTAGATATTGGCGACCTGGTGGATGCAGTATTTGTAAACCTGCATCTGATCGGCCATCAGGGTCAGCGGCGCGAATTTCAGGCCGAGCTCGTGCTGGGCCGAGGCCACTTCGTGGTGGTGCTTTTCCACCTTGCAGCCCATGCGCGCCATCGCGCCGAGCATCTCGGAGCGCATGTCTTGTGCGCTATCCAGCGGAGGGACCGGGAAATAGCCCTTCTTGAAACCGACATGGTGGCCGAGATTGCCGCCCTCGTAATCGGTATCGGAATTGGTCGGGAATTCCGTGGAGTCCAGCCTGAACCCGGTGTTGTAGGGCTCGGTCGCGTATTTGACGTCGTCGAGGATAAAGAACTCGGCCTCCGGGCCGAAATAGATCGTGTCGCCGATACCGGACGCCTTCACCAGGCCTTCGGCCTTCTTGGCGATGCCGCGCGGATCGCGGTTGTAAGGCTGGCCGGTGGTCGGCTCCATCACGTCGCAGACGATCGAGAGCGTGGTTTCCGCAAAGAACGGATCGATGCAGGCGGTCTCGGGATCCGGCACCAGGGTCATGTCGGATTCATTGATCGCCTTCCAGCCGGCGATCGATGAGCCGTCGAACATCTGCCCTTCGGCGAAGGTCTCTTCCTCAATCAACGTGACGTCAAAGGTGACATGCTGCCACTTGCCGCGCGGATCGGTGAAACGAAAGTCGACGTATTTTACGTCGTTGTCCTTGATCAGCTTCAGGACGTCTTTGGCCGTCTTCATTTGAATACTACCCCTTTCTTGGAAATACTCTGGCGCAACGAATTGCCGGCAGCCCGGGTTCAGATGGCATCCAGCCCGGATTCTCCCGTTCTGATCCGGATTGCTTCTTCGATGGTGGAAACGAAAATCTTGCCGTCGCCGATACGGCCCGTCTGTGCTGCCCGCCTGATCGCCTCGACCGCTTTTTCAACCATGTCGTCGCCCAGCACAATCTCGATTTTCACCTTGGGAAGAAAATCCACGACGTACTCGGCGCCCCGGTACAGCTCGGTGTGTCCCTTCTGGCGGCCGAACCCCTTGGCTTCCGTCACCGTGATGCCCTGCAGGCCAACCTCCTGAAGTGCCTCCTTCACCTCATCCAGCTTGAATGGCTTGATGATGGCCTCGATCTTTTTCATTGGCATTCCTTCTCCCGCCCAAAAGCACCGGGCCTGTTGCGGTTAGCAGAGTCCGTGCCAAGCGGTCTGGCGGGCGTACCTGACGATCGGCGGTGCATTCGCGGCGGGTTTTAGCGCAGTTAGCCGCCAGCATTTGCTGAGATAATGAGCAGATTGCCTAAAAATTGTTCAGCCGCGATCCGACACGATCTCAAACGCAAGACAGTGGAGGCCGCGTTGTCGCTCCCCAAAGCGGCGCGCTAGTGTCCTGGCGTGATCGAACTTCTGACCAATGCGGAGATGGCACAGGCGGATCGCCTGGCAGTGGCCGGCGGCGTTTCCAGCACCGACCTGATGGAAAATGCCGGCCGGGCGGTCGCCGACCATGTCCGCCGGAATTATCCGACCGGAACGCGCGTTGTGGTGGTCGCTGGCCCCGGCAACAACGGCGGCGACGGCTATGTCGCCGCGCGTCTTTTGACCGGCCGCGGTTGTGACGTGCGGCTGTTGCGGGTTGGAACACCCGGCAAGGGCGACGCCGGCCGGGCAGCGGAGCAATGGAAGGGGCCCACCGCCGACGCCACGCCGGAGGGCCTCGCCGGCGCGGACCTCGTTCTGGATGCGCTGTTCGGGGCAGGGCTCGACCGGCCGGTCTCCGGCCTGGCGGCGGCGATGATCGGGGCAATCAACGCCAGCGGTCTGCCGGTGGTCGCCGTCGATCTGCCGAGCGGCGTCAACGGCGACACCGGCGCGGTGATGGGCGCGGCAGTGAAAGCGCGCGAAACCGTCACCTTCTTCCGCCGCAAGCGCGGGCATCTGCTGCTGCCGGGCCGGCTGCACACGGGCGCGCTGACGCTCGCCGATATCGGGATCCCGCCCGCGGTCCTGGACAAGATCAGGCCGCAGGCCTTCGCCAATGAGCCGCCGCTTTGGGCGCTGCATTTTCCGCAGCCGCGCGAGGATGGTCATAAATATGAGCGGGGCCATGCGGTCATCGTCTCCGGCGACCTCTCGCATACCGGCGCGGCGCGGTTGGCCGCGCGCGGGGCATTGCGGGCAGGGGCGGGGCTGGTGACCATCGCCTCGCCGCGCAATGCGCTGGCGGTCAACGCGGCGGCCAGCCTGGCCGTCATGGTGCGTCAGCTGGACGGCGCGCCGGCGCTGGCAAAATTCCTGAAAGATCCGCGTCTCAATGCGGTGGTGCTCGGGCCCGGCGGCGGCGTCGGCGCCGCCATGCAGGCCAAGGTCCGCGCGGCGCTGAGCGGCGGGCGGGCGGTGGTGCTGGATGCGGACGCGCTCACCAGCTTTTCCGGCAATCCCGCAGCGCTCGCCAAAGCGATCAGAGGACGGACAGGCGGCGTCACCATCCTCACGCCGCACGAAGGCGAGTTCGAGCGGCTGTTTAAAAGCTTAGATGAAGTATCTCATGTTCCTGTAAAAGATGAGAAAACAGCTGTAGCCGCCAAAGTTACGGGGGCGATCGTGCTCCTGAAGGGGCCGGATACCGTGGTCGCTGCCCCCGATGGCCGCAGAGCGGTCGCGTCCAATGCACCGCCCTGGCTGGCGACCGCAGGCTCCGGCGACGTCTTGGCGGGGATGATCGCCGGGCTCTTGGCGCAAGGCATGCCGGGCTTCGAGGCCGCCGCGGCCGCCGTCTGGCTGCATGGCGAGGCGGCGGCCGAATTCGGTCCCGGCCTGATCTCAGAAGACCTGCCGGAGGCGCTGCCGGCGCTCTACCGCCGGCTGCTCGAAGATATCGGCTAAGCGGCATTACGTCCCGAACGGCTTGCGCGCGGCCTTTTGCTTTTCGCCGGTTTCGTAATGCCGGCCCTGCGTCGCCAACTCGGCTTCTTTCTCCTCTTCCTCGGTCCAGTGGCCGAGCGAGTAGCCGAAATAGGGTGGCTTCAGGTTCAGCGGCGGGAGCTGCAGGTCGCGCCAGATCTCAATCGCGCGATCCATGAACTCCTTCTTCGGCAGCGAGAGCGGCGGATAGGGCCAGGGCATGGTCGCGTCGATCAGGACGGCGGTGGAGCGCGGTGGCTTGCCGCCCATCAGGCCGCGGGTCTGATCGGGCGGCAACGAAGCCGGATCGAGCGGGAAAGTCGGTGCTTCCACCACCGTGACGTCGCGGAAGGGCTGGGCGCGATAGGCGATGGCCCACAGGATGTTCTCGGCATCCTTGATGTCGATGTCCTCGTCGACCGCGACCAGCATCTTGCCCATGAACTTTTCGGCCAGGATGTTCAGCGCCTTCATGGCTTCGCCGGGCTTGGGCTTTTTCAGCTTTACCGCGGCAACCGCGTTGGAACCGGCGCATTCCAGGTATTCCACCTGCATCACGCTATCGAGGCCGGCGGCATGCAGCAGCCGGATGCCCGCCGCGGCGCGGCCGATATTGCGCATCTTGGAGCTCTCGCTCGGGGGCATCTGGCTGAGGATCGAGAGATAGATCGGCTTCTTCTTCATGGTGATGGCGGTGACGTCCATGAAGAACGCAAAGTCGCGTTGCGCCATGTAGCCTGGGAATTCGCCAAAGGCGCCTTCCATCTCGACCATGTCGGTCGGCACGCTGCCTTCGATGACGATTTCGGACTCGGCGGGAACCAGCAGATCCTGTGTCTTGCAGCGCACGAGCTCGATCGGATGGCCGATCAGGCCGCCGGCCACGTCGTATTCGCACATATCGTTCGGCACGCGGGTGACCGCGGCAAAGGTCATGTGCGGCGGCGCGCCGATCACGATGGCGGCGGGACACCGCTTCTCGCCATTGGCGCGGTATTTATCGATGTGCCAGCGCATGCCCCAATTGAGCCGCCCGAGACAGACGCCAAGACGGTTCTCGGCCTTCACCATGCCGCGGTAGTTGCCGATGTTATGAATGCCGGTGTCCGGATCCTTGGTGACCCAGTGGCCGGCGGTGGTGTAGGGGGCGTTGTCGAAGCCGGGAGTCGAGATCGGGATCGGAAGCCGGCCAAGGCCCTTGCCCTCCTTCGTCAGTTCGTCGCCGGTGATGACCACCTCCTGGCAGGGCGCGGTTTTGACCTCGACCGGCTCGACCAGGTTGGAAAGCGCATGCTTCCAGACTTTTTCGATGTCCTTGAGATCGCAGCGCATGCCCATGGCATAGATTTCTGCGCTGCCTGCCAGCGCGCCGACGATGACCGGGATGTCGAATTTGTTGCCCTTGGCGTCGACCACATTCTCGAACAGGAAGGCCTTGCGCTGGCTCTCGGGTAGGCCGCGGAACTGCAGGCGCACCAGCGGATGCAGCTCGGTGTCCTTATTGATGGGCGTCGTCACCCGCTGGAGCTTGCCCGCCTTGTCGAGCGCTTCGATGTATTCCCGCAATGTGTGCCAATAGGAGCCCATGTTCCGTCCCGGTCTCGTTGTTGGTTTTATCCCGGCAGGCATATCGCCTGGCTGGGCGTTTTGCAAAAATTAAAATCAGTTTCGTTTCTTGAAACTACTCGTCGCCGCCCCAGCCGGAGCCGGCTGTGGCCGCGACACCAAGGGCTACGGCCGCTGCTCCGATCATCTTCCGCATTATTCTCCTCCCCCACCGGCTTTGTCGGCGGCAGGGGCCCTGGGACCATCCTTGTTCACGGCGGTTGCGGCCTGCACCTTTTGCACGATGTCGGCCGGGGTTTCGACGATGGTGCGCACGATTTTCTGCACCTCTTCGCCGGAAACCGGATCGAGCTCGAGATCGAGCTGCTCCACTTCCTTGCGGAAGGCGGGGTCGCGGGTCATGGCGTCAAAGGCGCGGCGCAGCAGGATGACGCGATCGGCGGGTATTCCGGGAGGGCCGACAAAGGGCTGCTGCATGGCGATCGGCTGGCTGATGAACTCGAACATCTTGCGCTGCTCGTCGTTCTGCGCGAGCTCGGTGAGCAACGGCACGTTCGGGAGGTCGTCGTCCTTTTTCAGGCCGATCTGCACCAGCGCGAGGACTTTGTTGTCCCTCACCCAGTCCGGCTTCGTCGATTTCCACGACGACCAGCGCGCGCTGCCGTCGCCCTGCACCTCGCCGCGTTCCATCGCAAGACGCAGCGTGTTGCCGCCTTCGTAGCCGGTGACGATCTTGAACTTGGTGCCGAGGGTGTTGTTCAGCAGCTGCGGATAGGCGGCCTTGGTGCCGGCGGCGCCGGTCGCGCCCATGATGACTTCCTTGCGCTTGGCCTCGTCGATTGTCTTGACCCCGGCTGTATGCCAGATCGAAATCGTGGTTGCGGTCTGCAGCAGGCTGCCGATCCAGTTCAGATCTTCCGCTTTGAAGCGCACCCCGGGCTGGCTGATCGCCTGATAAACCGGCATCGAATTATTGATGGTGGCGAGTACCGTTCCGTCCTTCGGCGCCGCCTCGTAAAGGAAATTTGTCGCCTTGATGCCCGAGGCGCCGGGCATGTTCTCGACCACGAAAGAGGGATTGCCCGGGATATACTTGCCGAGATAGCGCGCGGTCAGCCGCGCGGCCCCGTCGTAACCGCCGCCGGAGCCGGTACCCACGATGATGCGGATCGTTTTGCCGGCGAAGAAATTTTCCTGCGCCGGGGCGGATTGCGGGACGGGCAGGAGGCCGACGCCGGCAAGGCACGCGGCGGCGAACAGGCGGCGGGGCGAGATCTGAACCATGCTTTGTCCTTGGAAAAGGCGCCCGGGAGGCACCGCGGCCGAAAAATAGCACCGCGTTCCGGCGCGCGGAAGCGCGGCGCAAGCGCGCGTCCTCGGCCCGGTTCAGGCCCGCGGGCGCGGTTTTTTGGCAGCATTTTAATGGTGCGCCGAGGAATGGGCATGTTATAAGCCGCGCCGCTTGTGGGATTGCCCGGCGAGACCTTTTTCGGATACGCCTCAAAGCCATAATGCGGGCGTGGCGGAATTGGTAGACGCGCGGGATTTAGGTTCCCGTGGCGAAAGTCGTGGGGGTTCGAGTCCCTCCGCCCGCACCACGCCGACCGGACAGCGGGCCGTCGAGCCCGCTTCGCTAAAGAATGCCCCGCCGACTTCGGCCCGATGAGAAAGTAATGTGGATTCAACTATGCAAGTGACAGAGACCAGGACCGAAGGCTTCCACCGCGAATTTGAGATCGTGCTGCCGAAAGGCGACCTTGCGGCCAAGGTAGACGCCCGCCTGGGCGAGATGAAGCAGCGCGCGCAGATCCGAGGTTTTCGTCCCGGCAAAGTCCCCGTGGACTATCTCAAGCGCCTCTACGGGCGCGATGCCATGCTCGACGTGATCAATTCGGCCGTCAACGAGGCGACCTCGCAGCTCATCACCGAGCGCGGGCTGAAACTCGCTACCGAACCGAAGGTGACGCTGTCCGAAGAGGAGGGCGTGGTCGAAAAGGTCATCAAGGGCGAGTCAGACCTTTCCTATAAAGTGGCGCTCGAGGTGGTGCCGCCGATCCAGCTCGGCGACTTCAAGACGCTCAAGCTGGAGCGGCTGACCGCCGAAGTCACGGACGCCGAGGTGGACGAGGCACTTAAGCGCGTGGCGGAGGCCAACCGCCCGTATTCCGCGAAGCCGGAAGGCGGCAAGGCCGAGAACGGCGACCGCGTGACCATTTCCTTCGTCGGCAAGATCAAAGGCGAACCCTTCCAGGGCGGCAGCGGCGAGGACGTGGTCGTGCAGATCGGCTCCGGCACCTTTATTCCCGGCTTTGAGAGCCAGCTCGTCGGGATGACGGTCGGCGACAAGCGCACGCTCAACGTCACGTTCCCGGCGGACTACGGCAACGAGAAGCTGGCGGGCCAACCGGCGGAATTCGACGTGGAGGTCAAGGCGATCGAGACGCCGAAGGAAGTCACCATGGACGACGCCTTCGCCACCTCGCTCGGCATGAAATCCCTCGACGATCTGAAGAATGCCGTGCGCGACCGTATTGCCAAGGAACACGGTGCGGTGTCGCGGCGCCGGATGAAGCGCGATCTGCTCGATCAACTCGACGCCATGCACAAATTCGAGCCGCCGCCGACGCTGATCGACAGGGAATTCGATCAGATCTGGAAAACCGTGCTGTCGGACCTGCAGACCGGCAACCGCACTTTCGCCGATGAAGGCACGACCGAAGAAGCGGCAAAGGCCGAATACCGCGGGATCGCCGAGCGGCGCGTGCGGCTCGGTCTCGTGCTGGCGGACGTGGGCGACAAAAACAATATCAAGGTGACCGACGAAGAGCTCACCAAGGCGGCGATGGAAAGCGCGCGGCAATTCCCCGGCCGCGAGCAGGAAGTCTGGCAATACTACCGCGACAATCCGCAGGCCGTGGCCACGCTGCGCGCGCCGATCTTCGAGGAGAAGGTCATCGATTTCCTGGTCGAGCTTGCCAATGTCACCGACAAGAAGGTGCCACGGGAAGAGCTCTACAAGGACGAGGCGGGCGAGGGCGGTCCTGAGCATGCCCATCACGATCACGCCGGGCATGATCACGATCATGATCATGACCATGACCACGGTCATCATCACCACCCCTGAGCGGCGGTTGGTCGCCGCCACGGCGGCGGATATTGTATATGATATGATTCCTTTTTACGGGGATATGCGGCCTGCCGGAAATGCGTCCGGACCCCGTGGCAATCCTTCGTCGGCCTCCTATATCAGGTGAGAAATGCGCGACCCCGTTGACACCTACATGAACTATCTCGTGCCGATGGTGGTCGAACAGACCAACCGCGGCGAGCGCGCCTACGATATCTATTCCCGCCTCCTGAAGGAGCGCATCATTTTCATCACCGGCCCGATCGAGGACGGGATGGCGACCCTCGTCGTCGCGCAGCTGCTCTTCCTGGAAGCGGAAAATCCGAAAAAGGAACTTTCGATTTACATCAATTCCCCGGGCGGGCTGGTGACCGCCGGCCTCGCGATCTACGACACGATGCAATTCATCCGCCCCGGGATTTCCACCTTGTGCATCGGGCAGGCGGCTTCGATGGGCTCGCTGCTGCTCACTGCCGGCGGAACAGGCATGCGCTTTGCGCTGCCCAATGCGCGCATCATGGTGCACCAGCCTTCCGGCGGGTTCCAGGGTCAGGCCACCGACATCATGCTGCACGCCCAGGAGATCCTGAACCTGAAAAAGCGGCTGAACGAAATCTACGTGAAGCACACCGGCCAGAGCCTGAAGAAGATCGAGGACGCGCTGGAACGCGACTACTTCCTCACCGCCGAGATGGCGCGCGATTTTGGCCTGGTCGACAAAGTCATCGACAGGCGGCTGGAGGAGCTTCAGGCCAAGAGCTAGCCCGGGAAGCTGTTTTCCGCCCCGCCGCAGACCCTCACCTTGATTCGGTCTTATTCGGGTTGAATGTCCAGCGGCTGGCTGTGGACGAGCGGCGTGCCGGTTCCCCACGAGGGAAAAAAGTCCGTAGACTCTGAGAATATTATCGTTAATGGATTCTTGATTATCGGGCCCTTAGCATGTTTCGTTACAGATACGGTAGCTTAGGATCAATACGGTAGGTTGGGGCCGATTGCGGCGCCAAATGGGCGAAAGCCCCCGGCGGGTAGGACGGAGATGGGAATGAGCAAGGTTGGCGGCGGGGATTCCAAGAACACGCTTTATTGCTCGTTCTGCGGCAAGAGCCAGCACGAGGTGCGTAAGCTCATTGCCGGTCCCACTGTCTTCATCTGCGATGAATGCGTCGAACTGTGCATGGACATCATCCGCGAGGAAAACAAATCCTCGCTGGTGAAGTCGCGTGACGGGATTCCGACGCCGAAGGAAATTCGCAAAGTTCTGGACGACTATGTGATCGGCCAGGACCACGCCAAGAAGGTGCTCTCGGTCGCCGTCCATAATCACTACAAGCGGCTCAACCACCAGACCAAGCACAATGACGTCGAGCTGGCGAAATCCAATATCCTGCTGATCGGGCCGACCGGCTCAGGCAAGACGCTGCTGGCACAAACGCTGGCGCGAATTCTCGACGTGCCGTTCACGATGGCAGATGCAACGACCCTGACCGAAGCCGGTTATGTCGGCGAAGACGTCGAGAACATCATCCTCAAGCTGCTGCAGGCCGCCGACTACAACGTCGAGCGCGCCCAGCGCGGCATCGTCTATATCGACGAGATCGACAAGATTTCACGCAAGTCCGACAATCCTTCGATCACCCGCGACGTGTCGGGCGAGGGCGTGCAGCAGGCGCTGCTGAAGATCATGGAAGGCACCATCGCCTCGGTGCCGCCGCAAGGCGGGCGCAAGCATCCGCAGCAGGAATTCCTGCAGGTCGACACCACGAATATCCTGTTCGTCTGCGGCGGCGCTTTCGCCGGCCTGGAGAAGATCATCTCCGCGCGCGGCCGTTCCACCTCGATCGGCTTCTCCGCCAAGGTGCTGGCGCCCGAGGACCGCAAGGCGGGTGAGATTTTCCGCGAGGTCGAGCCGGAGGACCTGCTCAAATACGGCCTGATCCCGGAATTCGTCGGCCGCTTGCCGGTTGTGGCGACGCTGGAAGACCTGGACGAGCCTTCGCTCAAGCTCATCCTCACCCAGCCGAAGAACGCGCTGGTGAAACAGTACCAGCGGCTGTTCGAGATGGAGAGCGTAGACCTGACGCTCGCCGAAGAGGCATTGGGCGCCATCGCCCGCAAGGCGATCGAGCGCAAGACCGGCGCCCGCGGCCTGCGTTCGATCATGGAGAGCATTTTGCTCGATACCATGTTCGATCTGCCCAGCCTGGAAGGGGTGGAAGAGGTCGTGATCTCCCGCGAGGTGGTCGAAGGTACCGCGAGACCGCTGTACATTTACGCCGACCGGGCGGACCGCACCGGCGAGGGCAGTCAAAGCGCCTGATCGCGGCCGAGGAATCGGTTCAACAGCCGTCGATTCGTGACATTTGGGTAACGTTAGTCCTGGCAGCCGAGGGCTATTTACTTGAAAAGGCAGGCTTGCTTGACACCGGGGCACCCCGTCTCCACCTAATGGTCCGTGTACGAGCAGCGTAGACGATCCTCCGGGCAGGGTTTCGTACCCGCCCTTTGGCGCACGGTTTCCTTGCTACCGTGTCCCTTCCCGGCACAACGGCACTTGATTGCGGTCGCGTACCCTGCGGGCCACGGTTGAGGGGCACAACAACAGGATTTCGGGCAACATGACCACGCCTTCTGGAAAGCCACGCCCACCTCTCGTTCCGGGTGAAACCCGGGCCTATCCGGTGTTGCCTTTGCGCGACATCGTCGTATTTCCGCACATGATCGTGCCGCTCTTCGTCGGCCGCGAGAAGTCCATCCGCGCGCTCGAAGAGGTGATGCGTTCCGACACGTTCATTTTGCTGGCGACGCAGAAGAACGCCTCCGATGACGATCCGGCTCCGGACTCGATCTTCGAGGTGGGGACGCTCGCGAGCGTGCTGCAATTGCTCAAGCTGCCCGACGGTACCGTGAAGGTGCTGGTCGAGGGCGCTGAACGCGCGAAGGTGGTGAAGTACACCGACCGCAGCGACTACTACGAGGCTGATGCCGTCGTGATCGGCGATACCATCGGCGATCCGGTTGAGGCGGAAGCGATGGCGCGCTCGGTGATCACCGAGTTCGAAGGCTATGTGAAGCTCAACAAGAAGGTGTCGCCAGAGGTTGTCGGAGTCGTCCAGCAGATCGAGGATTACGCCAAGCTCGCCGACACGGTCGCTTCGCATCTGGCGGTGAAGATTCCGGACAAGCAGGCGATCCTGGAGACGCCGGTTGTTACCGAACGGCTGGAAAAGGTGCTCGGACTCATGGAGAGCGAGATCTCCGTGCTGCAGGTCGAGAAGCGCATCCGCACGCGCGTCAAGCGCCAGATGGAGAAGACCCAGCGCGAGTACTACCTCAACGAGCAGATGAAGGCCATCCAGAAGGAACTCGGCGACGAGGAAGGCAAGGATGAGCTG
>DASSPI010000147.1:0-5344 GCA_035699705.1 Xanthobacteraceae bacterium
CTTCAGGCGCTCGGCATAGAGCTGCGTCAGGTCGGTGGAGAAGACGTCGCAGCGCCCGGTGTCATAGGCCTTCACCACTTCGTCCGCGGTAGCGAATGCGACCAGCTCATATTTGATTTTGTGCGTGCGGAAAAAGTCGGAAAGATTGAGCTCCGACGTGGTCCCGGTCTGCGTGCAGATCGAGGCGCCGTTAAGCTCCAGCGCGGAATTTACCTTAAGCGATTTGCGGATCAGGAAACCTTGGCCGTCGTAATAGGTCACCGCGGCGAAATTGAAACCGAGCGCGGTGTCGCGCGACAAAGTCCAGCTGGTGACCCGCGCGAGCACGTCGATCTCGCCGGATTGCAACGCGGTGAAGCGATCCTTGGCGGCGAGCGGCGTGAACTTCACCTTGGTTGCGTCGTTGAAGATCGCCGCCGCCATGGCGCGGCAGAAATCGACGTCGAAGCCGGTCCAGTTGCCTTTGTCGTCGGGACTGGAAAAGCCGGGCAAGCCTTGGCTCACGCCGCAAACCAGCGCGCCGCGCTCGATTACTTTCTTCAGCGTCTGGGCATGCGCCGCGCCGGAGCAGACCAGCAAGGCAGCAGCAGCGGTACAAACGACGCTCACGCGATTCACGGCAAAACCTTTTCCGAATGGCAGCGTGCTGGCGTCCAACGGCGCGGTGCGGCCGGTCGGCGCGGGCCCGACGCTACCCTTTCCCGGGTGCGGCGTCGAGGGCCGAAGAAAACGTCCAAAACCTTGATTTGAGAGCCGATTCCGCCTTCGGCGGCGCGCTGCCGAACGGAGCCCGGGCACATTGTCCCCGGGCTCCGTCGCAGCCGGCTCAGACGTTACTTGATCTCGACATAGGTGATCTTGCCGCTCGGATCTTTCTGCCAGCGGTAGACCACGTAGTCGAGCCGGGTGATGTCGCCCTTCTTGTTGTAGGACAGTTCGCCGATCACGGTCTTGAACTTCTGTCCCGACTTAATCTGCTCGGCCACTTTCTTGGCGTCGACCGATTTCGCGGCCTCAGCTGCTTGCTTGATCACTTCGACAGCCGCGTAGCTGTAGAGCGTGTAAGCTTCCGGCTCGAATTTCTTCGCGCGGAATTTCTCCACGACTTCTTTGGCCTCCGCACGATTGCGCGCATCCGGTCCGAAGGTCATCAGTGTGCCCTCGACGCCGGGTCCGCCGATTGCGGAGAATTCGTCGGAGGCGATGCCGTCGCCTCCCATGAGGATCGCTTTGACACCCTGGTCGCGCATCTGCCGCACGATCAGACCGCCTTCGGTGTAGAGGCCGCCGAAATACACCAGTTCGGCGCCGGACTGCTTGATCTTGGAAACGAGAGCCGAGTAATCCTTCTCGCCGGTGTTGACGCCTTCATAGAGCGCTTCTTTCAGTCCGCCCTTGTTGATCGTCTTCTTCATTTCATCGGCGAGACCTTGGCCGTAGGTCGTTTTGTCGTGAACGACGGCTACTTTCTTGCCCTTGTAATTTTTCAACACGTACTGGCCCGCCACCGGGCCTTGCTGGTCGTCGCGGCCGCAGGTGCGGAAGACGTTCCACATGTTGCGTTCGGTAAGCTTCGGATTGGTGGCGGCAGGCGTGATGTCGAGCATGCCGTTCTCTTGATAAACCTCGGAAGCCGGGATGGTGACGCCGGAGTTGAAGTGTCCCACCACGAACTTCACGCCCTCGGCGGCGAATTTGTTGGCGACCGACACGCCCTGCTTCGGATCCGAAACGTCATCGCCGTAAGTCGCCGTGATCTTCTGGCCCTGGATACCCCCCTTGGCATTGATGTCTTCGACCGCTTGGTCAAAGCCGTTCTTCAGTTGCGCGCCGAACGAGGCGTTCGGCCCGGTGAACGGCGCACCGAGGCCCAGCTTGATCTGGGCGTCGGCAGTTCCTGCCAGCATCGCGCTGAAACCAAGCGCGAGCGCGAATGTCGTGCTCTTCCGCATAAAATGCCTCCCACCGAAATGGATGACGTGCCGCCGTCTCCCGTGAGCCGGAGCCGCTCCGATGAGAATTGAAACCGCGATCGATGGAAAAGTCACTTGAAATTATGAACGCACGAGCCGCTGAAATCATGAACGCTGCGAGCCGCAAACAGCCGTGCCGGGGCAACAAACATGCGGGCGTCGGTTTCGGGTCGGGCCGAAATTCACCACTCTCGTCTGCGGAAAGGCCGCGCGCGCTGCTGCTTTGTTGGGCTACGAAAATAATCCTAGAAATGGGCGCCATAACGGCCGGTTGTGTAGCCTTCGCCGGCCATTGGGTCTCGTTTTTCCTGTCCGATCGAAGGCGGTGGAAAAATCTTGATCTTGGGTGGTTCCACAGGTTATCCAATGAGTTAGGGGCTTGTGCCTTTTATGTAACACCGCCCGCAAAAAAGCCCCTTATCCGCCTGAAAAAGCCCATTTGTGGCCTTGGAGCACTGGCGTATCCGCCACGTTTTGTATTTTCTAGGCAACGTCAGCTAACCCATAGACCCAAGTCGCAGGCGCGAGGTTTGTGATGCAGGGGTCGCAAGGAGGGGGACAAACAATGACGTTACTAAAAACTGTTCTGCTCGGTTCTGCCGCGGGTCTTCTCGCGGTAGGCGCTGCGCAGGCAGCCGATCTTCCAGTGAAGAAGGCTGCTGCGGCCGTGCAGTATGTGGAAGTCTGCCCTGTTTACGGCAGCGGCTTCTACAAATTGCCTGGGACCGATATCTGCATTCGTCATTTCGGCAGCATGAAATTCAATTTCGGCTTCCAGAATGAGCGCGAAGCTTGGGAACCAGATGGTATCGGCGCTATCGAGCCCATCGTTCAGGCAGGCGGTTCCAACACCGTCGGCTGGCAGTGGACGATTCGTCCGGGCTGGGATTTCCGCAGCCCGACCGAATACGGCACCCTCCGCGCTGTCGTGCAGATGCGCGTCGATCAACGCAACGGCGTCTTCCAGGACGACGAACCCGTGCTGACCGGCACCATGCGCACGGCCAACCTGATCCACCGCGGTTACATCGAATGGGCCGGCTTCCTCATCGGTCGCGCCGGCACCCAGTTCGTGTACTGGGATCAGGACGACGTCGTGACTGCGATCGGCGGTGACCCCAAAGAAACCACGATGCAGTTGACCTACGTCTTCACGGCTCCTGGCGGCATCAAGGCCACCATCGGTCTCGAAGACTCGGCGACGTGGGATGGTGGTGTTGAGATCGGGGTTCCTTCGCCGTTTGGTCTTGAGGCCATTGGCGCCCCCGGACCGCAGCGCCTCTACGACATCGTCGCTTCGCTGAGCACCGAACAGTCTTGGGGTAGTGCGAAGATCGCCGGCTTGCTCCACTGGATCCACACTGCTGGCGATAGACTCGACGTCAACGAGGCTTTCGACAGCAATAAGCAAGGTACGGGCTGGGCTGTCTTGGGCGGCGTGACCTTCAACCTGCCGATGCTCGGGCCGAAGGATCAGTTGCTCTTGCAGGCTCAATACTGCGATGGCGTGAACGCCGCTTGCGGCGTGAACGGCGGCGCGGCCAACGACCCGTCGTCCTTCGAACGTCGCGGTCAGTTCCTCGACGGTCTGCAGCGGCTCACTGACGTTGACGCTTGGCTTGTTGCCGACGGCAGCGGCAGCTGGGACTTCAAGACCACCAAGGTGTGGTCGGTCGAAGGTCAGTTGCGGCACTACTGGGCGCCGCTCTGGCGTTCCAACCTGATGGCCAGCTACGTGAACATCGACGTGCCGCGCGCGGGCTTCCTCGCAACCGGTGTCGGCGATGCGAACTCCTGGGACATCGCTGCTAACCTGATCTGGGGCCAAAGCCGCAAGACCGCGGAAATCGGTGTTGAGGTGGTCTACAAGCAGCTCAATCAGGACGTGCACCGCTTGACGGCAGCTGAGGCGCGCCGACATGGCGTCGAGACCGACCCGAACGGTTGGGCCGTGGTCGGCTTCATCCAGCGGAACTGGTAATTACCAGCTAACGGCCTCCTTGGGGTCTGAATCTAAAGAAGCGGCGCCTTCGCAAGAAGGCGCCGCTTCTGCTTTGGGCGGCGCGCGGTGCTGGAATTGGGGCCGCGCCGGCGCTGAAATCTGTCCCTAAATCGCTGGTAGAAAGGCGAAAAATCCGCCCTGCCGCAGGCCCTTGCCTTCGCGGAAAATCCGTTTATCACTCTGTTCTGCCGAAGGAAATTCAGCGGCGGAACCGGGTTTTCCACAGCGTCACGGGGTGTGGCAACAGTAAGGGCCGTCCGGACGTTTGCGCGTTAAAGGAAAGCCCGATGCCCACCGACGAGCCGAAGAAATCGAGCGGACACACAGTCGCCGACCACCTTTATGGCCAGGACCTCATGCATGAGCATGAGGACGATTCCGATCACGATCACGACTGGATCGACGAGAATGAGCGGTTGGAAGACAACCCGCTCTGGATCCAGGATCACGTCACGCTCAACACCGTCGGCATCGACATCGGCTCGGCGGGCACGCAGATCATCTTCTCCCGCATCAATCTGCGCCGCCTGGGCGAGGATCTCTCCAGCCGCTATTACGTCGTCTCGCGCGAAACCCTGTTCCAATCGCCGGTCGCGCTGACGCCCTATTCCAGCGAAGAGCGCATCGACGAAGCCAAACTGGGCGCCATCATCGATGACGCCTATGACGCGGCGAAAATCCATCCCGATGACATCGACACCGGCGTCGTCATTCTCACCGGTGAGGCGCTGCGGCGCGAGAATTCGCAAGCTATTGCCGGAGTGCTGGCGGAACAAGGCGGCGAATTCGTTACCGCCACTGCGGGCCATCATATGGAGGCGATGCTGGCGGCTTATGGCTCCGGCGCGGCGCGGGTGTCGAGCGACGAAGGAAAGCGCATCCTCAACATCGACATCGGCGGCGGCACCACCAAGTTGGGCATCGTGGAGAAGGGCAAGGTGCTGGCGACCGCGGCCTTCCATGTCGGCGGGCGCCTGCAGGTGGTCGACAAGGATCAGAAGATCATCCGCCTCGATCCGGCTGGGAAGTTTCACGCCCGGCAGGCAGGCTTCGACTGGAAGCTGGGCGACCGTGCGAGCCCGCAGGAACTGGACGCCGTCGCCGAGAAAATGGCGGACGCGGTGGTCGACGCCATCAAGACCCGTCCGCTGCCGCGCGACGTCGCGCAGCTTTACCTCACCGATCCGATCCCGGAGCTCGGGCATATCGACGGCATCATGTTCTCCGGCGGCGTGGCGGAATATGTCTACGAACGTGAGCAGCGCGACTTCGGCGATATGGGCGTGCGGCTCGGCCGCGCGCTGCGCAAGCGGATCGAATCCGGCGCCTTGCCCTGGCCGTTCCTTCCGGCCGGCGAATGCATCCGCGC
>DASSPI010000148.1:0-6989 GCA_035699705.1 Xanthobacteraceae bacterium
CCGGCGGCAATGCGTGGCTGTCAATATTGAACATAAGTTCGAGCGCCGCTTGTCAGGCGACGCTACCGCACCGGGAAATCGAAATAGGTGTCGCGGAAAGGCTCGCCCTGCAGGCTGAAGTGCCACCATTCCTTGTCATAGGGACGAAAGCCGCGCTTGCTCATGGCGGCGGCCAGCAGCATGCGATGACGATGCGCCTGCGCGCTCACGGCCGGGTCGAGCGCATTCGAGCGCGGGCTCAGGAAATCGAACGGCGTGCCCATATCGAGCTCGCCTGAATCGTCGACCAAAGTGAGATCGACGGTGGAGCCGCGCGAGTGGCCGGAGCGCGCTGCGATATAGCCCTCGGCGAACAGCTGCTTCTTCTCGACGTCGGGATAATAGACCTGTTTGCTTTTGAGATCGTCGGCCGCCCTGGCCCAGCGCATGAAATGCGCCACCGCGCGTTTCGGCCGGTAGCAGTCGAACACTTTCAGCCGCAGCCCGCGCGGCTCCAGATCGCGCGCGACCTCCGCCAGCGCCTGCGCCGCCTGGATCGTCAGCAGGCAGACAGGCTTTTGATAACCGGCGATCCGGCGGCCGACGAAATTATCCTCGCCGAAATAGCGCATATCGACCACGAGGCCGGGGACCACCGTCGACGCATCGACGAAGGACGGCGGGCGCTGCTCCTGCGCCAAAGCCGGCAGGGCGGAGAACAGCACTAACGCAATACCGATGAGACCGCGCATGCCCCCCACAACACGCAAAAGCAGAAAACAAATCAATCGCGCTCAGCGGGCGAAGGTTAACGCCGGCAAGCCGACATGGCCAGTACAGGGCGCCCGCCTCGCCTGCATAGCCATCCCATGCTTGTGGCGCCGGAACCAAATCGCCGGACCCGCATTGTTTCTACGCGACGTGACACCGTGCGACAGTAATGAGTAGGAAGGCGGCCGAAGAGGCCGCCCATCAACCCCAGCCCCCGGAGGCTGGGGTTTTTGTTTGCCGTTGCTCCGCATGGTGAGGAGCGCCCGGCAACAGTCCCATCTGAAATATCGGGTAAACCCGGGATCGCGCGGCCATCCTTCGAGACGCCGCGCGCCAAGCGCGCGGCTGTTCAGGATGAGACCGGTGAGGCTCGCGTGGGGAGAATCAGCGCTTCCTGCCCCGCCCCGACCGGCGGCGCGGCATGGCGAGCGGCGGCACGTCGGAAGGCAGCTCGAAGCGGCGTCCGTCCGGAAAGACCAGATAGCGCGAGACGACATGCACCTCGCCTTCGCCCCGGCGCTTGCCTTCGATGACGTATTTGGTCCCGACCGGGACGCGATTGGGGATACGAGCCGCCTTCATGACCACCCTCCACCGCCAGGCAAGCAACCTGCTAACCAATGCGAGGAGTCCGTCCGGGTTCCGCCCTCGCCGCGATTCGCCCACAGGAATCGAACGTGGTAGGAAAACTTCTGAAAAGTCCTGCGGGATTGGATGGTTATGACCGCACCGCTGAAGACCGTCGAAGGCTCCGGCGACATCGCCGGTATCATGCGCGAGCTCGGCCGGGGGGCCCGGGCGGCCGCGCGCGCCCTCGCGCTGGTGCCTGCCGCGCAGAAGAATGCCGCGCTCGCGGCCATGGCCGATGCCGTGCGGATGCAGGCCGCGGCCATCCTGGCCGCCAACGCCGAGGACCTGGCCGAGGCCAAGGCCGGCACCGCCAGCGCCGCTTTCCTCGACCGCCTCATGCTCGACGACGGCCGGGTGAAGGCCATGGCCGACGGCATCGACACCGTGCGCGGGCTGCCCGATCCGGTCGGCAAGGTGACCGAGTCCTGGACCCGGCCCAACGGCATGACGATCGAGCGGGTAAGGGTGCCGCTCGGCGTGGTCGGCATCATCTATGAAAGCCGGCCCAACGTAACGGCCGACGCCGGCGCGCTTTGCCTGAAAGCCGGCAACGCCGCGATCCTGCGCGGCGGCTCCGAATCCTACCGCTCCACCCGCGCGATCCATGCCGCATTGGCCGCTGGCCTGCGCGCAGCCGGGCTGCCTGCCGAGGCGATCCAGATCGTTCCGACCCGCGACCGCGCCGCGGTCGGCCTGATGCTGCAGGGACTCGAGGGCGCGATCGACGTGATCGTGCCGCGCGGCGGCAAGGGTTTGGTCGGGCGGGTGCAGACCGAAGCGCGCATTCCGGTCTTCGCGCATCTGGAAGGCGTCAACCACGTCTATGTCGACAAGGCGGCTTCGCTCGACATGGCGAAATCGATCGTGCTGAACGCAAAGATGCGGCGCACCGGCGTCTGCGGCGCTGCCGAGACCTTATTGGTGGATCGCGCGGTGGCGGCGACGCATCTGCAGCCGCTGGTCGCCATGCTGATCGAAGCCGGCTGCGAGATCCGCGGCGACGAGGCGACGCGCGGCGTGGACGCGCGCGTAAAGCCCGCGAGCGACGAGGATTGGTCGACCGAATATCTCGACGCCATCATTGCCGCAAAAGTGGTCGACGGCGTCGACGGCGCGATCGCGCATATCGAACATTACGGATCGCACCACACCGATTCCATCGTCACCGAGGACCAGCGGGCGGCGGAGAAATTCCTGAGCGAAGTGGATTCCGCCATCGTGCTGCACAATGCCTCCACGCAATTCGCCGACGGCGGCGAGTTCGGCTTCGGCGCGGAGATCGGCATCGCCACCGGCAAACTGCATGCGCGCGGGCCGGTCGGCGCGGAGCAACTCACCAGCTTCAAATACCGGGTGCGCGGAAGCGGACAGATCCGGCCGTGATCTTTTCTTCATCTCCCCCTCGCGGGGAGGTCGGCGCGCAGCGCCGGGTGGGGCCTGCTTTTAATCCATGAACAGCGAAAAACCCCCTCGCCAACCCTCCCCCACAAGGGGGGAGCGAGTCGCGCCTCGATTGCAACTGCCCCCCTATGCCGCAGGCATGCGGATCGGGCTGTTCGGCGGCACCTTCAATCCGCCGCACGAGGCGCATCTCGGCGCCTGCCTGCTGGCCATGAAGCGGCTCGGCCTCGACCGGGTCTGGTGGCTGGTGACACCGGCCAATCCGCTCAAGGATACGCGCGGGCTGACGCCGCTGAACGAACGCATCCGCGCCATCAAGGCCTTCGCCCGCCATCCGCGTATTCATGTCACCGGGTTCGAAGCCGCCATCGGCAGTCATTACACATTCAAGACGGTTTCATTTCTGCGCCGCCGCTGCCCGGGCGTGCATTTCGTCTGGATCATGGGGGCCGATAATCTGCGCAGCTTCCATCGCTGGCAGAAATGGCGGGAGATCGCCGGCCTGATGCCGATCGCGGTGGTCGACCGGCTGGGCCCCAGCCTCTATGCCACCGGAGGTATTGCCGCACTGGCTTTGGGGCGCTGGCGAATCCCCGAATCGGCGGCGAAAACCCTGCCCGTCCGCAAGCCGCCGGCCTGGACCTATTTACACGGCCTGAAATCGCCGCTGTCGTCCACCGCCCTGCGGCGAAAAATCCATGGAAAAGCTTGAAACCGTTAAGGATCGGGCCATATCCTGTCAGGGCCCCGGCGTGAATCGGGGCGCAAAGGCAGCGAAAGGAAAAGGACCACTGTCCACCCTTGCAACTTCTCGGGCCCGCACCCGTAGCGCGCCCGAACCCGTCTCGAAAGCGCGTCCTGCCGCCGACGAGACGTTGCGCCTAGTCCTCGCCTCGCTTGAAAACATGAAGGCCGAGGATACCCTCACCCTCGATCTCCGCGGCAAAACCTCGATCGGCGATTACATGGTCGTGACTTCCGGCCGGTCGAACCGCCATGTCGGCGCCGTCGCGGACAACCTGCTCAAGGATCTGAGCAAGGCCGGCCTGCCGGATGTGCGCGTCGAAGGCATGCCGCATTGCGACTGGGTCCTGATCGACGCAGGCGACGTGATCGTCCACGTCTTCCGTCCCGAAGTGCGATCCTTCTACAATCTTGAAAAGATGTGGTCGGGCGCACGGCCGGACGGTCGCCGGGCGAGCTGAACAGCGCATGATCCGGCGAAGTGGAAACCGGTACCCACTTTTGCTGATCGCGCGCTAAGCGGCGGCGCGGCGCCATGCGCATTGTCGTCGCCGCCGTGGGCCGCTTGAAGCAAGGTCCCGAACGGGACCTGTCGGAGCGCTACCGCAAGCGCGCCGCCGATGCCGGTCGCGGCGTCGGATTCCGCGGCATCGAAATCATCGAAATCCGGGAAAGCAAGGCGCGCGAGGTCGAGAAGCGCATGATCGAGGAATCGATCGCGCTCGCCAACGTGATCCCGGAAGGCGCCGTCACCATCGTGCTCGACGAACGCGGTGAGAGCCTCGGCAGCCTGGAATTCACCAAGGAAATCACGCGCTGGCGCGACGCCGGACGCCCGGCGGCGGTTTTTGTCATCGGCGGCGCCGACGGGCTGGCGGCGACGCTGCGCGACCGCGCCGACCTGCGGCTGGCCTTCGGGGCGGCCACCTGGCCGCATCAGCTGGTGCGCATCATGCTGCTGGAACAGGTCTATCGCGCCGCCACGCTGCTGGCCGGCCATCCCTATCACCGGGGGTAAAGCAGGGCCGTCATGCCCCGCGCAGGCGGGGCATCCGGTAAATCGCAAACGGCACCGATTACTGGATCGTCCGCCTTCGCGGACGCTGACAAGGAAGAAAGCTCCTCAGGATGAGAAGTTTAGGTTTTTCTCGGCTTGGCCTTAAATCCGGTCGATTCGGAATGTCTTTGGGCCGGCAACAGGCGCGGTAACCCGGTGGGAATGATCCCTTCTCTGCACAACAGGTCGCTCAAGGCGGCGGCTTTCGCCCTGCCGATCGGCCTTGCCGCGGCCGCATTTCAAACCGCGGTCTCGTTTGCGCAGAACCGGCCCGCCTTGCGCGGCGGCGTCAGCCAGGATGCGCTTTCGCAGCGCGACCAGGAATACGAGGCGCTGCAGGCCGAACGCAAAAAGGCGCTCGAAGCGGAAGCCAAGCTGCGCGAGGAGATCGACGCCATCGCCGGCGATCGGCGCAAACTTAATGAGCAGTTGATCGATACCGCCGCGCGCGTGCGCAGCGTCGAGCAGCGCATCGCCGCGACCGAGACGCGGCTCAAGCCGCTCGATCAAAGCGAGAGCGCGATCCGCAAATCGCTCGAGGGACGCCGCGCGGTGCTGGCGGAAGTGCTCGCCGCCCTGCAACGCATGGGCCGGCGTCCGCCGCCCGCGGTGATCGTGCAGCCGGAGGACGCGCTGCAATCGGTGCGCAGCGCCATCCTGCTCGGCGCCGTGCTGCCGGAGATGCGGCAGCAGGCGGAGGCTCTCGCCAGCGATCTGGCGGAACTCGTGCGCCTGCGGAAGGAAATCGCCACCGAGCGCGACGCGCTCGCGCGCGATCTCGCGGCGCTGGCGAGCGATCAGCAGCGGCTCGCGCTGCTGGTGGAAGGCCGGCAGAAAAGAATGACGGCGGCGGAAAGCGAGCTCGAGGCGGAGCGGCAAAGGGCGATCGCGCTGGCGCGGCAGGCGGACAATCTGAAGGATCTGATCGCCAAGCTGGAACAGGGCCTCGACAGCGACACCCGCTCGGCCCGTGCCGCCGCCCGCGCCGCCCTCGAAGGGCGCACGGTTCCCGGCAGCCAAACGGATCCCGGACGGCTTGGGCCGGCGGTGATCTTCAGTTCCGCCCGCGGATTGCTGCCGTTGCCGGTTAACGGCGTCAAAATCCGGAACTTTGGCGATCCCGACAGCATGGGAGGGGCCGAAAAGGGCCTCGCCATCGCGGCCCGGCCCGGCGCCCAGGTCACAGCCCCGTGTGACGGGCTCGTCGTTTACTCTGGTCCGTTCCGGTCCTACGGACAACTCTTGATCCTGAACGCAGGCGGCGGGTATCATGTCCTGCTGATGGGGATGGAACGGATTTCCGTTGACCCCGGACAATTTGTCCTGACCGGCGAGCCGGTGGCTGCTATGGGAAGCGGGGGGCAAATTGCCGCCGCTGCGGCCACGACGACCCCGAGTCAGCCCGTGCTCTATATTGAGTTTCGTAAGGACGGAACGCCGATCGATCCCAGCCCATGGTGGGCAACAAGCGAAAGTGAAAAGGTTCGCGGATGATGCGCAAGACCTCTCTCCTTCTCCTCGGTGCTGTTGGCGGTGCGGCCCTGATGCTGGTGGCGACGCAGCCAAAGCTGATCCTGCTTGGCTCCAGCGCGAAAGCAGCGGCAGCCGATACCTACAAGCAGCTCAACCTGTTTGGCGACGTGTTCGAGCGCGTGCGCGCCGACTATGTCGAGAAGCCCGAGGATGGCAAGCTGGTCGAATACGCGATCAACGGCATGCTCTCCAGCCTCGATCCGCATTCCAGCTACATGGACGGCAAGAGCTACCGCGACATGCAGGTGCAGACGCGCGGCGAGTTCGGCGGTCTCGGCATCGAAGTCACCATGGAAGACGGGCTGATCAAGGTGGTGGCGCCGATCGACGACACGCCCGCCGCCAAGGCCGGCATCCTCGCCAACGACATCATCACGCATCTCGATGACGATGCCGTGCAGGGCCTGACGCTGAACCAGGCGGTCGAGAAGATGCGCGGCGCGCCCAATACCAAGATCCGCCTGAAGGTCATGCGCAAGGGCAAGGACGCTCCGCTCGAGATCACGCTGGTGCGCGACGTCATCCGCGTGCGGTCGGTGCGCACGCGCGTGGAGGACGACGTCGCCTATATCCGGCTGACGCAGTTCAACGAGCAGACCACCGAAGGCCTCAAGCGCGCGATCACCGAACTGTCGACGCAGATCCCGAACGACAAGCTCAAGGGCTATGTCATCGACATGCGCAACAATCCCGGCGGTCTGCTGGAGGAGGCGATCTCGGTGTCGGACGCCTTCCTCGACAAGGGCGAGATCGTCTCCACCCGCGGGCGCAACGTGGAAGAGACGCAGCGCCGCAACGCCAAGCCCGGCGATCTGGCGAAGACCAAGCCGATCATCGTGCTGATCAACGGCGGCTCGGCTTCCGCTTCGGAAAT
>DASSPI010000149.1:0-68993 GCA_035699705.1 Xanthobacteraceae bacterium
GAAGTGCGCTGGGACGTGGCAAGAAGCGTCGAAGCGGTATCGCGCATCGACCCGATGCTGCGCTTGACGCCTTCGACAAGATCGGCCGCCTTCTGCCGAAATTCCTTGATGGCAGAATCGACGGCAGACCGGCGCTGGCGCTCATTCTGCATCGTCGACAGCTCTGTGATATCCTCGTGCGTGGAAATCCATCCCCCATCCGGCAGAGGGCAATGGCGCACGGAAAGAATTCTGCCCGTGCTCAGCTCGAGAATACTCTGCCGAGGCTTTCCGGCCGAGGCGACCGCGACGCGATCTTCCATATATTGTTTCGCGTCGGGACCAGCGTGGATCCCGTTCGCAATTCTGAACTGTAAAATATCGTTCTGACTTGTGCCCGGTAGTGCAAGTTCGGGCGGCAGACCGTAGACCTCGGTATATTTTTTATTGCAAACGATCAGCTTGCGGTCAGCATTGAACATCACCACGCCGAACGGCATGTTGTCCAACACCACCTTGAGGACATCTTTTCTTGCTGACCACCTGCGAGCAGCGGCAATCCGGCGCTTGAACAGCATGAATCCAACCAATCCAGCCGCCACCAGCGCCCATCCCGTTAAGTCGATCAGTCGCCAGTAATCCATTGGTCGTTAGCCGGAAATCTGCAAGGTGAAGCCGTCATGGGAAATCATGGACCGTTATGGTTCATTTTTGGTTACAGCGACAAAGTTAGCTTTGGAATCAAAGCAATAAGCGGAAAACCCGCGCCTAGCCGCCCTCGGGCGCCGGTGCATCCACCTGCCGCACCAGCCAGAGCGGATCGGTGCCTTCCGGCACGCGCCGCCAGGCGATCTCGCCGGCTTCCTCGAAGCGCCAGGAGCCGCGGGCCGAAGAGATGACCAATTCCCCGCGCTCCAGGTGCCAGGACGCCGGATTGAATCCGGTCACCAGCGCGCCGCAACCCGGCTTCAGCTCAAGCGAAAAATTCTCCGCGGCCGGCTTGTTGGAAAGGGTGATGACGCAGATCGCCTCATCGGTGCCGCGGCTGACCTGCCACTCGCCGAAGACTTGCTCCGGCTTGGCTTCGGCGCGCACCGCCGCGAGGCTCTGCACGAAATAGCGGCCCTCGCCCGGGCGCATGCCTTCGAACATGCCCTTCTCCACTTCGTCGAGATGGATCAGCGCGCGGCCTTTCGAATCGACGAAATGCAGGCCGTCCTTGTCGAGCCGCCAGGCCTTGATGCCCTTGGTTACCTCGAAGGCTTCGGCGCAGGCCGGCTCGAAGGCGAGCTTCATTCCGCCCGGCGCCGGCTCAGGCGTCAGCGTCACCGTGCAGAGCTTGTCGCGGTCGGCGTTGGAGATTTCCCAGCTGCCCGCCATTTCCTTGGCTTCGTCGGACGGCTGCGCGCTTTGCGCGCAAACGCCGGCCGGAAGCGCGATAACGGCGGTGGCGAGCGCAGCTATTCGCAAATTCAACATGCGGCGATGATAGCTCAGCTTGCGGCTCCACTCCACCTGCCGGGCCAGGGCGTTTCCGGTACCGGGGTTAACGGCGGCTTGCCATCGGCCCAGGCGAGCAGGTTATCGACTACCAGCTGGTCCATGACCCGCCGGGTATAGACCGAGGCCGAGCCGACATGCGGCAGCAGCACGACCTGTTCCATGTCGATCAGCGCCTGCGGAACGCGGGGCTCATCGGCGAAAACGTCGAGGCCGGCGGCGTATATTTTTTTCTTCTGCAAAGCCTCGATCAGCGCCGCCTCGTCCACCACCGAACCGCGCGCGACGTTGATGAGGATGCCGTTCGGCCCGAGCGCCTCCAGCACCTGCGCATTGATGAGATGCTTGGTGCCGGGGCCGCCGGGCGTGATCACCAGCAGCACGTCCACTTCACGCGCCATCTCCACCAGATCGGGATAGTAGCGATAGGCCACGTCCGGCTGCCGGTTGCGCCCGTGATAGGCCACCGGAACGTTGGAGGCATCGAGCCGGCGCGCGATCGCCTTGCCGATGCGGCCGAGGCCGACGATGCCAACCGTGCGGTCGCGCAGCGTCTCGGTATGGGGAAATTCTCCGTTCAGCCACTCGCCGCGACGCAGGAAGCGGTCCGCCTGCGGAAGCTGCCGCACGGTGCAAAGCAGAAGTCCCATGGCCGTGTCGGCGACCTCTTCATTCAGCACGTCCGGCGTATGGGTTGCGACGATGCCATGCTTTCCCGCCCAGGCGGCGTCGATATGATCGTAGCCGACGCCGAAGCTGGAGACGATTTCGAGCTTGGGCAGCCGCGACATCAGCGCTTCGTCGACGCGCCCGAACGGCCCGCTGACGGAAATCGCAATCGCGCGCAGGCGCGGCGCAAGCTTGGGCACCAGCGCATTGACGGTCGCGACGTCATTGGCCTTGTGCAACGTGAACCGCGGCGACAGGCCGTCGACGATCGTGGGTTTTTCCGGCCCGAGGACCAGCACGTCAGGTTTTTCGCTCGCCATTCCCTCACCAGTTGGTCGAAATATATTGCGTCTGCAAAAACTCCATCAGGCCTTCATGCGCGCCTTCGCGGCCGATGCCGCTCTGCTTCATGCCGCCGAAAGGCGCCGCCGGATCGGAGACGAGGCCGCGGTTCAGCCCGACCATTCCGCATTCGAGCTGTTCCGAGACCCGCATGCCGCGGGCAAGATCGCGGGTATAGAGATAGGCGACAAGCCCGTAGATGGTATCATTCGCGCGCCGGATCGCCTCTTCCTCGGACGTGAAGCTCTGGATGGCGGCGACCGGCCCGAAAATCTCCTCCTCCAGCATTTTTGCGCCGTCCGGCACGTCCACCAGCACGGTCGGAGGATAGAAATATCCCTTGCCGTCCGGCAGCTTGCCGCCGGTGAGCACTTTCGCGCCTTTCTTCACCGCGTCCTCGACCAGCGCCACCACCTTGTCGCGTCCGTCCTTGTTGATCAGCGGCCCGACCGCAACGCCGTCGTCGAGTCCGTTGCCTAATTTGAGGGCTTTCATCCGCTCCGTGAGCTTGCTGGAAAACTCCTCCTGCACCGTTGCGTGCACCAGGAAGCGGTTGGCCGCCGTGCAGGCCTCTCCCATGTTGCGCATCTTGGCGATCATCGCGCCATCGACCGCCGCGTCGATATCGGCATCCTCGAACACGATGAAGGGCGCATTGCCGCCGAGCTCCATGGCCGGCTTGATGACGTTATCCGCCGCCTCGTGCAGCAGCTTGCGGCCGACTTCCGTCGATCCCGTGAAGGACAGCACGCGCACGCGCGGATCGTGCAGCATGGCGCTCACCACTTTGCCCGACGAGCGCGAGGGAATGACATTGACCACGCCGGCCGGCACGCCCGCTTCCTGCAGGATCGGCATCAGCGCCAGCATGGTCAGCGGCGTGTCGGAAGCGGGCTTCAGAATGACGGTGCAGCCGGCCGCGAGCGCGGGACCGATCTTGCGCGTCGCCATCGCGGCGGGAAAATTCCACGGCGTCACCAGCACAGCGACGCCGGCCGGCCGATGATGCACCAGCGTGCGGGCGCCGGAAGCGGGCGCGTGATAAAGTTGGCCGAGATTGCGCACCGCCTCTTCCGCGTTCCAGCGGAAGAATTCGGCGGCATAGGACACCTCGGCCCGCGCGTCCGGCAGCGCCTTGCCATTCTCCAGCGTCATCAGCTTTGCGATGCGCTCGGCATCGCGCATCATCAGCTCGAAGGCCTTGCGCAAGATTTCGCCGCGTTCGCGCGGCTTCTTCGCCGCCCAGGCAGGAAGGGCTTCGCTCGCGGCATCGACCGCGGCCTTGGCATCCTCCACCGTAGCGCTGGCAACCGAGGTGATCACGTTCTCGGTCGCCGGGTCGATCACGTCGAAGCGCTGGCCGTCCGACGATTTGCGCCATCTGCCGCCGATCCAAAGGTCGGTCGGCACGCCCGCGAGCAGGTTGTCATACATGGAACTATCCTCTCGTGTCTTGCTGCATTGCCAGCTATGCGCTGCCACAAGGAACTGCCGCGTCCGGGTCCGGCGCCATAGCCATCACGCGATATGGCGAAGCTATTGACACGAAGCCTGGGCATTGGACGCTCACATCAATAAAGCGTAATCCTAGACCACAATATCCGGCGCGGGAGGTACTACGCGCCTACGACGCTCGCGGTGGATCAGGTACAGGCCGGAGGCGATCACGATCGCGGCGCCGGTCAGCGTCCAATGGTTGGGCACATCGCCGAAGACGAAATAGCCCAGCAGTATCATCCAGACCATCTGGCTGTAGATGAAGGGCGACAACACCGACGCAGGCGCGAGCCGATGGCCGACAATCAGCAGATAATGCCCGAGGCCGCCGAGGAATCCCATCACCAGCATCAGTGCCCACGAAAGGGCATCTTGCGGCGGCGTCCAGACGAAAGGCAGGATCGGCAGCATGCAGATGACGCCGACCAGGTTGGTGTAAAACAACGTCGTTTCGTTGGAATCGGTGCTCGCAAGGGCGCGGGTCATGATCCCGTAGACGGCGTAACAGAGCGCGCCGGCAAACATGAGCAGCGCGGCTGGATGGATGCCGCCGGTCCCGGGACGCGTCACGAGCAGCACGCCGGCAAAGCCGACGGCGATGGCCGCCCAGCGGCGCCAGTCAAGCCTTTCGCCAAGCACGGGTCCGGCCAGCAGGGCCACCAGGAACGGCGCCGAAAACATGATCGACAGGGTCTGGTCAAGCTGCAGATAGCGCAACGCGATGAAGTTGAGCACCGTCGTGGCGAGCATCAGCACCGAGCGCACGATCTGCAGCACCGGCCGGCGAGTGACCATGAGCCGCGGATGCGTGATCGGATTGACCAGCACCAACGCCAGCAAGAACGCGGTGATGTAGCGAGCCGCGACAATCTGTGAGGTCGGCATCTGCGCGCTGAGATATTTCGCCACCGTATCCAGAAGCGCGAACAAAGCGACGGCTCCGCACATCAAGGCGATGCCGGTGAGCCGCTGGCGGCGTTCGTGGTGGAGGTCTTTCATGGAATGCGGCGGGATGCGAGGGCGGGAAGACCGCAACTTAATGAGCCGAGGCGAAATCCGCGAGGGGTCAATAGTCTGAGCAGCGATGCGGGCACGCTATTGTTCCGATCATGGGCTTACGCTAAGAAATCGCGCGGGGCCTGCGGCGGTCGCCCCGCTCTCCAAGGCTCGCGAGCCCAAGCACCGCCTCCTTCGGAGAACGAGGGAGGTTGAAGATATGTCCGCGGCCGAATCGACCAGCCGGTCCACCACATTCAAGCATGGGGTTTCCTGGGGCGAAGCATTCCGCGTCTGGTTGCGCATCGCCGCCCTGAGCTTCGGCGGGCCGGCGGGTCAGATCGCGGTGATGCATCGCATCCTGGTGGAGGAGAAACGCTGGATCTCCGAAACCCGTTTCCTGCATGCCTTGAATTACTGCATGTTGCTGCCGGGGCCGGAGGCGCAGCAGCTCGCCACCTATGTCGGTTGGCTGATGCACCGGATGCGCGGCGGGCTGTTGGCGGGCGGACTTTTCATTTTACCCGGCATCATCGCCATCATGGCGCTGAGCTATGTCTATGCCGCCTATGGACAGGTCGGCATCGTGGCGGCGCTGTTCTTCGGCCTGAAAGCCGCCGTGCTCGCCATCGTGGTGGAAGCGGTTGTGCGCGTCGGCAAGCGCGCGCTCAAAAACAATGTCATGATCGCGCTCGCAGGCGCGGCTTTCTTCTGCATCTTCTTTCTCGACGTCGCCTTCCCCGTCATTATCTTCGGCTCGGCCTTGATCGGCTTCCTCGGCGGCTGGTTCAACTGGAGCGCGTTCCAGGTCGGCGATGGGCACGGCGTGAGCGGCAAGGACGCGGCCGTGGTGGACAGCCTGCTCGGCGACGAAGCCCCCGATCACGTACGGCCAACGGTGACGCGCTCGCTGCGGGTCGCCGCGACCTGGCTGACACTGTGGCTTGCGCCGGTTGCCGCGCTGCTGCTGACGTTCGGAAGCGACAACGTCTTCAGCCAGATCGCGGTCTTCTTCAGCAAGATGGCGCTGGTCACCTTCGGCGGCGCCTATGCGGTGCTGGCTTATGTCGCCCAGGAGGCGGTGGAGAATTATCGCTGGCTCAACCCCGGCGAGATGCTGGACGGCCTCGGCATGGCGGAGACGACGCCGGGCCCGCTGATCATGGTGCTGCAATTCGTGGGCTTCATGGCGGCGTTTCGCGATCCCGGCACGCTGACGCCGATGCTGGCGGGAACGCTCGGCGGCCTGCTCGCCACCTGGGTGACCTTCGCGCCATGCTTTCTTTGGATCTTCCTCGGCGCACCCTTCATCGAAAAATTGCGCGGCAATAAATCGCTGAGCGCCGCGCTGTCGGCGATCACCGCGGCGGTAGTCGGCGTCATTCTCAATCTTGCATTATGGTTCGCGATCCACACGATCTTTCAACAGGTGCGGCCGGTGCGCGGCTATGGCTTCGATTTCGTCGCGCCGGTGCTGGGCAGCGTCGATCCCTGGGCGCTGGCTTTGTCGATCGCCGCCGCCGTCGCGATCTTCCGCTTCAACGCGGGAATGATGATGACGCTGGCGGCCTGCTCGCTCGCCGGAATGGCGCTCTATCTAGCCGGCCTGCGCTAGCCTTCCGGCTGCAGCGCGCTCTCATGCCAGCGGCGCAGCACGAGCTGCGACAGCAAAGTGAGCGCGAAGAAGATCGCGACCCCGACGACCGACAGCAACAATAGCGCCGCGAACATGCGCGGAATGTCCAGCCGATAGCCGGACTCGGCGATGCGATAGGCGAGCCCGGAGCCCGCACCGGCCGAGCCGGCGGCGATTTCCGCCACCACAGCCCCGATCAGCGCCAGTCCGCCCGCGATGCGCATGCCGCCCAGGATGTAAGGCAGCGCCGACGGCAGCTTGAGGTGACGCAAGATCTGCCAGCGCGACGCGCCGTAAAGCCGGAACAGGTCGACCAGATTGCGCTCCACCGAATTGAGCCCGAGCGTGGTGTTCGCCAGCACCGGGAAGAAGGCGACGATCCAGGCGCAAGCCAAAACCGCGGCGGGCTGCGGCAGATAGATCAGGAGCAACGGTGCGATCGCCACCACCGGCGTCACCTGCAGCGCCACCGCATAGGGATACAGCGAATATTCGACCAGCCGCGACTGGTTGAACAGCACCGCCAGCCCGACGCCGCCGATCAAGGCCAGGAGGAAGCCTTGCAGCGTCGTGAGCAGCGTCACCGCGAGTGAGGGGCCGAGGATCGACCAATCGGAAAACAGCGTGGCGAAGACCAGGCCCGGTGACGGCAGCACATAAGGCGGAATGCCCTTGATCCGCACCACCAGATCCCAGGCCAACAGGCCGAGCGCCAGCGCGATGGCGGGGAGTGAAATACGGAGGCCGCGCTCGGTCATCGGGTTTCCTCCGCCCTCAGCCTGAGGACGGGCTGAAAGCCGCGTCTCGAAGGATCGCAAGTTGGCTATAGCCGACTTGCGCACCAATAGTGCCGACCCTTGGGTTCACGCAGGGTTGGTGGCGGCCCCTGCTTCGAGACGCGCACTGCGTGCACTCCTCAGCAGGAAGCCTATTGGGGTGTTTTGGATAACAGCCCATCATCGGCCCTCATCCGCCCCGGCCGCTAATGCCTGCGACACCATCCGGCAAAGCGCGGCATATTCCGCCGAGGTGCGGAAACTCTCGTCGCGCGGATAAGGCGCGTCGATGACGATCTCCTGAAACACCCGTCCGGGCCGCGGCATCATCACCACGATGCGCTGCGACAGATAGACGGATTCGAACACCGAATGGGTGACAAAGACCACCGTCTTGCGCAGCTCCCGCCATAACGCGAGCAAGTCGTTATTGAGCTTGAAGCGCGTGATCTCGTCGAGCGCGGCAAAAGGTTCATCCATCAGCAGCAGCTTCGGGTCGGTGACCAGCGCGCGGGCAATGGAGACCCGCATCATCATGCCGCCGGACAATTCGCGCGGGTAAGCGCGCGCGAAAGCACCGAGCCCGACGCGTTCCAACGTCTGCTGCACCCGCGGCGCCGCGGATTGCTTGTCGCGCCCGAGCAGCATCAGCGGCAGCCGCACATTGCCGGCGACCGTCGCCCAAGGCATCAGCGTCGGCTCCTGGAACACGAAGCTCAGATCCCCCGGCAGCTTTTCGTCGCGCCACTCGACAGTGCCGCGAGAGGGCGGAACGAGACCCGCCAGCATGCGCAGCGCGGTGGACTTGCCGCAGCCGGAAGGCCCGAGCAGTGAGACGAACTCGCCCTGCCGGATATCGAGATCGAGATTCTTGATCGCGGTGACGCCGCTGGGAAAGGTTTTGCCGACGCCGCGCAGCGTGGCAATCGCGCGCGGCGGCAAGGCCGCCCCGTCTTGCACCGTCCCCTCGCCCGCTCGCTCCGCGCCCGGTCCCATCGCAAGCGCGATCATGACAGCGCCGGCGGCGGATCGCCAGCCGCCGCATCATTTTCTTCGTCATGCGCGGGCTTGACCCGCGCATCCACCTTCTTCCGAAGATGTTGGATTGCCGGATCAACTCCGGCGGTGACGAGCGGACTGGCTAACGTCCGCGGGAAACGGCTAGTCGTCTTCCGGAAAGCGGCCGCCGATCGCGGGCGCCGCCACGCGGCCGGAATATTGCGGGCGCTGGCTTTCCTTCGCCGGTTTATCCACCAGGCTGAGCGCCGCGCGCAATTGCCCGCCGGCGCGATTGAGGATGTCGTTGGCCTCGTTCAGGTCGCAGCCATGCAACAGCAGGACCGCGACCTTCAGATTGCCGCCTGCCAAGGCCAGCGCGGCGCGGGCGTCGTCACCGCCATGGCCGGTGAGCTTCGTCAAAATACGCTGGCTGCGCTGCACCAGCTTCTCGTTCACCGCCTGCAAGTCGACCATCAGGCCGTCGTAGACGCGGCCGAGCAGCACCATCACCAGCGAAGATAAAACGTTCAACGTAATGCGCTGCGCGGTGCCGGCGTTCATGCGGGTCGAGCCGGCGATCGGCTCGGCGCCGGTATCGAGCCAGATCGGATGATCGGCTTCCTTCAGCAGCGGGGTATCCGGATTATTCGCGATGCCGATGGTGAGCGCGCCGCGCTTCTTGCCTTCGCGCAGGCAAGCGAGCGTGAAGGGCGTGGTGCCGCTGGCCGCGACCGCGATCAGCACGTCTTTCGCCCCGACCTCGTGATCCTGCACCAGCCGATGCGCGTGCTCGAATTCGTCCTCGGCGCCTTCCACGGCGCGGGTCATGGCGTCCTGGCCGCCGGCCATGAAGAGGAGCAGCCGGTCTTCCGGCCAGCTGAAGGTGGGCATCAACTCGGCGCCGTCCTGCACCGCCAGGCGTCCGGAGGTGCCGGCGCCGGCATAGATCAGGCGTCCGCCTTCCTTCAGCAGGGCTTCGGTGGCGATTGCCGCCCGCTCAATCGCCGGCCGCACCGCGCGCACGGCGGCGACCGCGGCCAGTTGTCCCTCAATCATGGCGTCCAGGATGTCCGCGGGCTCCCAGAGGTCGAGATTTGAGTAACGCGGGCTCGGACGCTCGGTATTCATGGCTCCCCACAGGACTTTAGCCGCTTGGGATAACGCGAGTGATCCAAATTCGTTCTGGCGCGTTAACAACTTGATGGGGCTAGGGAAACGGAGTGCTCGGAGTTGCGTCCCTTGGGCCCAAACGCGCTTTTACTCGGTGTTGACGGCGGCGGCACGCGATGCCGGGTGCGCCTGAGCGACGCTACGGGCGCAAAACTCGGCGAAGCAACCGCCGGTCCGGCCAACATCCGCTTCGGCCTGGAACGCAGCTTTTCAGCGATTCTCCAGGCCACCACAGAATGCCTCGTCCAGGCCGGTCTCTCAAGCAAGGATTCCTCCCGCGTCACCGCCTGCCTCGCGCTCGCCGGGGCGAGCGAGCCCAAGCATCTGGCGGCGGCGCAGGATTATCCGCATCCTTTCCGCCGGGCGATCGTGACCACCGATGCGCATGCCGCCTGTGTCGGCGCGCATGGCGGCCGCGACGGCGGGATCATCATCATCGGCACCGGCAGCATCGGTTGGGCGGAGCGCAAAGGGCTGCATTATCGCATCGGCGGCTGGGGCTGGCCGATCTCCGATGAAGGCAGCGGCGCCTGGATCGGCCATGAAGCGCTGCGCCAGCTGCTCTGGGCCTATGACGGGCGGATCGACTGGTCGCCGCTATTGCGCGCGCTTTTCGCGCGGTTCGAGCAGGACCCGCATGCTATCCTGCAATGGACGCTCAATGCTTCGCCGCGCGATCTCGGCTCGCTTGCGCCGCTGATCGTGGAACATGCGGCGCAAAACGACCGTGTCGGCCGGGAGCTTATGCGAATGGCTGCAGTCCATATCGACCGCCTGGCGGAACGCCTGATTTCGGTCGGCACGCAGCGGCTGTCGGTGGTCGGCGGCCTGGCCGAGCATGTCGCACCCTGGCTGTCGCCAGTCACCAAATCTCATCTCGTTGCGCCGGAAGGCGATGCATTGGATGGCGCGCTGCGTCTGGCGCGGCAGACCGCCGTGCACCCTCGCTCACCGCTGCTCGAGCGGGCCTGATGGACCAGCACGATCGCCAGATGGCGACGGAATTCCGCGAGGCGCCCGTGGTGGTGCGGCGCCAAGCGGAAGCGCTCGCCGCCCCGCTGGCGGAATTGGCCGCGCGGCTCAGACGCCGGCCGCCCGACGTGGTGGTGACATGCGCCCGCGGCAGCTCGGCGCATGCCGCCACCTTCGGCAAGCATCTGTTCGAGCGGCATCTCGGAATCGTTTGCGCGCCGGCGGCGCCCAATATCGCCAGCGTCTACCGCACGCAGATGCGGCTGAAAGATCAGCTCTTCCTTTCCATCTCGCAATCCGGCCGCAGCGATGACCTGGTCGAATCCGCGCGCATGGCGAAGGCGTCCGGCGCGATCACGGTGGCGATGGTGAACGACACCGCCAGCCCGCTGGCGGTGGATTCCGACATCGTGCTGCCGATCGGCGCCGGGCTCGAGCACAGCGTGGCGGCTACCAAGACTTTCGTGGGCTCGCTCGCCGCGTTGCTGCGGCTGACTGCGGCATGGACGGAAGATGCAGATTTCGCCGCGGCGCTCGAAGACTTGCCGGACCGGCTGGCAGCAGCCTCCGACCTCGATTGGAGCATCGCGCTCGATGCGCTGGCCGCCGCGACCAGCCTGCTGACGCTGGGCCGGGGGCCGACGCTGGCGATCGCGCGCGAGGCGGCGCTGAAATTCAAGGAGACCTGCGACCTGCCGGCCGAGCCTTTCAGCGGCGCCGAATTCATGCATGGCCCGGTGTCGTTGGTGGATACGCATTATCCGGTGCTGATCTTTATGCCGACCGACGCGGCAGCGAAGGGGTTGGCCGAGCTCGCGGCCGACTTGGGCGGCAAAGGCGCATCGGTCTTTTTCACCGGCACAACCGAAAGCGCGGGAAATCTTCCATCCTTGTCGCCCGAACACCCCGAGGCCGACGCTATTTGTTTGATCCAAAGCCTGTATGGATTATTGGTCATGCTGGCCGGCCGCCGGGGCACCAATGTCGATCAGCCGCGGCATTTGCGGAAAGTCACGCGAACGCGATGAACAATAAAGCGACGCAGGCTGTGGCGGCGGACCACATCTTCGACGGCGTGACCATGCGCCACGATGCGGCGGTACTGATCGAAGGCGAGAATATCGTCGGCAATGTGTCCCTGGATCAAATTCCGCGTGGCGCGCCGGTTCAGACGCTCCCCTCCGGCGCATGGCTCGCGCCCGGCTTCATCGACGTGCAGGTGAATGGCGGCGGTGACGTGCTGTTCAATGACAGCCCGACGCCGGAAGCGGTTGCAACCATTGCCCGCGCGCACCGGAGATTCGGGACGACGGGATTGTTGCCGACCTTCATCACCGACGCCGCCGGAAAGATGCCCGCTGCAATTGAGGCCGTGCAGATCGCCATGGATCGCGAGCCGAGCGTGCTCGGCATTCACCTGGAAGGCCCATTCATCTCACCGGAACGGCCCGGCGTGCACGAGACGAAATTCATCCGGAAAATCACGCCGGCCGATATCGCGCTGCTCACCAAGCCGCGCAAAGGCGTCACGCTGATCACACTCGCGCCCGAGCAGATGCCGAAAGGCGCGATCGCGCAGCTCGCCAAGGCCGGCGTTCGCATCTCGCTCGGACATTCCATCGCCAGTTACGAGCAGACGCGCGCCGCAATGAGTGAAGGGCTAACCGGCTTCACGCATTTGTTCAACGCCATGCCGCAAATGCTGAGCCGCCAGCCGGGGCCGGTGGCGGCGGCGCTGGAATCGCCTGATGCCTTTTACGGACTGATCGTCGATGGCGAGCATGTCGATCCGGCCTCGCTTCGTATCGCGGTGCGCGGGCTGGGGCGGCCGATGCTGGTGACCGATGCGATGCCGCCGGTGGGCGGAAGCCGCGCGACGTTCGCCCTTTACGGCAACGAGATCGCCGTGAGCGGCGGCCTGTTACGCCGCAAGGACGGCACGCTCGCCGGCGCTTTCCTCACCATGGCGCAGGCGGTGAATAACTGCGTGCACATGCTCGGCTTGCGCCTGGAGGATGCGCTGCCGCTGGCGTCGCGCAACCCGGCGGATTTCCTCGGGCTTGGCAGCCGGCTCGGCCAATTGGCGGCAGGATACCGTGCCGACATGGTCGCTTTCCATCCCGAGCGGATCGACGTGATCGAGACCTGGGTGGCGGGAAAGGCCAGCCGCTGATGAAGGGGATTCGCGAGACGGGTTTGCGGGCGCTTCTCGCCGCCGTCGCCTGCATCGTCCTGGCCAAGGGGACCGCGGCGGAAACCAAACTCACCGATTTCAACGGCGAATGGAGCGGCACCGGGCAGGATCGGGATTCTCCGCTGCAATCCTTGCAGGACACCAGCTGCCGCAATGCCGTGCGCGCGACGGCGCAACGCATGCGTATCGAAATGACCTGTGAACGCAAATCCGGCGTCCGCAAAACTGTCCGGATGAACGTCACGTTGCAGGGTGATCAGTTGACCGGCCGGATCAATCGGCGGATCTCGCAGCCAGGCAAGGAGGACTCCGTGATCGGCGGCATGCTCTCCGGAACAAAGAGCGATAGTTCCGCCAACCTGACCGTAAGCTGGAAGGGCCCGACGCCGAGCACGTCCATAAATCTGAAGCTGGAGACGCCGACTTCCTATTCCATGAAGGTGACGGCGCTCGGCCTGACATTCATGGATGCGACGTTCAATCGAATTTCGGAGCGCGCGCCGCGGCGGCGCTGAGCGCCCTTACTGCTTCGGACGCAGATCCAGCCCGACGCCTTTGTTGACGAATTGGGTGGAATAGGCGCGGCGATAATCCACGTTCGGCTTGGTCACGCCCACGCGCACCATCTTCTCGAAGAAGCTTTTCATGCGCGCATCGGTCAGCGCGCCGATGCCGAGCTTCAGCGTGTCGCCGGAATCGACAATGCCGTATTCCTTCATCTTGGCGACAGAATAGGCGATCAATTCGTCGCTCATCTCGGGATTATGCTTGCGGATCAGCGCATTCGCGGACTTGTTGTCGCCGTAGAGGTAATTGTACCAGCCGATAATCGAGGCATCGACAAAGCGCTGCACCAGGTCGGGCTTCTTCTCGATCAGCTCGCGGCGGGTTTCGATCAGCGTCGAGTAGGAATCGAAGCCCTTGTCGGCCAGCAGGAAAATCTTCGGCTTGAAGCCGCCCTGCTTCTCCACCGCATAAGGCTCCGAGGTGACATAGCCCTGCATCGCGGAGCGCTTGTCGACCAGGAATGGCTGCGCATTGAAGGTGTAGGGCTTCACCTGACTGTCCTTGAAACCGAAGTCGGCTTTCAGCCACTGGAAATAGCTGGCCATGCCTTCCTTGGAGACGAACAGCGTCCGCGTCTTCAGATCCTCGAACGACGCGACGTCCGGATGCGCGAGCAGCACCTGCGGATCTTTCTGGAAGATCGCGGCGATCGACACGGTCGGGATGTTCTGCTCGGCGGCATCGAAGGCCTGCAGCGAATTCGCGCTCATGAAGAAGTCGAGCTTGCCGGCCGGCAGCAGGATGCGGTTGTTTACGTTCGGGCCGCCCGGAACGATGGTGACGTCGAGCCCGTATTTCTTGTAGGTGCCGTCGGCCACCGCCTGATAGAAGCCGCCGTGCTCGGCTTCCGCCACCCAGTTGGTGCCGAAGGCGACCTTGTCCAGGGTTTGCGCCGAGGCGGGCGCCACGGTGGCTGCCGCGAATAATCCAAGACTGGCGATTTGAGCGAACTTCCAAAGCGACATCGGTTATCCATCCGTATTCGTCATGCCCGGCCTTGTGCCGGGCATCCACGTCTTGGCTATATAGCAAGAACGTGGATGGCCGGGACAAGCCCGGCCATGACGACCTAATATGCCGGTCGGCAGGTGAGGGATTACAACAATGCTTCCCAAGCGCGACTGGGCGGACATGACCGCGCAGGATCTCGCCGCCGGTGTCGACAAGACACGCTGGATCGCCGTGCTGCCGCTCGCCGCGGTGGAACAGCACGGCCCGCATCTGCCGCTCGAGGTCGACGTCAATATTGCGGAAGCCTACCTCGCGCGGACGCGGAAGATCATTCCCGCGGAGCTGCCGGTGACTTTCCTGCCGCTGCAGCCGATCGGACTCTCGCAGGAGCATGTGGCTTTTCCCGGCACCCGGACGCTCTCGGCGGAAGCTGCGATCCGCGCCTGGACCGAGATCGGCGACAGCCTGCACCGCGCCGGCCTGCGCAAGCTGCTGCTGATGACCAGCCACGGCGGCAACAGCGCTGTCATGGACATCGTGGCGCGCGACCTGCGCGCACGGAACGCCATGTTGGTGGTGACCTGCGGCTGGCATCGGTTCGGTTACCCCGACGGTCTGTTCTCTGCCGAGGAACAAAAGCACGGCATCCACGGCGGCGAGATCGAGACCTCGCTGATGCTGGCGGCGCGGCCGGACGCCGTGCAGATGGACAAGGCCGATAATTTCACCCCGGCCACGGTGGCGATGGAAAAGGAATTCCGCTGGCTGCATGCTTCGCGGCCTGCTGGCTTCGGCTGGATGACGCAGGATTTGCATCCCTCCGGCGCAGTCGGCAACGCGAAAGCCGCGACGGCTGCAAAAGGCGAGGCCGCGCTCGACCATGGCGCCAAGGCCTTTGTCGAATTGCTGCGGGAGATCGACCGCTTCGATCTGGCGGCGCTGCGCTAGTGCCCCGCTTCCGGTTGAGTAGCCGCGTCCGCGACCCCAGCTAATGTGATAAGCAAAGCCATGTCCGCCCATGCGGACGAGCAAACCGGACAATCTTATGCAGCGCGTGACCATCACCCTCGACGACGAGCTTATGGCCGAGCTCGACCGGATCATCGCGGCCCGCGGCTATCAAAACCGCTCCGAAGCCATTCGCGACCTCGCCCGCGCCGGCATCCGCCAGGAAGCCGCCACGCTGGACGAAAAGGGCGAATGCGTCGCCGCCCTGGTCTACGTCTATGACCATAATGCCCGGCAACTCTCCAAGCGCCTGGCTGACACTTTCCACGACCATCACGAGATGTCGCTGGCTTCCATGCACTCGCATCTCGACCATGACAGCTGCATGGAAGTGACCATCCTGCGGGGGAAGACCGGCAAGGTGCAGCACTTCGCCGAACATGTGATCGCCGAGCGCGGCGTCCGGCACGGCCGGCTCGTGCTGGTGCCGACCGACATGCTGATCAAGCCGCATGCGCACGAGGAAGGCGGGCACGACCACCCGCATCCGCATCCCGTGAAGCACCGCCGCCGCCCGGAATAGGCCGCATCCGACGGCTGGAAAGCCTTGCGTCCGGTACGACAATTTTGCTAAATGATCATACTTGATATGATGTTTCTACATAAACATCATACTTTTGACCGCGATTTCCCGATTTGAGGTCCCTGGATGGCGCCCCGGCTTCTGCGCGTGTTCGATGACCGCGACACCCATACCCGCGGAAAAACCATCGCGCTTTATTCGGTGCTGATCGCCGTCAATTTCGCGGTCTGGGCCTGGGCCTTCCTCGCGCTGCACGACAACCCGATCCTGCTGGGCACCGCCTTCCTCGCCTACAGCTTCGGGCTGCGCCACGCCGTCGATGCCGACCACATCGCCGCCATCGACAATGTCACCCGCAAGCTGATGCAGGAGGGCAAGAAGCCGCTCACCGTCGGCCTGTTCTTCTCGCTCGGCCATTCGACGGTGGTGGTGCTTGCTTCCATCGGGATCGCCGTTACCGCCATGGCCTTCAAGGATCAGATGGAAGCATTCCATCCGGTCGGCGGCATGATCGGCATGTCGGTCTCCGCGGCCTTCCTGCTTCTGATCGGCGCCATCAACCTGGTCGTGCTGGTGAATGTGTACAAGGCATTCCGCCGCGTGAAGAACGGCGGCGCGTATTCGGAAGCTGACCTCAACGCCCTCACCGCCAATGGCGGCCTGCTGGCCCGCATCTTCCGCCGGCTGTTCGGCCTGATCGGACGCAGCTGGCACATGTATCCGCTCGGCTTCCTGTTCGGGCTTGGCTTCGACACCGCGACCGAGGTGGCGCTGCTCGGCATGACCGCGGCGCAGGCCTCGAGCGGTTTGTCGATGTGGTCGATCCTGATTTTCCCGGCGCTGTTCACCGCCGGCATGACGCTGCTCGACACCACCGACAGCGTGTTGATGGTTCGCGCCTATGGCTGGGCTTTCGTCAAGCCGGTGCGCAAGCTCTACTACAACATGACGATCACATTCGTATCCGTGGTCGTCGCGGTGCTGGTCGGAGGAATCGAAGCGCTCGGTCTCATCGGCGAGAAGTTCGGCCTGCGCGGCGGGCTGTGGGATCTGATCGGCGCCTTGAACGAGGAGCTGGAGATGCTCGGTTACCTGATCGTCGCCATCTTCGTCGGCAGCTGGCTGCTCTCGATGCTGTTCTACCGCCTGAAAGGCTATGACCGGATCGAAGTGGTCCGGGCGGCGGCGCCCGCTCAAAGCTGACGCCCGCGGTGTTTCGCTGCCGCGCCCGCGCGGTAACCATGCGGCGTTCTGCTACCAATTGACGGCTGCCAGCGACAATCGCGCCCTTGCCTCCGGCGCGGCTATTTGCATTGATATTCATAATGCCAGGCAAAAAACGCCTTAAGACCCCGGCGGATCAACCGCTCGGGGCATCGGCTATGGGAGGATGACCATGTCTCTACCGAAAATTCTTCTATGCGTCGCAACGGCGGCTGCTCTGTCGATCGGCACAGCCGCCGCCCAGACCGAAGTGAAACTCGGCCACGTCGGGTCACCGGGCTCGCTGTTCGATCTTTCGTCGCAGGAATTCGCCAAGCGCGCCAACGCCAAGCTGGGCGACAAGGCCAAGGTGGTGGTCTACGGCTCGAGCCAGCTCGGCAGCGATGGTGAGCTGCTGAAGAAGCTGAAGCTCGGCACCGTCGATCTGGCTTTGCCTTCGACGGTGATGACGTCGGTCGCGCCGGAGTTTGGCGTGTTCGAGATGCCCTATCTGGTGCAGAACCGCGACCACGCCGCGCGCATCGCCAAGGAGGTCATCAATCCCACCTTGAAGCCGATCGCGGCCAAGCAGGGCTACAATATCCTGGCTACCTGGGAGAACGGTTTCCGCCACATCACCAACAGCAAGAAGCCGATCGTCAAGCCCGAGGATCTGCAGGGCATCAAGCTGCGCGTGCCCGGTGGCGTCTGGCGGGTGAAGATGTTCCAGGCTTATGGCGCGTCACCCAGTCCGATGGAGCTGAAGGAGGTGTTCGTCGCGCTGCAGACCGGGGTGATGGACGCGCAGGAAAACCCGCTGGCGCAGATCTATCCGTCACGCTTCCACGAAGTGCAGAAATATCTGTCGATGACCGGCCACGTCTATACCCCGGCCTGGCTCACCGCCGGCGCAAGCTGGGACCGGCTGCCGCCGGATGTCCGCAAGACACTTGAGGAAACCGCGGTGGAGATGGAGCCGGTCGCGCTCCAGATAGCCGCCAAGCTTGACGACGAGTTGCTCGGAAAGATGAAACAGGCCGGCATCGCGGTAAACGAAGCCGACAAGGCCGCTTTCGTCGCCGCCAGCAAGACCATCTACACCGAGTTCGCCAAGGAAGTTCCGGGCGGCCAGGCGCTGATCGACAAGGCGCTCAGCCTCTCCAAGGGCTCCTGATATCCATCCATCCAAAAGTGCCGGGCCAAAAGCCCGGCACTTTTTCTTCCCTCCTGGGCATCACGCGATCATCCGCATGCAGCAGTTCCGGCAGATCTATGACCGTTTCCTGGAGGTCATAGCCGTCTTCCTGATGACCCTGGTCACCGTCATCGTGACACTCGGCTTTATGTTCCGCTGGGCCGGCTCGTCACTGGTCTGGTACGACGAGATCGCCTCGATCGCGCTCGCCTGGCTGACCTATTTCGGCGCCGCGCTGGCGGCTCTGCGCGGCAGCCATCTCGGCTTTGCCGGTTTCGTCAATTCGCTCCCCGCCCAATGGCGTGTCGCCGCGACGATCACCGCCTCCGGCATCAACATCGCTTTCTTCGGCCTGCTTGCGCTGATGGGCGCGAAGGTGATGCAAGCGATTGCCGGACTCACCCTCGTCTCGCTGCCATGGCTCGATCAGCTATGGGTCACGGCCGTGATCCCCGTGGCTTCCGTTCTGTTCATCATCTCGGAATTGCTCCGCCTGCCGGCGATAATCGAGGAAGCCCGCCGCGGCCCGCTGATGGACGCGGAGCTGAAGGAAGCACTCGGCGGTCACGCCGACGAGGTTGCAGCGGCAGCAAGAGCGGAAGCGTTCAGGGAGCGCACGCCATGATCGGTACGATCCCGACCATGATCGTCGCCTTGGGCGCGCTGGTGGCGCTGAACGTGCCGATCGCGATCGCTCTCGGTGTTATCGCCGTCGTGGCTATCTGGGTCACGCAGGGCGCCTATATGCTGCCAAACCTCGCGCTGGTGATGTTCGAGGGCGCCACCAGCTTCCCGTTGCTGGCGATCCCGATGTTCATCCTCGCCGGCGCGATCATGAATTCGTCGTCGATCACGCAGCGGCTGATGGACCTTGCGGTCGCGATGGTCGGCTTCATCCGCGGCGGCCTCGCGCATGTGAACATCGTGCAGTCGATGTTCTTCGCCGAAATTTCCGGCTCGGCGGTGGCCGACGTGGCAGCCACCGGCCCGATCATCATGCCGGCGATGATCAAGCGCGGTTATTCGCGCGAATTCACCGCCGCCGTCACCTCGTCGTCCGCCAGCCTTGCGATTATCATTCCGCCGTCGATTCCGATGATCCTGTACGGCGTGATCGGTAACGTCTCGATCGTGCAGCTGTTCGTGGCCGGCATCATTCCGGGCATCCTCGGCGGCCTCGGCATGATGGCGATCTCCTACTATCTGGCCCGCAAGCTCGGGTGGCCGGTGGAGGACCGCTTCCGGCTCGACCGCCTCTGGGAAACGTTCAAGGCTTCGTCCTGGGCGCTGCTGCTGCCGGTCATCATCCTGGGCGGCATTTTCGGCGGCTTCGTTACCGCGACCGAAGGCGCCGCCCTCGCCGTGCTCGCTGCGCTGTTTGTCGGGGGCGTGATTCATCGCGACCTCGACCTCGCGCACCTCTACCGCTCGGCGGTGGACGGCGCGATCCAGACCGCCGTCGTGATGCTACTGATCGCCACATCGGCCCTGCTCGGCGTCTACCTCACCGAGCAGCAGATTCCGCAAAGGATTGCGGAAGGGATGATGTCGATTACGAGCAACCCTTACGCCATCCTCGCCATCCTCAACGTCTTCCTGCTGATCCTCGGCCTGTTCCTGCATTCCGCCGCAGCCATCATCCTGGTCGTCCCGATCGTGCTGCCGCTGGTCATCGCCGCGGGCATTGACCCGGTGCATTTCGGCATCATCGTCACGCTCAATCTCGCCATCGGGCAGCAGACCCCGCCGGTCGCGAGCGTGCTGATCGCGACTTGCGCCATAGCCAAAGCCGACATCTGGGAGGTCACCAAGGTGAACACCTGGTTCATCGGTGTTCTGCTCGCCGTGCTGCTGCTGGTGACTTACGTGCCGCCGGTGTCGATGGGCCTTGTGGATTACTTTTACAGATAACGGACCGGAGCTACGGCCGAGCGGGGCCGCGCCTGTTTGGAATGTCGAAATCCACTGGACTCCACGCCCGCCGCCGGTCTAAGAAGTCCGTGCATGGAAAACATCCTCAATCTCGTCGGCGATTACTGGCCACATCTCCTCGGCCTGTTCTTTGTCGCCATTATGCTCTTCAACGCCCGATCTTGGTTCAAGGACCGACAGGCGCAAGGTTGACGGCAAAGGGCTTTCGATCCCGCTAGCCGCTGCCTGATCTGAACGTCCGCGTGCTGAACGCGGACGAAAGCCGACGCTTATCTGTACCGCACCCAGCCAGTCAGATTCCGCGCGCCGCGGCGGCACTCATAGCCAGCACGCGCGCGACGTGGATGGCCTCGCGTCCTGCGCCCTCGTGGATCTGATGCCGGCAGGAGGTGCCGTCGGCCACCACCAGCGTGCCCGGCGCGGCCTTGCGCACCGCCGGCAGCAGCGACAGCTCGCCCATGGCCAGTGATACGTCGACATTGTCGGCATGATACCCGAAGGATCCGGCCATCCCGCAGCAGCTTGAGTCCACGGTCTGCACATCCAGCCCGGGCACGAGCTTGAGCGTTGCCTCCACCGCGCCCATGGCGCCGAAGGATTTCTGGTGGCAGTGGCCGTGCAGCAGCGCATGGCTGGCCACCGGCCGCAGCGCCAAGTTCAGCCGCCCGGCTTGTGCCTCGCCCGCCATGAATTCTTCGAACAGGACAGCGTTGGCGGCAAGGCGCTGCGACGACTCGCCCGGAATGATTGCGGGAATTTCATCGCGGAAACCGAGGATGCAGCTCGGCTCCAGCCCGATCACCGGAAGGCCGCGCGCGAGATAGGGATCGAGCGCGGCCAGCACGCGCTCGGCTTCCTTGCGCGCCTCATCGACCAGCCCGACCGCAAGAAAGGTGCGGCCGCAGCAGAGCGGGCGGTCATCCTCATCGACCGGCGCCGCAACATGCACGCGATAGCCGGCGGCCTGCAGCACCGACAAGGCGGCGTCGACATTCTCCCGCTCGAAATAGCGGTTGAAGGTGTCGGCGAAAAGCACGACTTCGCCCGCTGCTCCGCCGGCTTGGCTACGTTTCGGATTCTCAAAAACATCACGCCGCCACTTCGGAAGTCTGCGCCGCGCGCTGAAATCCGCGACGACTTCGGACAGCTTCGCGGCGCCCGGAATAGTGTCGCGCAGATTGAGCATCCACGACAGCCGGCTGGCGTAAGGGGCATAACGCGGCAGATAGCCGACCAGCTTGTCGTGCAATAACAGTCCGTGCTTCGCCGCGCGGGCGGCCTGCACCTCGATCTTCATGCGCGCCATGTCGACGCCGGTGGGACATTCGCGCCGGCAGGCTTTGCACGACACGCAAAGCTTCAGCGTCTCCGCCATATCGTCGGAAGACAGCGCCTCAGGGCCCAGCTGGCCGGTGACGGCCAGCCGCAGCGAATTGGCGCGGCCGCGGGTGACGTCGCGCTCGTTTTTGGTCACGCGGTAGGACGGGCACATGACGCCGCCGGAAAGATTGCGGCAGGCCCCGTTGTTGTTGCACATCTCCACCGCACCCTGAAAACCGCCGCCGACGCCGGGATAGGCCGACCAGTCGAGCCGCGTGGTCAGCGGGGTCGGGTGATAGTCCGGGCCGTAGCGCAGCACCTTGCGGTCATCGAATTTCGGCGCGCGCACGATCTTGCCGGGATTGAACAGACCGGTCGGATCGAAGCGGTCCTTCACCTCCTCGAAGGCGCGCACCAGCCGCGTGCCGAACATCGGCTCGTGGAATTCCGAGCGCACAATGCCGTCGCCATGCTCGCCGGAATGCGAGCCCTTGTAGGCGCGGACCATGGCGAAGGCCTCTTCGGCAATGGCGCGCATCGCCTTGAGGTCCTGGTCGAGCCGCAGATTCAGCACCGGCCGCACGTGCAGGCAGCCGACCGAGGCATGCGCATACCAGGTGCCGCGGGTGCCGTGTTTCTCGAAGATATCCGTCAGCCGCGCGGTGTATTCCGCAAGATGCTCGAGCGGCACCGCGCAATCCTCGACGAAGGAGATCGGCTTGCGCTCCTCCTTCATCGACATCATCACGTTGAGGCCGGCGGTACGCACGTCGGTGATCGCGGCCTGCAGCTTCGGGTCGAGCACCTCGACCACGCCGCCCCAATGCGCGCCGCTCCTGTCCCAGCCGAAGCCGAGATCGCCCATCGTCTCGCCCAGCCGGCGCAGGCGGCGCAGGTTTTCTTCCTGATCGTCCTCGCCGAATTCCACCAGCAGGATGGCGTCGGGCTCGCCGCGCACGAACTGATCCAGCGTGGGCCGGAACATCGCGATCTGGCCCGCCAGCTCGATCATGGTGCGGTCGATCAGCTCCACCGCGATCGGACCGAGCCGCACGAGGTGTTGCGCGGCATCCATCGCGGCATGGAAGCTGCCGAAATGGCAGGCGCCGACGGCGCGCTTGCCGAGCAGCGGCGAGAGCTTCAGTTCGATCCGGGTGGTGAAGGCGAGCGTGCCCTCGGAGCCGATCAGGATATGCGCGAGGTTCGGGTCGTTATTGCCCGGCAGGAAGGAATCGAGATTATAGCCGCCGACCCGGCGCTGCACCTTGGGAAAGCGCTTTTCGATCTCGTCCGCCTCGCGCGCGCCGATGGCGAGGAGCTCGCGTGCGAGCGGGCGCAGCGGGGATGAAGCGGGAAGGCTGGAAAGATCCGGCGCGACCGGCCCGAAATGCGCGCGCGCGCCATTCGGCAAGACCGCATCGACCGACAACACGTTCTCTTTGGTATTGCCGTAGCGCAGCGAACGCGCGCCGCAGGAATTGTTGCCCACCATACCGCCGAGCGTGGCGCGCGAGGCGGTCGAGATATCGACCGGAAACCACAAGCCGTGCGGTTTAAGCGCGCGGTTGAGTTCGTCCAGCACGATGCCGGGCTCCACCACGCAGCGGCGGCCGGCGGCGTCGACCTCAAGAATGTGCGTGAGATGCTTGGAGCAGTCGATCACCAGCGACTCGTTGATGGTCTGGCCGGACTGCGAGGTGCCGCCGCCGCGCGGGGTGACGCTAACGCCCTCCGCCCGCGCTATCGCAAGCGCGCGCTCGGCCTCCGCCATGCTGCGCGGGACCGCGACCCCAAGCGGCACGATCTGGTAATGCGAGGCGTCGGTGGCATAGCGGCCGCGGGTGAAGCGGTCGAAATGCACCTCGGGCAAGTCGGCCTTCAGCCGCCGCTCCAGACCCGGCATATGCGCTACAGCCAAATCAAGCCTCGTCTCCAAATGGCCGTTTTCCATGGTTGGAAACGGCCGAAAAATGCACTTTAGACCTGGCGCAAGGTCTTATCGGCGAACCGGTTTTCACTTCGCCGGATCATGCGCTAAGCCATTAGTTCAAGCACCCTTGACCGGACTGTCGCATTCATAGTTCAACCCCACAAGATATCCGGCGGGCAGCGCCCGCGCATAAGGGACCACTGCAATGGCGAAGAATTCCTCGCGTCCGATCGGCCGGCATTTCCTGCACATCCCCGGCCCCACGCCGATTCCCGACCGCGTCCTGCGGGCCATGGACACGCCGATCATCGACCATCGCGGGCCGGAATTCGCCAAGCTCGCCAAGCGTTGCCTCGACGGCATCAAGACGATCTTCAAGACCAGCAATCCGGTGATCATCTACACCGCCACAGGCACCGGCGCCTGGGAAGGCGCGCTGGTCAATACGCTCTCACCCGGCGACCGCGTGCTGATCGTGGAGACCGGGCAGTTCGCCCTGCAGTGGAAGACCATGGCGGCGAAATACGGTCTGGTTCCGGACGTCATTTCGACCGACTGGCGGATCGGCGCCGACCCTGCCGCGATCGAAGCCAAGCTGCGCGAGGACAAGAACCACGAGATCAAGGCCGTCTGCGTGCTGCACAACGAGACCGCGACCGGCTGCCTCTCGCCTGTCGCCGAGATCCGCAAGGCCATCGATCGCGCCAAGCATCCGGCGCTGTATTTCGTCGATACGATCTCTTCGCTGGCTTCCGCCGATTATCGCCACGACGAATGGGGTGTGGACGTAACCGTGGGCGGCGCGCAGAAGGGCCTGATGCTGCCGCCCGGCATGTCGTTCAATGCCGTGAGCGACAAGGCGCTGGCGGCATCGAAGACCGCCAAGCTGCCGAAGTCGTTCTGGGCATGGGACGAGATGATCGCCATGAACAAGAACGGCTTCTTCCCCTACACGCCCGCAACCCAGATGCTGCACGGTCTCGCCGCCGCGATCGACATGCTGCACGAGGAAGGGCTGGAAAACGTCTTCGCCCGCCACAACCTGTTGGCGGAAGCCACGCGCCGCGCGGTGCGGGCTTGGGGTCTGGAGATCATCTGCCGCGATTCGAAATATTATTCGCCGACGGTGACCGGCGTGCTGCTGCCCGAAGGCCACAATGCCGACGCCTTCCGCAATCTGGCGCTGGAGCGTTTCAACATTTCCTACGGCGCGAGCTTCGGACCTTTCGTCGGCCGCTATTTCCGCATCGGCCACCTCGGCGACACCAACGAGCTGATGCTGATGGGAGCGCTCGCGGCCACCGAGATGACGCTCGCGCTCGCCGGCATCCCGCACAAGAAGGGCGGCGTGCAGGCGGCGATGGATTACATCGTCTCCACCGAGAAGCCGGCGCGGGCGGCCGCCGAGTAGCGGCCCCCGCTCATTCAAGCCACAGCTGTGAAAGCTGGCGCGCGGGTCACGCCGCGCGTTGCCGCGCCTGCGCATGCGCCGATTCTTGGTGGTTCTGTCCCTGATCGTCGCTGTTATATGAAATTACATTCTCTTTGCACCGGGTGATCATCTCCTATATAGAAAAATATGCTATTTCTGGTCCTAGTGCTATGAACGCCAATCTCAAGGCCGTCGAAGCGGCCAAGCTCAGCGAAAAACTGGCAGAGGCGACCCCCTCGGCGATCGTCGCGGAAGCGCTGCGCACCGTCGGCAGAGGCCGCGTCGCGGTGGCGTCTTCCTTCGGCATCGAATCCGCCACGCTGCTGAAGATCGTCTCCGATGTCGATCCTTCAATCCCCGTGGTCTTTCTCGACACCGGCTGGCTGTTTCCTGAAACCCTCGCGTATCGCGACACGCTGATTGCCCGTCTCGGGCTCACCGACGTGCGGACCGTTACGCCATCGGCCGAGAAACTGGCGCAGAAGGACCCCTTGCGCGGGCTCTACGCCACCGATCCCGACGCCTGCTGCTACCTGCGCAAGGTCGAGCCGCTCGGTGACGTGCTGAATGACTTCGACGCCTGGATCAACGGGCGCAAGCGGTATCAGGGCGGCCAGCGCAGCGGCATTCCCGCCGTGGAAATCGAAGGCGCGCGGCTGAAGTTCAATCCGCTGGCGCGCGTCACGCCCGCCGAGGTCGCGAAGATGTTCACGAGCTGGAACCTGCCGCGGCACCCGCTGGCCGGCCAAGGCTTTACTTCGCTCGGCTGCATGCCCTGCACCCGCCGCACGAATCCCGGCGATTCCGCGCGCGCCGGCCGCTGGACGAATAGCGAGAAAACCGAATGCGGCATCCACAACCGGATGCCGCTGGTCGACGGCGCAGGCATTTAGCCGCCAATCCTCGAGGAAAAGAAAGGCCGCATCTTTCGATGCGGCCGTCTTTGGTTGAAGCCTCGCTGTTCGCTTAGCGGTGCTGGGTGATGGTGTCCACCAGCGCGACGCGGCCTTTCTTCACTTCCGCGATGGCGCGCTCGAGCGCCGGGCGGATGTCCTTCGGATTGTCGATCGGGCCTTCGCCGTAGCAGCCCATCGACCGCGCCAGCTTGCCGAAATCCGGCTCCGGCCCGAACAGGTCCATGCCGATATGGGCCTTGGCCTCGTCGGTGCCGCGCAGCTTGGCCATGCGGATCTGGTGCTCCCAGTCGTTGTAATAGGCGCGGTTGTTGTGCATCACGATCAGCATCGGAATCTCATACTTAGCCGCGACCCAGAGCGCGCCGGCGTCGAACATCAGGTCGCCGTCGGGCTGGATGTCCACCACCAGCCGGCCGGCGGCCTTGTGCGCGAGCGCCACGCCGATCGAGATGCCGATCTGCGTCGAGGTGCCGAGCTCCACCCCCGGATGCTGGTAAGGCTTGCTGAAGTCCCACAGCTTCGGGATGGTCTTCTTCAGGTCGTTGGCCGATAGCACCCAGTCTTCATTCTTGATGACGTCCCAGACTTCGAGCGCCAGGCGCTGGAAGGTGATCGGCGACGCATCCCAGTTCTTCTTCGCGTCTTCCTGCCACTTGGCCCAGACCTGGTCGTGCCGCTTGCCGATCGCCGCCTTGCGGTCGGCAATCTTCTTCTGCAGCTTGCTGTCCCTGGCGATGCGCTCGCCGCAGATTCGGGTGAGCTCCGGCACGCCGAGAATGGTATCGCCGAGCGCGCGCACCGAGGTGGGCTGCATGCGGCAATAGTCCATCGCCCATTTGCTGATGTTGAGCTCGCCGAAGCCGATTTCGACGAAATCGCACTTCTCGGGCACGAGCGATTCGATCGAGCGCGCGGTGCTGTTGAGCTCGACGATCTGCTTTTCGTAATCGCGCACGTCGAGCCCGACCAGCAGGTCGGTCTTGCCGAGCGACTGCTTGTCGTAGGTCAGGCAGAGGGAATGCTTGTTGGGAAAGTTCAGAGAGCTGGGAATGCTCCAGACGCCCGCTCCTACCGTCTCAGCCAGCTTCACCAGGCTCTCGAAGCCGCCTTCGCGGCGGCCATGATATTCCGGCATCAGCATCGGATGCTCGGCGGCGAGGATCTTGTCGGCGATCTGCTGCAGAGCCTTCGGCTCCGGCATCATGCGCGCCGGAGTCGCCGCCGATTCCTTCGGCGGCAGCGGCACCGCTTCGGTCAGCGGCGCTTCCTGCAGCGCGGCGTCGTAGCACATATAGATCGGGCCGGTCGGCTCCGTGGTCATGATCGAATAAGCGCGCGCGAAGGACTCCGGCACGCCATGGATGGAGGTCGGCTGATAGTCCCACTTGGTGTAGTCGCGCACGGCATTGCCCTGCACCAGCGCGGTATGCGTCCAGTCGATGTGCGGGCGGCGCTTGTGCTCGTCCATCGGGCCGGTGGCGCCCATGATGAAGAGCGGCACGCGGTCGAGATTGGCGTAATAGATCGCCATGCAGGCATGCAGCAGGCCGACGAGATTGTGCAGGATCACGGCGGCGGGCTTGCCGGTGGCCTTGGCATAGCCGTGGGCGATCTGCACCGCGATCTCCTCATGGTTGCACAGCATCATCGGCGGCTCGTTATTGCCGTAATTCACGATCGAATCGTGCAGCCCGCGGAAGCTCGCGCCCGGATTGAGCGTAATGAAGGGAAAGCCGTATTGCTTGATCAGGTCGACGATGATGTCGGACTGCCAGCCGGTGTAATTCTCGATCTTCTTCTCTGTTTTCGCGTCCATGGGATACCTTCGTGATTGAGCGCCGCGGCGCGGCCGAGCTGGATGGGGTGTTAACGGAAATGCCGGCGGAGGAGCCCCACCGGCATTCTCTCTCGATCAGTTTTTAACTTTGAGCAGTTCTTCCGTCTTCTTGGCGATCGCGGGATCGACCTTATAGGCCTCGACCACGATCTTCTGCACCTCTTCGCCGGAGATCGGATTGACTTCCAGCTTTGCCTTCTCGGCTTCGGCAAGAAACTCGGGATCCTTCATCGTATCCATGAAGGCTTTGCGCAGCGCGTCGACGCGGTCCTGCGGAATTCCCGGAGGGGCGAGGAAAGGCCGGCCCAGCGCCTGGCGCGCGAACACCAGGGTCAGGATCTGTTTCTCCTCCGGCGTATTCGCCAGATCGATAACCAGGGGGACATTCGGCAGGTCCGGATGTTTCTGGAGCGACATTTGGACGAGGACGTTGATCTTCTTGGTGTCGTACCAGTCCTTGCGGGTGGCGAGCACGCTCGACCAGGACCAGCCGCAACGGCCCTGCACTTCGCCGCGTTCCATGGCGAGGCTTACGTCGTTGCCGCCCGGATAGCCGCTCACGATCTTCATCTTCGTACCGAGCACGCCGTTCACGATGCGCGGGAACTGATCGGTATCGGCTGACGGGCCGGTGCCGCCGACGACGAGCTCCTTGTTAAATGTGTCCTCGATCTTGGTGATGCCGGACGTATGCCAGGCAACGCAGACGCTGACTTCGTCGTTGGCGCTGCCGATCCAGTTGAATTTGCTGGCGTCGAACTGCGCGGCCTTGTTGCCGAGGAGCGGATCGAAGGCGCCGCCGCGGGCGATGGTCCCCAACACGGTGCCGTCCTTCGGCAGGGCATTGTACAGGGCGTTGGCGAGCCGCAGGCTGCCGGCACCCTCCAGGTTCTTCACGACGACGGTCGGGTTGCCGGGAATGTGCTTGCCGATGTAGCGCGCCACCATGCGCGCATAGACATCATAACCGCCGCCGGCGCTGTAGCCGACCATCATGTCGACGGTTTTGCCTTTGTAGAATTCCGCCGGGCTCTGGGCCGATGCCATCGTCGCCGGCACAACGGCCAAGACCGCCGCCGCGACCGTGCCGCGAACAAGATTACCGATCCGCATTGCTTCACTCCATCTCTTGATTTCCGGCGCAGGGCTTCGCCTTGCCGCTGGCTCCGGATTTGGAAACTGTTGAATGGCGGCCGGGCTTGCCTTGCCCGCCTGGTTCGGGCGCTACATAGGCAGAGAAGAACCCGCATTTCAATGCAGGTCGTCTTTTGCTGCAGCGCACCAAAAGCATTACTCGGTGACAAATCGCCGCGTCATCAGATGCGCATGGCAGCCCGCACGCGGTCGCGGGTCACGCTGGGTCACGCAAGCCGTGTTCCGGTACTGAGAGCTAGCATCGGCGACGGTGGGTAGCCGCCCGACCTGCAACACCTCGCCGCGCCGAGCGTGAGCCGGCCGCCCAATTGATCACATACACCGGCTCGACATCGGGATCACGGCCTGTCCGCTGCCCCCGCAGCACGGCAGGTCTCACCGCTCAGCGCGGCTTGAACAATGAGTCGAAAGTCTTCTGCCATTGTTTTTCTTCCTCCGGCGTCAGCAGAACCGTGATGATTTTCTTCTTCTTCAAGGCTTCCACAATACCGGGCGGGTTGCTGGCGACATCGGGCCGCGTCGGGATCCTGCCAAACTTGGCCAGGAACTGCTGCGATTCCTTGCTGAGCATGAAATTCGCGCCGAGACGTGCGGCATTGGGATGCGGCGCCTTCACATTGACGCCGACCTGGCCGAACAGCAGCACAACCGGGTCCAACGCCCAGAAATCGGTCGGATTGCCGGCGAGCTTCACATTCATCGTCAACATCAAATATTGGTTCAAGGCGACGAGGTATTCTCCCGAGCCGACCGAACGGGCCAGGGCCAGGTGACCGTCCACGACCACTGGATTGAGACTGGCGACGATATCCTTGATGAGTTTCGTCCCCTTCTCTTCACCGTAGTGGATCATGATTCCCTTCAGCCATTCGTTATCGCTGCGGTCGATCGCGATCTTTCCCGCCCATTCCTTGCGCGTGACGAATTCCTCGTAACTCTGCGGCAGCTCGGACGGCTTGACGTGCTGAGTGTTGAAGCTGGGCGTGTTGTAGTTGGCATAGACGCCATACCAGCGGCGGCCGGGATCGCGCGCTTCCGCAAGGATGTTTTTCGCTTCGGAAGGATCGAAGGTCGCCAACAGTTCCGGCGGCACTTTGTTCAGGGTCGTGGTCTGCAGGATGTCCCAGGTGTTCTGGCCGCTCGTGCGGTATTCCATGGCGATGCGGCCCATCAGCGGCCCGTCGGCGCCGCGGATGTAGTTCACTTTGATTCCGGTGGCCTCCTCGAAAATCCTCCAGAGCGGAAGGCCTTCCTGCTCGTTGGTGGAAGAGTAAACGGTGAGCGATCCTTCCGCCTGCGCCGCCTTCAGCAGCTCCGGGTCGAGCCAGGAACGGTCCGCTGCTGCGCTTTGTGCGCCCTGCCCGTAGGCCGGAGCGATGCTGAGCGACAACAGCAGGCCAAAAAAACCGACCGCTCCGGCAAACCACCCAGCCCTCCGAACACGCAGCATTGTTGCGCCTCCCGAAATGCGCCAGCCTTCTGGCTTCCTAGACTCCCATCGCCGCCTTCACTTTGTCGCGGGTGAGCGGCAAGTCGCGCAGCCGTGCGCCGGTAGCCTGCGCAATGGCATTGGCGATGGCGGCCGCCGCCGGGCCCTGCGAGGCCTCTCCTGCACCCAGCATCGGCTGGCCCGGCCGATCGATCACATGCACCTCGATGCTCTCGGGCATGTCGGAAAAACGCAGGATCGGATAGCTGCCCCAGTCCCGGCTGGTAACGCGGGTCTGGTCGAAACCGACCTGCTCATACAGCGTCCAACTGATGGATTGCAGGATGCCGCCCTCGATCTGGTTGCGGATGCCGTCCGGGCTCACCGCTTGTCCGCTGTCGGCGACGGAGACCACGCGCGGGACCCGCACCGCTCCGGTCGAGGGCTCGACCGCCACCTCGATCGCGACCGCCACATAGCTCGAGGAATTGCGATAGCGCGCATAGGCAAAGCCGCGTCCCCGCCCCTTCGGCAGCTTGTCCGTGTTCCAGCCGAAGCGCTCCGCGGTCATCTTCACGACGTCCTTGGCGCGCGCATCCTCGAGATAGCGCAGGCGGAACTCTACCGGGTCCGCGCCTGCCGCCGCGGCCAGTTCGTCCATCAGGCTCTCGATGGAGAAGACATTCATGTAAGCGCCGAGCGAACGCAGGGCGGAAACGCGCAACGGCATTTCCTTGACGTGGTGATGGATGACGCGGGCGCTCGGCAGCTTGTAAGCCGGCTTGGAATTGCGGTTGCCGTCGGATTCCGAGCCCGACGGCACGCGCGGCGGCGGCAGCGTCAAAGGCTGCTCGCGATACCAGGCGGCGGCCATGCTCCTGGCGCCGCCGGGGCGCGTCGAATGCGCCATGCTCCAGACGTCGTAGTGCCAATCGACGATGCCGCCGGTGTCGTCGAGCGACACCCGCGCCTTGGTCACCATGGCGGAGCCGTAAGGCTCCCAGGCATGCTCGTCCTCGCGCATCCATTGCACGCGCACCGGACGCCCGGGGAAGGCCATGGCCAGAAGCGCCGCGTCAGCGCCGGCATCGTCAGCGGCGTTGTGGCCGTAGCAGCCCGGCCCTTCCATATGGATGCAGCGGATCTGATCTTCCGGCAGCTTCACCAATTCGGACACCGCCTGGCGCAGCGGGTAAGCGCCCTGATTATGCGCCCAGACCGTCAGCTTGCCGTCCTGGAACCAACCGACGCCACAGGAGGGACCGATCGAGCCGTGCATCTGATATGGACGGCGATACGTCGCCTCGATGACGCGGGCACCCGGCGCCGGGGTGGTCTTGGTATCCAGCACATTGACTTTGTCGGACGGGGTCGTCTGCAGGAACTCGTAGAGGCGGGAATAGTCGGTAAGTTTGGCTTGCTCCTCCCATTGCGCCGCTGCAGCCAGCGCGCGCATCGCCGTGATCGCCTGAAATTCCTTCTGCGCAATGACGGCGAGGTAACTGCCGTCGCGCACCACCTTGAGCACGCCCGGCAGTTTTTCCACCTGGGCGGTATCGACTGAGCGCAGGCGCGCTTCGTAACTCGGCGGACGCACGACGCGGGCATGCACCATCCCGGGCAACCGCAGGTCCTGCAGGAAGGCGACGCCGCCGGTTACCTTTGCCGGAATGTCGACGCGCGCAAATTCCTTGCCCACGACGCTGTAGCTTTTCGGATCCTTCAGCCTGGCTTGCCGGTTGAGCTTCACATGCATCACGTCGTCGGCGACCAGTTCGCCAAAACCGACGCTCTTGCCGCCGGGCGCGACGACCCGGCCCTGCTCCAGCCTGAGCTCCGAGGCATCCGCGCCGAGCTTGGGAGCAGCGGCGTTGAGCAAAATCTCGCGCAGATGCGCGGCCGCCGCACGAACGGAAACCCCGCCATCCGCCATGGCGCGGCTACCGGAGGTATAACCTTCGTTCGGCGTCAGCGCGGTGTCGCAGCTGACGATCTTCACGCCTTGCGGGTCGAGATTGAGTTCCTCGGCCGCGAGCTGGATCATCGCCGTCTTCACGCCCTGCCCGAATTCGGTGCGGCCGGTGTAAACGGTCACCACGCCTTGCGCGTCGATCCGAATCCAGGAATCCAGCATGGCGTTGTCGGGAACGGCCGCGCCCGGCTGCGGCACGGTCTGTGCGATGCCTTCGCTGATGCCAAACATCGAGAAGCTGACGACGAGAGCGCCGCCGCCGGCGAGCAGGCCGCGGCGGGAGATATCGATCGAGAGCGGCGGGTTCATTGGGCGGCTCCCCTGGTCTGACGATCGGCATCGGCCCGCTGCATCGCGGCGCCTGCCCGGCGCACCGCGCGCACAATGCGCGCATGGGTGCCGCAGCGGCAGAGATTGGGCGACAGCCCGGCGCGGATTTCAGCTTCCGAGGCGGCGGGATTTTTCTCCAGCAGGGCCTGCGCCCGCATCATCACGCCGGCGATGCAATAGCCGCATTGCGCCGCCTGCTCTTCGATGAAGGCGCGCTGCAGCGGGCCGGGATTGTCCGCCGTGCCGAGGCCCTCCACCGTCTTGATCGGCCGGCCCCGCACGCTGGCAACCGGCGTCATGCAGGAGAAATGCGCCTCGCCGTCGATCATCACCGTGCAAGCACCGCATTGGCCGAGGCCACAGCCGAACTTGGCCCCGTTCATCTGCAGCTCGTCGCGCAGCACATAAAGGAGCGGCGTGGCCGGATCGGCATCCACCCGATGCGCCTTGCCATTGATGGTGAGTTCGATCATGCGTTTCTCCCTCGCGCGCGATCAGCAAAAGTGAGTACCTGTTTTGCGTCCGATCGCTAACTTGTTAAGGCTGTGCACGATCATATCCGAAAACCGGTTCCCACTTTTCGGGATCATGTGCTAGCCGTTTGACGCTATTTAAGCGACAAATGCGGTACCCGGTCCAGCAGATCGTTTCGGCTTTTGATAGGGACCGGCGCCCTGGATCGCCCCAGCCCGATGCCATAAAGTCCCGCCCGAATTCCAGCCATCGGAGGACCTGACATTGCCTTTCACGACCGCGAACGGGATCAGCATTCATTACAAGCTCGAGGGCGCGAAAGGGCCTGTTGTCCTGCTCCTGCACGAGATGGGGGGAACCCTCGACAGCTGGGACAAGGTCGCCCCTGGCCTGGCCGATAACTTTCGCGTGTTGCGGTATGACCAGCGCGGCGCCGGACTGACGGAAAAGGTCCGCGCGCAATTCGGCAACGACACCGCCGTCGCGGACATGGAAGGGCTGCTGGCCGAATTGAAGCTCGAGCCGCCCTACCACATCGTCGCCGTGGCGGCTTCGAGCACGATCGCAATCGCCTTCCGGGAAAAACGCCCCAATGACGTTGGGTCTTTCGTTCTGTGCAACCCGGCGCTGGGCGTCGATCCGAGCCGCGCCGGCGCGCTCAACGACCGCGCCGATCTGGCCGAGCGCGAGGGCATGCGCGGCGTGCTCGCGATCACGCTGGAGAAATCCTATCCGCCGGAACTCACGGACCGGGAAACCTACGAAACCTACAAGGGGCGCTATCTGGCCAACGATCCGGTCGGCTTCGCGCATGCCAACCGCATGTTGGCGCGCACCAATGTTGTGAGCATGCTGCCGGCCATCAACGTTCCAACCATGGTGGTGGGCGGGCGCCAGGACACCGTGCGGCCGCTCGCCGGCAGCCAGGAGATCGCCAGCAAGATTCCGAATGCGCGTTTCGAAGCGATCGACGCCGGGCATTTCATGCCGACCACCGGACCGGCGGCGCTGCTCGCCCTGCTGAAGGACTTTCTCGCACAAGCGCGCCGCTGAGCAGCGCCCAAAGAAAAGGATTCACGCCTCATGCAAATCAAGGCGAATGGCATCACGTTCAATTACCAGGTCGAAGGTCCGGAAGGCGCGCCCTGGGTCGTCTTCTGCAATTCCCTCGCGACCAATCTGTCGATGTGGGACAAGCAGGCCGCGGCGCTGAATAAATCTTTCCGCGTCTTGCGCTACGACCAGCGCGGCCATGGCGGCACGCAGGCGACGGACGGCCGCTACAATTTCGACCTGCTGGTCGCCGACGTGATCGGGCTGTTCGATGCGCTGTCGATCAAGCGCGCGCATTTCGTCGGGATCTCCATGGGCGGGATGACCGGGCTGGCGCTGGCGTCAAAACATCCCGACCGCGTGGACCGGCTTGTCATCTGCGATTGCGGCCCGGCCTCTTCGCCGGCTTCCGCCCAGCAATGGGAAGAACGCATCGCCGTCGCGCAGAAGGACGGGATCGAGCCGCTGGTGGACGCCACCGCGCGGCGGTGGTTTCCGCCGGAATTCGTCGAGAGCAATCCGGCGGTGTTTCAGAAAGCCTGCGACATGATCCGCCAGACGCCGGTCAAAGGCTTCATTGGCTGCGCCGGTGCGCTTGCCAATTATGACCTGCGCCCGGGGCTGCCCGGCATCACTGCGCCCACCCTGCTGATCGTCGGCACCAAGGACGCGACCGTTCCGGGGATCAAGGCGATCAACGCGGCCATTCCCGGTTCCCGGCTGGTCGAACTGGAAGACGCCGGCCACCTCTCCAACCTGGAGCAGCCCGACGCCTTTACGGGTGCAGTGCAGCAATTCTTGTCTGCGCACTGATCGCGAGCAATTGACAGCTATAACTTTTCGCGAGGGTGCAATGCACGCCGCTTCGTTGCAAAAGCCAAGCCAGGACTATAATTGATCCGAGAGCCCGGCGGGCCGGGCAAAACCTTTTCTTTCAGGAGACGTACAATGGCCGTCGCCACCCAGGAAGCACCCGCGTCGATCCAGAAGGCGCGCCAACTGCTTGAACAGCTCAATGACGATGCCAAAAACCATCACATCTGGGTCCGCACCCAGATGAACGCGCCGGCGCAATTGCCCTGGTTCACCGACACCGGCGGCGACACGGGTATCGCCCCGCTGGCAAGCGGCCGCGTGGCGGCCAATCAGCTCAAGACAGCCGCCCACCGCTGGCGCTGGAAGGAATACAGCCCCTTCCTCAACCGCATCGCGGGCATCGCCAGCCAGGCCGAGGTCTCGCCGATCGAATTCACCGACCGCCAGAGCATCCTCCTCACCAATCCCGGCCTCGGCGGGCGCCTGCAAGTCACCAACACCATCCGCTGCGCCATCTCGATCTACAATCCCGGCGACGTCGCCCCGGCGCATATCCATAGCCCCAACGCCAGCCGCACCATCCTTTCGGAAAAGGGTGGCTACACCAATGTCGAAGGCGAACGCTGCGAGGCGGTGCGCGGCGACATCATCCTGACCCCGAACGGCACCTGGCACGACCACGCCAACGACGCGAAGGCGCCGGTGATCTGGATCGACATGCTGGATTGGCCGCTGATGGAGTTTCTCGATTGCGCCTGGGTCGACCAGGAATACGAGGGAGCGCCCGGGACCAACGAGAAGAGCCAGCCCACGATCTTTGCCGACGGGCATTCCTCGCGGCTCTATGGCAATGGCGGCTTGAAGCCGACCTTCGTCGATCATCAGCGCGGCTGGGGCCAGGATCCGACCCCGATGTTCCACTATCGCGGCGCCGACATGCGCGCCGCGGTCGACCGCCTGCGCAAGGAAAAGGGCGACGCCTATGAAGGCATCCAGATGCAGCTGGTCAATCCGGTTACCGGTAAGCCGGTTTATCCGACCCTGGACTACAAGGTGCAGATGCTGCGGCCGGGCGAAGAGTTGAAGTTCAAGCGCGAGACCTGCAGCACCTTCATCGTGGTGATGGCCGGCTCCGGTTATTCGGAGATCGGCGGCAAGCGCTATGACTGGGAAGAGAACGACATCATGGTGGTGCCGAACTTCCAGTGGCGCCGCCACGTCAACACCGGCAAGGACGACGCGGTGCTTTACACCGTGTCGGACGCCGCGCTCTTGAAGAATATCGGCCAGTACCGCGCGCAGGGTAAGGACGCCGGCGGCAAGGTGGTGCAGATCGTCGCCTGAACGGGCTTGCGAGACCAAAACGAAAGCGCCGCCTTTGGGCGGCGCTTTTTTGTTTTCACCCTCCCCTGGGGTGTGAAGCAGGTGTTATTTCTCGTCCACGATATGGCTGCGCAGCGTGCCGATGCCGGAGATTTCCACCTCCAGCACGTCGCCACCCTTCATCCAGACCGGCGGATTGCGCTTGCCGCCGATGCCTTCCGGCGTGCCGGTGGCAATGATGTCGCCCGGCGACAGCGGCGCCCATTTCGAGCAGAACTCGATGATCGCCGGGATGTCGTGGATCAGCATGTCGGTGCCCGACTTCTGCATCTCCTGACCATTCAGCCGCGTCTTCAGCACCAGCTTGCCGGGATCGGGAATCTCGTCGGTGGTCACCATCCACGGGCCGAGCGGGCCGGTGCGCGGGAAATTCTTGCTGGCGACCAGCGAGTATTTGGTGAAGTCGCGGGCGCTGCCGTCGCAGAAGCAGGTATAGCCGGCGACATAGCTGAGTGCGTCCTTGCGGTCGATCGCGCGGCCACCCTTGCCGATCACCAGAGCAAGCTCGCCCTCGAAGTCGTAATTGTTGGAGGCTTTGGGCTTCACCTGCTCGCCTTCATGCGCGGCGAGCGTATCGACGAAGCGCGTAAAGATATTCGGCAGCGCGGGCGCATCATGGCCGGATTCCGCGGCATGGGATTTGTAGTTGATGCCGACGCAAAGGATTTTCTTCGGCTCCCGGATAACCGGCAGGAAGGTAATGTCGGAAAGCTTGTGATCCGGCTTGGCGCCCTGCGCCGCCTGTTTCATTTGCTCGAGCGCGCCGCCCGCCAGCGCTTCGCGCAGGTCGGCATATTTTCCGCCGAGCTTGTCATTGAGCGTGACGACGCCATCGCCAACGACCGCACCGAAAGACGGCTTGCCGCCGGCAACATAACTCGCGAGCTTCATTGTTATCTCCGGCCGCCAGGCGGCTTACTTGTGATCGTGCTTGTGATCGTGGACGTAGATCGGCCCGCCATCCGGCCGATTCAACAGGTGGCCGCAGCCGGCCTTGTTCGCCCAGTATTCCCAGGTGCGCCAGGTCTCGGTGGAATAAGGACTGTAGCCCTTGTTCCGGGCGTCGATCTCGCCCTGCGACAGGTACCTGATCTTGCCGCCGAGCACCTTGGCGTTCTGCAGGACGCGGGCATTGCGCGGCAGATAGACCGACATGCGCACGACCTCGATCAGCGACTTCGCCGCCGACGCAAAGCCGTGCCCGCTCATCAGCGCGACATTGTTGCCGCCGAGCTTTTTCGCCAGGTCGCGCGCCTGCTCTATGTTCGAAACCAGCACATTGGTGTCGCCGAATTTCTCGGCGATATCCCACACCGGCACATTCGGGCCGATGAAGCTGCCGGCGTGGATCACCGGCCGCAGCGGCGTGTCGGTGGCAATGCCGAACGGCAGAATGTCCTCGGCATGGGCATGCACCACCGCCATCACATCCGGCCGCGCGTCCAGGATGCCGGCATGGATGAAGCGTTCCAGATAGAGCGGGCGCTTCTCGTCGCGCACCGGCTGGCCGTCCATGCCGAACTCGACGATATCGTCGCGCGTCACCAGTTCCGGCGCGAGCGAGCGCGCGAGGAAGAAATGATTGGGCTTGTCGGGATGGCGGATGCTGACATGGCCATAGGCATCCACCACGTCTTCGCGGGCCAGGATGCGATTGGCGATCACGAGGTCATCCATGATCGCGTCGATTTTATTCATGGCAGTTGGATCTCCGTGATCAGAATGCCGGCTCAGTATGCCCGTAGGTCTTTGCAAACAGATCTTCGATCGGCATCTTCTTGGCGATGAAATGCTGCTCGTGCATGTATCGCACCAGCGCTTCCAGCGTCGGGCGATTATCCTCGATGCCGTAGGGCCAAGGATCGTCGCCGAAGACATCGCGGATTTCGTCGAGCTGCGCCGGCAGGAACGGCATCATGTAGCGTAGCGCCCGGGTGGAGAACATCTTCTTCAGCGCCAGCACCTTGGCCTGCACGAAGGCATTGTAGAGGCTGGTCGCGACGAAGGGATGCTTCTCGTAGACGTCCTTGCGGATGGCGACGAGGTGCATGATCGGGAAGATCTTGGTCTTCCTGTAGTAATCCTTCTCGTCCTGATAATAGTTCGGCAGCAGGCGGCCGACGTTCGGATTGCTCAGGACCGAGCGCGGAATGCTGGTGCCCATGGTGCAATCGACCTCGCCCGAGACCAACATCTCGTCGAGCGACTTCTTGGGATCCGCATAAGTGAGATCCGGCTGCTTCAACAACGGCAGCACATGCGGATCGCCGTGCGAGCCCGCGGTGTTGATCGCGCCCTGCACCCATTTGCAGTTGGAGAAATCAACGCCGTATTCGTCGCTCAGGAGGCCGCGGACGAAGATCGCCGCGGTCATGGTATAGAGCGCGACGCCGATGCGCTTGCCCTCGAGATCCTTCGGCTGGTTGATGCCGGCACGCTTGTTGATGCCGATGACGTCATGGCGGAAGGAGCGCGATGGGAACACCGGCAGCGCGACGAAATTGCACTTTCCGGCGGCGTAGCGCTGGATGTATTCGGAGCTGGAATATTCGGCGACGTCGAATTCCTCTCCGCCGGACATGCGGTCGAAGATCGGACGCGGGAGTTCGATCGGAATGAAATTGAGGTCAATGCCCTCCGGCCTGATCTCGCCGGTGTAGAGCGGCTGCAGACGGTCGTACAGCGATGCAGCGAAGTTAAGCTTCAAAGCGGCCATTGATAATCCCCGATAACTGCTGGCGCACCGCTAGCATGCGGCGGCGCGTGTAGAAACCCCGCAGGCGCGGGGCCAAGAAGCCGTCAGGCCTCGTCGACCACGGAGTTCCGCAGCACGCCGATTTCCGGAACCCCGACTTCCACCACATCGCCCGGCTTGAGCCATTTCGGCGGCGTGTGATGGCCGCCGGCGCCGGTGGGCGTCCCGGTCATGATCATGTCGCCGGGGCGGAGCGTGGTGAAGGTGCTGATGTAATTGATCAGCCAGGCGAAGTCCCAGGTCAGGTGCGCGGTATTGTCGTCCTGCCGCAGTTCGCCGTTGACCTTGGTGGTGAGATGCAGACCCTTGCCGGGATCGACGTCCTCGGCCGGGACCAACCAGGGCCCGAGACTGCCGGAGCGGTCGAAATTCTTGCCTTGGGTGACGTTCAGCGTGCCGTGCCGCACCCAGTCGCGGACGCTGCCCTCGTTGCCGAGCGTCAGCCCGCCGATCATCTTTAGCGCCTGATCTTTGGGAACATTGCGTCCCTCGCGCCCGATCACCAGGACGATCTCACCCTCATAATCGAACTTGTCGGAGACTTTCGGCCGCACCAAAGGCTGGTCGTGCCCGACGAAGGAGGAGGGAAAACGCACGAACAGGTTCGGATATTTCGGCGTGGGCCGGCCGTCTTTGTATTCTTCGTTGCGCTCCGGGTAGTTGATGCCCACGCAGATGATCTTTTCCGGAGCGAGGATCGGGATCAGCATTTCCACGTCGCTCAGCTGATGATCGGGCTGACCGGAAGCAGCCTGACGCGCCTCGGCGACCGCATTGGCGCGCAATAGGTCGAGCAGCGTGGGATATTTGGCGGAAAGCTTGCGGCCGATATCGACAAGGCCCTTGTCGGTCACGGCGCCGTAGCTGGTACGGCCATTCACGCGGAAACTGGCGAGGCGAAGAGACATTGGCGCGCAAAGTAGCGTCTGGCGGCCCCGCGTCAAGCCGCATTTGCCCGTGGGTCACGCCCTTGATTTGCATGGTGGGGGAAGGCATGAAGCTTTTTTCCCCAAAAAGCAGGCTGCCATGATCGTCGATTTCCAGCATCACTTCACGCCGCGCGAGCTGATCAAGGAAGACCCGGGCAACCGGCGGATCCTCCGCTACGACGAGAACGGCGCGCCGAGCTACACCATCCATTCGCTGCTCTATGACCTCGATGAGCATGTCGCGATGATGGATGCCTCGGGGATCGATGCGGCGTTCATCACCAGCGCGGCCGGCATGTGCGCCGACCTGCAAACCTCGAAAATCGTCAATGACAACGCCAAAAAGGCCGAGCGCGATTATCCCAACCGCTTCATTGGCGCCGCGCATGCGCATCCGCTCGGCGGCAAGGACGCCTTCAGGGAATTGTCGCGTTGCGTGCACGACCTCGGCTTCCCGGGCGTGGTGATCACGTCGGAGACCGACGGAAAGTATCTCGACGATCCGGCCTACGAAGATTTCTGGACGGAAGCCGAGCGGCTCGGCATTTTCGTCTTCGTTCATCCGGCGCTGAAGCTGAACCAGACCAAACAATTCGACACGCTGGATCTCGCGCGCGCGGTCGGCCGGGAATTCTCGCTGATCGGCGCCACCATCCGTCTCGTGGATTCCGGGGTGTTCGACCGGCATCCCAAGCTAATGGTGCATATGGCCCATCTCGGCGGCGGCATCTCCTCCATGCTTGGACGCATCCGCGGCTTCCGCGACAAGGAATTCTGGGGCACGCAGGGCGACCCGCGCCACGGCATGAAGGCCGAAAAGGATTTCGACTACTACCTGCGTAACAACATCATGTTCGATACCGCGGGCTTCTGCTGCGAGATTTCCGCCATCAAGACCGCGCTGGTTGAAATCCCGTCCGCGCGCATCGTGTTCGCCACCGACTATCCGCAGGAAGTCCGCGAGCGCCATGTGGTGAAAGACTTCGTCCAGCAGCTGCGCGGGCTCGGCACCGACGGCGAGAAGATTCTTTCCGGCAATGTCGGCAAGTTGATCAAGGCGTAGCGGCCGTTCGGGTCACGCAATCGTGGTGGTCAAGACCCCGATATGCTCGATCTCGATCTTCACCACGTCGCCGGGCTGAAGATATTCGTTGCGCGCCGAGCCGACGCCCGCCGGCGTGCCGGTCAGGATCACGTCGCCCGGATGCAGCGTCATGCCGGACGACAGATGCGCGATCTGCTCGGCGATGTTGTAGATCATCTTGCCGGTGTTGGAATCCTGCTTGATGGCGTCATTGACCCAGAGCTTGATCGCCAAATTCTGCGGATCGGGAATGTCCTCTGCCGGTACGATCCACGGCCCGAGCGGACAGGAGCCATCGAAGCTCTTCTGCCCGATCCAGTCCGACTTGAAGGCCGAGGTGTCTGGCACGTGCGGACGGCGGGAAAGATCGCGCGCCGAAAGGTCGTTCGCCGCGGTGTAGCCGGCGACGTGTTCGAGCGCCTGCTGCACGGAAACATTCTTCGCCGGCTTGCCGATCACCGCCGCCAGTTCAACTTCCCAATCCAGCTTCTGGCTGTAACGTGACGCGGCGACCGTAGTGTCGGGATCCGCCAGCGTGCGCGAGGCCTTGATGAAATGCCACGGCTTCAGGCCCAAAGTTTTTGGGTTGGGCTCCTCCGGCCGGTTGGCGCGCTTCGCCATTTCGGCCGCGTGGTCGCTGTAATTGGCGCCTGCGCAATAGATCGCCGAAGGCCACAGGACCGGCGCACGCAGCCGCGTCTGCACCAGCGGCAGGGCCTTGGTTTCCGCGCTGCGCTTGCCCAGCGCCGACTGCAAGGCCGCATTCGCCCGGTGCCAGTCTTCCAGAATACCGAGCACGCTGGCGTAGGAAGCCCGGCCGCTCAGCTCGGCGGCGTCGAATACGCTCTCGTCCACCACGACGCCCGCGCGCGGGCCCTGCATGGATTGATAGGTCGCCAGCTTGTACCCGGCCATCGCTCCTCACTCCATTTCGTTATTGGTCGACGAGTGCGCTTTTCAGCGCTTCCCAGACCCGGTCCTGGCCCATGCCAGAACCGCGCTTGTGCCCCGCGGTATTGGCCTCGCGCAGCGTGCATTCTTCCGCCGCCATGTATTCGATGCGCCCGCCCGCCGCCAGCATGACCGCCTGCATCTGGATGCGCGCATTGACTTCGGTATAGACCGCGCGCGCAACCGCCAGACGCAGATCGGAGCCCACGACCACGTCACCGTGCCCGCGCATCAATGCCACCGAATGGTCTCCGAGGCGCTCCGCCAAGGCTTGGCCACGCTTGGCGTTGGTGACCAGCATATCGGTCATGCCCGCGGCCTCGCGAATTTCGAACACCGGCACGCCGGTGTGCAAAAAGGCGGCCGGCGGCATGACCGCGCGCAACGGCACGTCGGTGATGCTGAACGGAATCACGCCGGGCGAATGGCTGTGAATGACGGCGTTCACGTCGGAGCGCTTCTTGTAGATCTCGGAGTGGATGAAGCGCTCGCTGTAGATGCCGCGCCCCTGACGGTCGACCGGCTCACCGTCGGCGTCAAATTCCATAATGTCGGCTGCGGTCACCAGCTTGGGACCCATGGCGCGCGCCATGAAGAAGCGGTCGGCTCGTTCCGGGCTGCGGAAGCTCACATGCCCGAAGGAATCCACCACTCCCTCGGCATGCAGGATGTGGTTGGCGAGGACCAGATCCTCGATCTCCGAGGCAAGATCGACCTTATTCTCCGCGGAGGCCATGGGCTGCATTTCCGTGAGGGTTGTTGCCGGAAGCGGCGCGGCATTGTGGAAGAAGACGGGCGCGGGTCAAGCCCGCGGCGACCGTCGGCGAAGACTATTTCTTTCCGCGGCGTCCATGCGCTAGGGTCGTCTTCCCGCGCCTGCTTCATTTTGCCAGCTGGCACGCATCTGCCACCTCGGTCCTTTTGATCTCATGATTGAACCGCTTTATCTTTTCGGCATCCCGGTCGATTTCATCCTATTTGCGCTCACGCTGCTGGGCGTGGCGCTATTTCATCACTACACGCTGCAAGTAGCGCTGACGGGCTTGACGACCATCGTTGCCTACAAGCTGATTTTTACAGGATTCAAGTTCGGCGCCGGTTTTGCCGGGCTTGCGCTGCACATGCAGCACGAATGGGTGGTCCTAGCCAATCTCTTCCTGCTGCTGATGGGATTTGCGCTGCTGTCGCGGCACTTCGAGAAAAGCCGCGTGCCCGACGAGATGCCCGCTTTTCTTCCCGACGATTGGAAGGGCGGCTTCGTGTTGCTCGTTCTGGTGTTCGTGCTGTCGAGCTTTCTTGACAATATCGCGGCTGCGCTGATCGGCGGCACGATGGCGCGCCACGTATTCCGAAAAGTCCATATTGGCTATCTGGCGGCCATTGTTGCTGCGTCCAACGCTGGTGGCTCCGGCAGCGTGGTCGGAGATACCACCACGACGATGATGTGGATCGACGGCATCAGTCCGCTGGTGGTGCTGGAAGCCTATGTTGCCGCATCGGCCGCACTCGTGATCTTCGGTATTCCGGCTGCATTACAGCAGCACCGCCATTCGCCCATTGTGAAAAATGCGCGTCGCGGTTTGCGGATCGAATGGACGCGCCTTGCCATCGTCGCTGCCATCCTCGTGGTCGCGATCCTCGCCAACGTGATCGCTAATGTGAGATTTCCGGCGCTGCTCGACATGATTCCGGTGATTGGGCTCGCGGTATGGGTGGTGATCCTCGTCACTGCCCCGCTGCGCCGCCCCGATTGGGAAGTCATGCCGGAGACCTTCAAGGGCACGGTCTTCCTTCTCGCCCTCGTCACCGCGGCCTCGCTGATGCCGGTCGAGAAACTACCGGTCGCGTCTTGGCAGACGGCACTGGGGCTTGGCTTCGTGTCGGCGGTATTCGACAATATCCCGCTCACCGCGCTAGCGCTCAAGCAGGGTGGTTATGACTGGGGCTTCCTGGCCTATGCGGTCGGCTTTGGCGGATCGATGATCTGGTTCGGATCCTCCGCCGGCGTCGCGCTGGCCAACCAGTATCCCGAGGCGAAATCGGTCGGGCTCTGGCTGCGCCACGGCTGGCATGTTGCCATCGCCTATGTCATTGGGTTCTTTATCATGCTCGCTATGCTCGGCTGGCACGCGGATATGGAGCACAAGAAACGGGTGGAGGCGCCGGTAGCGGCGCCCGCCGTCCTCATCACCTAAAAAGGGGGAATAAATACATGGCGTTTACGAGCTGGCGTGGAACTCTGGGCTGCATCAAACCGACCAAGCGGCCGGGCTCGCTCGAGGAGCTGATCCGCATGCTGCCCGAGGGCATCGGCGTGGTGCCGCTCTATCTGAGCATCAACAAGGGCACCACCGAAGAATTCAAGCGCTCCGTCGAGCCGTTCGAGCCGATGGTGCAGGAGCTGGCCGAGCTGGAATGCGACCTGATCCATCCGGAAGGCGCGCCGCCCTTCATGTTCCTCGGCTACAAAGGCGAGGCCGAGCTGCTGAAGAAATGGGAAAAGAAATACAAGATCCCGATGTTCACCTCGGGCACCAACCACGTTCGCGCGCTCAGGGCCCTGAAGGCCAAGAAGATCGTCGGCGCCACCTACTTCACCGGCGAGATCAACAATCTCTTCGCGAAATACTTCAAGGAAGCGGGCTTCAACGTGCTGGCGATGGACGGCATCGACGTGCCCTTCGACCAGATCCAGAACCTCTCTTCCGAGCAGGTTTACGCCCACGTCAAGAAGATGTTCCTGAAGCATAAGGGCGCCGACGCGATCTACATGCTGGGCTCCGGCTGGCGCGTGCTGCCGGTGATCGACATGCTGGAGCGCGACCTCGGCGTGCCGGTCATTCATCCGGTGCCGGCGCGATGCTGGGAAATCCAGCACCGGCTTACGATCAACGAGCCGGTGAAAGGCTTTGGCCGCCTGCTGGCGGAAATGATCCCGGGCTGACGGACCCTGAAAAAAATTCGATCCGTCACCCTGAGGCGCCCGGCGCGTAGCGCCGGGCCTCGAAGGGCGGCGGCCGCCGTCATCCTGCGAAGATAGGATTTGCTTGCTTCGCTCGCACCTCAGGATGACGGACTTTGGGTTTGCGCGCGTTAGTGGTCAGTCGATCTTCGTCACCAGCGATTTCAGCAACGCCACCACGTCATCCGGCTGGCTCAGCGCTCCCCGGATGGCGGTGGTGACGTCCTCGCCCGACATCGGCGTGATGGTGCGTTTAGCCCTTGTCGCATCCGCCTGCAGTTCGGGGCTTTCCAGCGTCCTGCGATAAACCTCGCGCAAATATGCCAGGCGGTCCGCCGGAATGCCGGGCGGGCCCGCGGTAATGCGCGCCAGCAGCGATTGGGCCTCCAACAGGCTGACGACGGCCTTTGCGTCGTCGTTATCGGCGAAATCGCGGCCGTCCGGCACGCCGGGAAGCTCCTTGCCGAACTGCATCATGAGGAAGGCCCCGCCCTTGTTGACCAACTGCATCGAGGTTTCCGAGCCGTCCATCGCCGCATGAGTCTCTCCACGCAACATGCTCATGTGGCCTTCATTGCCGGTATAGCCGGTGAGGAACTTGGCGTTCATCTTGAAGGCATGGGCGACCATGTTCGCCTCGATATGAGAGCCAGAGCCGATCCCGGAGGAAGAGAACAGCACCGGGCGATTGGGATCGCGCATATCGGCGAGCGTCTTGATCGGCGACTTGGTGCTGACCACCAGGACCCGCGTGTCGGAGGCCGCCTTTCCGATCCACGACATCTTGGTGAGGTCGAACTGGATCCCCGGAATCCCCACGAGCTGCGCGTAGACCAGTCCGGTACTGAAGGAACCGATCGTCAGCCCATCCGGCTTGGAGAGATAGACCGTGTTGGCGCCAATGATATGGCCGGCGCCCGGCACGTTCTTCACGATGATCGTCGTGTCCGGCATGGACTTCGCCATGTGCTTGGAGATCAGCCGCGCGAAGAAATCATGACCGCCACCGGGCCCGGTGGATACGATCCAGGTGAGGGTCTTGCCTTTGTAGAAGTCCGAGGCTTCGGATGCGCGCGCGGACGAACCGCTGAATGCACTGACTACAAAGCCGGCGGCCATGATCAGGCCGAGCACCCACGCTTGCCGTCGCATCGAACTCCTCCCTCTTGTTAGCGTCCTCCCGCCGTGCCGATATTTCTTTGCTCGTTACCGGTCACGCACTCGCATCGACGACGTATTTGCCCTCGACGTTCTTGATCGCCTTGCCGCCCTCGTTGTGGCGTTCCTTGCCCGCCGGCTCGCCGCGGCTGCCGAGCAGAATCATGTTCTCGCCGCCGGTATTGTGCAGCTGATAGAATTGGTCCTTCGGAATCACCACGAGCATTCCGGGCTTCAGTTTCTCGCTGTCGCCGTCGGGAAAATGGATCGTGCATTCGCCCTGCACGCAATAGAAAATCTCGTCGGCCGAATGTTTGTGCATCGGCCCCTTCTTGCCCGGCTCGCTGTCGATATGCACCCAGACATGATAATGATCGGAACTGAACAGCGTGCCTTTGGTGCTGTGGCCGGTCAGCGGCGGCTGGTTCGCAATATCGACGAACAGCGCCTCCATTACTTTTCTCTGAAATGGCGCCATGTATTGATTCCTCCATTTTATTGCTTTTCCGGCGTCACGCGACGATCGAGCGCAATCCGCCGGTCCTGTCTGCATAGGACGGCTTTTGCGCCGCGATGCGCAGCTTGTCGGCATAATGCAGCCACGCCTTGTCCTGTGAGCGCTGCTTGAGGATTTGCTGGCTGATCATTTCGGATTCCTGCAGCGAGAACTCTTTCGGTTTGCCCCCCATCTGCCGCGTGATCGCGAGAATCTTGAAGGATTCCTCCAGATAGAGCGTCAGCAGCAGCGCCTCCTTCAAATCCTTGCCGGCGACAATAGTGCCATGGCCCTGTTGCAGGAGCGCGCAACCGGTGCCGAGCGCGCGTGCGATGTCGCCGGCCCGGTCGTCCGACTTGGTCTGGCCCGGGCTGTCGTAAGTCGCGATCTTGCCGTGGAACGGCGTGCCGTAATGATGAATGGGCCTGAACTCTTCGCCGAGCGTGCCGAAGGCAATCGCGTAAGGCGGATGGGTATGGACGATGGCGCCGACGTCGGGCCGCGCCGTGTAGATCGCCGGATGCGCCTTGTAGTCTTTCAGCACAGCGCCGGGCTCATAGATCTGGATATTCTCGACGGTGACTCGCGTCGGACTCGTAATCGGGTGCGCCATCATACGGCCGCCCGGCAGCCGGCAGCTCACGTTGAAGGCTGCTTCGGCGACGCCTTCGTTGACCAGAATATGGCAGGCCGTGACGAAATCTTCCCGCAGCTGCCGCTCATCCTGGCCGCTGCCGATATCGGCAACCTGGGCGCCCGCCATAACCGTCTCCCTCGCTGGCTTATTTCCTTTGTTATTGCGGGCAAGCATAGCACAACCGCGCGAGTCCCGAGAAGTATTGCTTCCTTCCCTTGTCATGCCCGGCGCGCAGCCTAGCTTGCGCAGATCGCGTAAACTTGTCTGCGAAGCCGGGCATCTCGCTTAGGCAGGCAGTGCCTCAGGAATCGAGATGGCCGGGACAAGCCCGGCCATGACAGCGAAGCGGTCTTTAGAACCTGCTCAGGCCGGCTCTTTCACCGTCATATATTTGCGCACCAGCTCGGCCGTGAGAACGACATTCGGATCGTATTCCGGGGCGTTCTCGTACTGCTCCAGGTCGTTCAGCCCGCAGCTCTGGTAGATGCGGTTGATCACGGAGATCAGCCGCGCCGGCCGCTTCGGATCGGCGTTGAAATGCTGGTGGATGGTGTTCGGCGGAATGTAAATCAGATCGCCGGCTTCCCATTCGAAGCGCTGCACCTCGCTCACCGGGATCCAGTGATAGGTGTCGGTGATCTCCACGTCGCAGTCCTGGTGCAGGTCATAGCCCTTGCCCTCGACCACGTAGAGACATTCCTCGGCCAGGTGCCGATGCTTACCCGAGCGGCTGCCCGGCGGGATAAACTGCATATAGGAGTCCACCGTCTCGATGCGGGTATTCATGCGCGCATTCAGCAGGTGCTTCAGCAGTCCCTGGCGGGACATCTCCCACGGCATCTCGCTCGGCTTCACGACTTTCTTGCGCCGCGCGTTGCGCTCGGGCGCATCCGTCGCTTCGTCCAGCAGCGCCTGATAGAATTTTTCGTTCAGTGCGCCCTGCGCCCACTTGCTCGATTCATCCCACGCCATTTCTGTAACCCTCGCCTGACCTCGTTGACCGCGCCTCTTATTCAGCCGGGTGGTTGTAGTTTTCCTCGTCGTCGCGCGGCACGAAATTGCCCTGTGTCGGCGAGGGTTTTTTGTCTTCCTTCTCGACGGTGTGCTGGAACAGCATGTTCATGAACAGGAACATCGGCTTGGTCTTCAGCACCAGGGACCGCGCCGGCTCCCGCTCGCTGCCGTTGAAATGCTGATGCACGCAATTGTTGTGCACGACGACGATGTCGCCGGCTTCCCAATCGTAGCGGATACCGTCGTGAATTTCGTAGCCTTTGCCGTCGAGGATGTAGAAGGCTGCCTCATTGACGTGGCCGTGCTTGGAAGTCTTGCCGCCCGGGGCATATTCCTCAAGGTGAATATGCAGCGTCTGGGTGCGGCCGTCCTCGGGCTCCATGTAGTGGCGGCTGTAATGCTGCGGCCCGCCGTCGAGCTTGAGATCCTTGCCCTTGATGACGCGCGGGAGCGAACGAAGTCGCTTCATCTCGTCCTTCAGGCCGTAGTTGCCGGTGATCGGGCGGACGAAAAGTCGCTCAACATTCGGATCATGCGCTTTGTTTCCCATTGGCTTCCTCTTAACGCGCCACCGCGCGGCACAGATAAAGTTTAAACCGGCTAGCTCGGAATATCGACAGCCATCACGCCGCCGTCGACGAACAGGTTCTCGCCCAGCACGAAAGTGGCGTCATCGGACACCAGAAACAGCACGGCCTTGGCGACGTCGGACGGCTCAACCGGCCGCTTGAGCAGGTTGGTGATCGGCCGGTCGGGATTGAACTCGTCCCGGCCAACCGGCGAGCCCGCCTTGTTGGGCGAGACTGAATTTACGCGAATATTATGCGGTGCGAGCTGCACCGCCATGCTGCGGGTCAGGTTGATCACGCCGCCCTTGGCGGTGGTATAGGCGATGGCACGCGGCCGCCCGCGCCAGCCTGAGGTCGAGGCGATATTCACCATCTTGCCGCCCGAGCCCTGCGCGATCATCTGTTTTGCGACGAACTTGCCCATCAGGAACGGCCCCTTCAGGGTGACGCTCATGACGCGGTCCCATTCCTCTTCCGTCAGGTCGATGATGGTCTTGTTGTCGGAGATCGCCACGTTATTGATCAGGATGTCGATGCGGCCGAAGCGTTTGGCGACCTCGGCCACGCCGCGCTCCACATCGCTGCCCTTTGACACGTCCACCAGGAAGGCGGCGGCGTCCCCACCGGAGGCGGTGATCTCGGCTGCGACCTTTTCTCCGCGCGCCTTGTCCATGTCGAAGATCGCCACCCTGGCGCCTTCGGCGGCAAACAGCTTGGCGATTTCCTCGCCGATATTACGGCCGCCGCCCGTGACGATGGCCACCTGGTCCTTCAGCTTCATCCATCAACCGCCTTCTTTTGTGAACTCTTGGGGCCATTCCTATCGCCGGGTCAGGCCGGTGTCGAGCCGCCGACCCCCGCGGGCGTCAACGCTGTTTCCCTCTCCGCACAGGCTGCGCTAGGAAAGACCCCGACAGCGGACCGGGAAGAACAAGAAGGCATCTGGAATGGGGCGTTACCGCGTAACGGTCGACACGGGCGGGACATTTTCCGATTTCGTCTATCTCAATGAGGAAACCGGCGAGGTTTCGATCAGCAAGGTGCCGTCCACGCCGGACGACCCTTCACGCGCGATTTTGCACGGGATCGAGATGCTGCTGGACAAGGGCGTGCGCGCGGACGAGATCAGCTATTTCTGTCACGGCACCACCGTCGGCACCAATGCGCTGCTGGAAGGCAAGGGCGTCGCCACCGGGCTCCTAGTCACCGAAGGCTTCAGCGCGGTCTATCCGGTCGGCGAGCAGGCGCGGCCCTACGGCGCGGCGATTTTCGACGTAATGTACGACAAGCCCTCGCTGCTGGTTTCCCCCAGCGCGACGGGAGAGGTGAAGGAGCGGGTCGACTTTCGCGGCGCCGTGCTGCGGGAGCTGGACGAGGCGGCGCTGCGGCAAACTTTGCGCGCGCTCAAGCAGCAGAAGGTCGAATCGATCGCCGTCTGCCTGCTGTTTTCATTTCTGCATCCGCAGCACGAGCAGCGCGTAGCGGAGCTGATCCGCCAGGAAATGCCGGGCTGCGCGATTTCGCTTTCGTCGGAAATTCTGCCGCAGATCCGCGAATATTACCGGCTGAGCACGACCGTCATCAATGCTTACCTGCAGCCGATCCTCGCGCATTACATCGCTCAACTGGAGCAGCGGCTGACCGGAGCCGGCATCCACACCAAACAAAAATACATCATGCAATCGAACGGAGGCATGTCGACCTTCGACGCCGCCGCACGCAAGGCGGTGACAACGGTGCTGTCCGGGCCCGCCGGCGGCGTGACCGCGGGCGCCTATGCCTGCCGCATGACCGGGATGCAGAACATCATCACCTTCGACATGGGCGGCACGTCCTGCGACGTCGCTCTGATCAAGGACGGCGAGCCTTTCCTCTCCAGCCGCGGCAAGATCGAAGGCCGCGACATCGCGGTGCCGATGATGGACATCAATACCGTGAGCGCGGGCGGCGGCACCATCGCCAAGGTGGACCGTTTCGGCGCGCTGGAAGTCGGCCCGGAAAGCGCCGGCGCGGTACCCGGCCCGGCCTGCTATTCGCGCGGCGGCACGGTGCCGACCATCACCGACTGCAACCTCGTGCTCGGCTATCTCGGCGAGGACAATTTCCTCGGCGGCAAAATGCATCTCGACGGCGCCAAGGCGCGTAAGGCGATCGAGGATGTGGTTGCCAAACCGCTGTCGATGGACGTGGCGGATGCGGCCGAAGGCATCGTGCGCATCATCGACGTGAAGATGGCGGAGGCGATCAAGGCCATTTCCACCATGCGCGGGCATGACCTGCGCGATTTCATGCTGCTGGCTTTCGGCGGGGCCGGCCCCGTGCATGCCTGCCGCATGGCGCGCGACCTCGGCATGGCTGGCGTCATCGTGCCGCTCTATCCCGGCGTCTATTCCGCGATCGGCCTGGTGATGTCGGACGTCAAGCACGACTACATCCAGTCACGCATGATGCCGCTGGCCAAGATCGCGCCCAAGGACTTGATCCACATGTTCGATCAGCTCGCCGCGCAGGCGCTGGACGATCTGCGCGCCGACGGATTCACCGCCGACACCATCCGCATCCAGCGCTCGCTCGATATGCGCTATGCCGGCCAGGGCTATGAAATCACCATTCCCTGCGAGCCGGAGATGATGACCGCCGAAGGCCTGCTGGCGCTGCGCAAATCCTTCGACGAGGTGCACCGCGGCATGTTCGGCCATATGGCGCCGGACGAGCCGGTCGAGATCGTCTCCTATCGCGTGCGCGGCGTCGGCATGGTGCCGCCGGTGGAAATGCCGCGCTTTGAGCGCAGCGGGACCGCGCTGAAAGACGCGTTGCGCGAAACACGCAAGGTCCGCTTCGATGGCAAGACCATCGATTGTCCGATCTATCAGCGCGAGAGGCTGGACGTCGGCTTGACCTTCAATGGGCCGGCGGTGCTCGACCAGTTCGACTGCACCACCGTGATCTGCCCAGGCCAGACCGTGCGGGTGGATGAATGGAAAAACCTGATTGTGACGCAGGAGCGGTGATGACGAAGCGCGGCGATTCTCATTTGCACCGTCACCCCGAGGTGCGAGCAAAGCGAGCCTCGAAGGGCGACGGCCCGGGCCGTTCATCCTTCGAGGGCGCTTCGCGCCGCCTCAGGATGACGGATGAGGCAGGAGCTAATTGATGCACATCGATGCGGTCGATCTCGAAGTCGTCAAGGCAAGCCTCTCCGGCATCGTGCAGGAGATGCAGAATTCGCTGTTTCGAACGGGATTTTCCACCATCGTGCGGGAATCGCAGGATGCTTCCTGCGCGCTGATGAATGCCAAGGGCGAAGTGGTGGCGCAGCATGTGGTGCTGCCGCTGCATATCGGCGCTTTTCCCGCCTGCTGCGCGGCAGTGCTGAAGGAATTCGACGACATCGCGGAAGGCGACGCCTTTCTGATCAATCACCCCTACGAAGGCGGCAGCCCGCACGCGCCGGACATGTGCGTGATCACGCCGATCTTTGTTGCGGGCAGGCTGTTCGGCTTCGGCGGCAGCATCGCGCATAAGAGCGACATCGGCGGCCCGGTGCCGGGAAGCTGCTCCGGCCAGGCGCGCGAGACCTTCAACGAAGGCCTGCATCTTCCCGCCGTGCGTTACCAGAGCCGCGGCGTCACCTCAGGCGACATCGAGCGCATCATCGCCGCCAACAGCCGCACGCCCGAGCTGGTGCTGGGCGACATCCGCGGTCAGGTAGGCTCGGGCCGTTTGGGTGAGCAGCGGCTGCTCGAGCTCGTTGGCAAATACGGCAAGGAAAAGATCGAGGCCTGCTATGCGCGCCTGTTCGAGCTTTCCGAACAGCGCCTGCGCGGCGCCGTCGCGGAATGGAAGGACGGCCGTTTCGAGGCTGAGCGCCTGGTCGACGACGACGGCATCGAGCTCAATACGCCCGTCCGAATCCATGTGGTGGTGGAGAAGAAGGGCGACAGCATCCATTTCGATTTCAGCGGCTCGGCCGATCAGACCAAGGGGCCGGCAAATATCCGCCCGCCACTGGCGCAGGCCGCCGCGGCCTATGTGCTGATCTCGCTGATCGATCCGCATATGTATGTCTGCAGCGGGATGATCAACGCTTTCACCATCACCGCGCGCGAAGGCAGCGTGATCAACCCCCGCTTTCCCGCGCCGGTGAATACCTACAATCCGACCGTTCACGCCGTGGTGGATGCGATCTTCGCTGCGCTCAGCCATGTCGTGCCGGCACGCGCGCGCGCCGACGGCAGCGGCAGCCGCTCGATCGTGATCGGCGGACGCAGCACCTATACCGGCAAAGGCTATGTGCAATATGAGATCCTCGCCGGCGGCGCCGGCGCGCGGGCGGCGAAGGACGGCGGTTCCGGCATCACCGTCAACCAGAGCAACGCCAAGATCGCGCCGGTGGAGATCATCGAAAGCGAGTTCCCGACCCGGCTGACCCGGTTCGAATTGATCCAGGATTCCGGCGGTGCCGGACAGTTCCGCGGCGGTCTGGGGTTGCGGCGCGAATATCTCAACCTGGCCGACGCCCGCTTCTCCATCCGCTCGATGAAGCACACGATCCCGCCGCATGGCAGCCACGGCGGCAGGACCGGCCGCACCGGCGATATCTGGATCAACCCCGGCACCGACGCGGCCAAGCGGCTGCCGACGCGCTATGCCGACTATCCGCTGAAGGAAGGCGACATCTTCCGGCTCGACACGCCCGGCGGCGGCGGGTTCGGCGACCCGCTCGCGCGCGACCCGCGGAAGGTGCTGTCCGACGTGGCGCAGGGCTATGTCTCGCTGGAAGCCGCCGAGCGCGATTATGGGGTCGTGATCGACAAGACCGGCCGCGCTGTGGACGAGGCCGCGACCGCCAGGCGGCGCGCTGCCATGAAAGCCGGGTGAGCGAGGATGACCGACGCCGTGATCCGGAAACGGCGGGTGTTCCATCTGCCCGGCTATGATCCTGCGCCGCCCGCGGCGGTGAAGCGGCGCTTTACGCGCGAGCTGCGCCGCTTCGAAAAAACCTGGTCGGCGCAGGCTGCGGTTTCCGACATCGGCGCGAGTGATGAGACCTGGAGGATTACCGCGTCGGGCCCGAACTGGAGCGTCGAGACGGATTACCGCCTCGTGGCCTGGAACGACGTGATTGAAGCCGCGGCGAAGAAGCCGATGTGGACACGCATTCCGCAAGGCCTTTTGGCGTTCCTGGATTTTGCCGTCGGCGCGCTGCCACGCTATCTGCGTGCCAACTGGCGTTATGCGGGATTTTTCCTCTATCCCTTCGTAATGTTCGCGGCGCTGGCGGCGCTTGCCATCTACCTTGGCCGCTACGCCGCGAGCGCAAGCGGCTATTCGCTGGTCGGCGTCGCGGTCGCGGCCGCTGTCTTCGCCCTGCTCTGGCAATGGCCCGGACGGCGATTCTTTCTGCATCTTCTGTTCGACGACTGGATTTTTTCCCGCGCCTATGTGCGCGGGGGCGATCCGGCCATGGAGGTCAAGCTCGATCGCACCGCCCGTGAAGTCGTCGAAGCCGCACGCGAGGGCGAGGCTGACGAGGTCGTGGTGATCGGCCACAGCCTCGGCGCGGTGCTGGCCATCGACGTGCTTGACCGAGCGCTTCGGCTGGAGCCGGCGCTCGGCCAGAAGGGGGCGCGCGTCACCCTGATTTCGGTGGGCTCCTCGATCCTGAAAATCGGGCTGCACGCGTCCGCCGCGCGTTTCCGCGCTTGCGCCGAGCGGGTGGCTTCCGCGCCCGGAATCTTCTGGGGCGACTATCAGGCGATCTCCGACATCATGAATTTCTACAAGCGCGATCCGCTGAGCGCGATGGGACTGCCGACACGGGACGTGCCGCTGGTGCGCATGGTACGGATTCGGCACATGCTCGATCCCGCCATCTACAAGCGCATCCGCTATCGTCCCCTGCGGATGCATCTGCAATTCGTGAGCGGAAACAATCTGCGCAACGCCTATGATTATTTCATGCTGGTGTGCGGCCCGCTGAGCACGGAACGCCAGGTGCGCGGCCTCGGCGCGCTCTCCGCGATCGGCCCGGATGGCGCGCTGATAGAAAGAGCGTCCGCATGACCCCGGCCATTGCCAAGGCGATCTATGTCCTGCTTGCCGTGAGCTGGTACGTCATCCGCTATCCCTATGCGCGACGCGCCGGACGGACGCCGGTGGCGCTCAGCCGGCGCGGCCGGCGCGAGATCGTGTTGCTGCTGATTTCGCTCGCAGGTCTAGGAATATTGCCTTTCCTCTACGTGGCGACGGGCTTTCCGAAGCCGGCCGACTATCCATTCCGGCCGGTATTGGCCTGGCTTGGTCTCGCCGCCACGGCCGCATCGCTCGCCATGTTTGTTGCGACCCACCGCGCTCTCGGCCGCAACTGGTCGGTCAGCCTTGATGTGCGGCAAGATCATCGGCTGATCACCGGGGGCATCTACCGGCATGTGCGGCATCCCATGTACACGGCCTTCTGGCTTTGGGCCGTGGCGCAGGCGTTGTTGTTGCCCAATTGGGTGGCGGGATTTTCCGGGCTGCTGGGCTTCGGGATTCTCTATTTCCTGCGGGTCGGCGAGGAGGAGCAGCTGATGCTCGACGCCTTCGGCGACGACTATCGGGCCTATATGGCGCGCACCAAGCGTCTGGTCCCGGGGCTTTACTAGGCCATCGGGCGTTGCGGATTTGCCGCAGTCGGAAAGATTTTTTGGCGATGCGACTAACAGACCGCATCCCGGGCGCTGATTAGCGCTTAAAATCGTCACGCACGGCGCCGGCCGATTGCGCCCTCGCGAGCATCGAGCAACACGAGCGCCGAACCGATCCGGGTTGGGGTTTACACGATGAATCGCAGGAATGGCATTCGTGCCCTGGTGAGCGTCGGCGCACTGGGCCTGGCGCTCGCTGTGCCGCTTTCCGCCACGCAGGCCCAGATCCTGGCCGGACTGGGCGATCTGACTCCACCGGCGGCGATCCCTTCAGGGAAAGAGGGAGCGAAGAAAACACAAAGATTGGACCGCGGCCTGGCGAGCCTGGGCGGCTATAGCCCGGGCACCATTGTGGTCAAAACACGCGAAAGACGGCTCTATTACGTGCTCGGCAACGGCAAGGCAGTGCGCTATCCGGTCGGCGTCGGCCGCCCCGACAAGCAATGGTTCGGGCAGTCGGCCATCAGCGGCAAGTATATCAAGCCGGCCTGGTCGCCGCCGGAGGAGATCCGGCGCGACAATCCGCGGCTGCCCTATGTGATCCCGAGCGGCGCGCCGAACAATCCGATGGGGGCCGCCGCCCTGACGATTGCCGGCGGCGAATACGCCATTCACGGCACAAACCGCCCGGGCTCGGTCGGCGGATTCGTTTCCTACGGGTGCATCCGGATGCTCAATTCGGACATCCTGGACCTATTCGAACGGGTCGCCGTCGGGACGCCGATTGTGGTGGAACGCTGAAAGCCATTTGGTTCCTTGCGAATCCCGGAAAATTTGGGTGTGAAGTGAGGCCTTTTGGGGAGGAAGTGTGGCTTTTCTGCACTAGCAACGGCTGACGGATATCTCTTATATGGCACCGTGGGTTTTTACCTATCAAACATGGTGTGGCAGAGGGGTTCTCCATGAAAAAGATCGCGATTGCTTTGATCGCTTGCTTCGCAGCGGCGACCTTGGCTGGATGTGTTGGCAAGGGCAAAGCCCCGGTCGGCAAAGGCAAAGGCAAGGCGCCTCAGGCCGTCGTCACTAAGGGCTAAGGCTAATCTTGACTGGCGGGCCGGCGTAAAACACCGGCCCGCCATTCTTGTTTCTAACGGGCCTCCCGGCTCGTGCCGGATTGTATTAGACACGTAGTGGAGCGTGTATTGCGCCGCGAATGCCGATGCGGCCGTGAATGCCCGCTTCTGGAGAGTCGGCGATGCAGGCAAATAAAAAAATCAGCTTCCTGGCGGCTTTAAGCGCTATCGCCCTGTCCTGGGGGGGCTTCCTTCCCGGAGCGATGGCGCAGGAAAATCCGCGAGACGCGGCGCAGCAAGTTACGCCGGTTACGATTTCTCAAAAATCAGCGGCAAAGCGCTACTTCGTGGAATTCCGCTCCCGGAGTGCCCTGAGCTACGGCCACACCTTCTTGGTGCACGGGAAGCTTAATGCGAACGGCCAGGTCGGGCAGGTAACCAAAGAACAGGTTGCGGGACTGCATCCTGCGACCGAAAGCTCCGTGCCCTGGATGATCGGGCACGTGATCCCGGTGGTTTCGGAGAACGGCTGGAGCGACGGCGATACCGAGGACGAATACGTCACCGCGCGCTATCGCGTCCTCCTCACCGAAGAGGAATACGCCAAGGTCTCGGCCAATATCCGCAATCTCCAGAAGAATTCGCCGCTCTGGCACGCTGTTCTCTACAACTGCAACGCCTGGGTTGGCGACGTGGCGAAGTCCATGGGCATGAAGGTCCCCAGCTCGGGGCTCTATCCCGAGGATTTCATCAGCAGCTTGGCCAGCCTGAACGGAGGAACCGCCACGCGGCCCAATCCGTCGATACGCTCGCCGCTGCCCGGCACAGCCGCCAAACCTGCGGCCGCCAAGCCGCGCGCCGCCAAGCCTGCCAAGCCGCAGGCCGCGATCACGCCGACGGCAGCGGCTCCGGAAGCGCAGACCGTCCGCTAACGCGGCCCGACAACGACTTGAGGGGGATGGGAACCCCTCCGCTGGCTTCGGTCGGCGGAGGGGTTTTCTTTGTCCCGCGTAACGCCTTGGGGTGGATAGCCCGCTTGCGCCCGACCTACTAAGCTCAGCCGTGACTGTTTAGCCAGCCCTGACCTCTACCGACGAGTTGGGCCCGTGAATGACGATTTCATCCTGGTAACGGACGGCCTCACGAAGGAGTTCGCTGGCTTCGTGGCCGTCAGCGGCGTCAATCTCGCCATCCGGCGCGGCAGTATTCATGCCTTTATCGGGCCAAATGGCGCCGGCAAGACCACCTGCTTCAACCTGCTCACCAAGTTCCTGAAGCCGACGCGCGGCCGCATCGTATTCAAAGGTCATGACATCACCAAGCTTGCGCCGGCGGAAGTGGCGCAGCTTGGCCTGGTGCGCTCATTTCAGATCTCCGCCGTGTTTCCTCATCTTACCGTGCTGGAGAATGTTCGGCTTGCGCTGCAAAGGAAGCGCGGCGGCTCTTTCGATTTCTGGCGGTCGAAACGCGTCCTCGACGATCTCAATCCCCGCGCGGCCGCGCTGATCGAGGATGTCGGCCTGCAGGAGTTCGCGCGGATCCCCGCCGTCGAACTGCCATATGGCCGCAAGCGGGCGCTGGAGATTGCGACGACGCTTGCGGTGGACCCGGAGCTGATGCTTTTGGACGAGCCGACGGCCGGCATGGGACACGAGGATATCGACCGCATCGCCGCGCTGATCAAGCGAGTGGCGGCCCACCGCACGGTCTTGATGGTCGAGCACAATCTCAGCGTCGTCGCCACCATCTCCGACCGCATCACCGTGCTCACGCGCGGGCGTGTGCTGGCGGAAGGTGATTACGGAACCATCTCGGCGAACACGGACGTGCGCGAAGCCTATCTGGGGACCGGCCATGAATGAGCCCCAGCCTGTCCGCCCCCTGCTCGCGGTGCAGAACCTGCAGGCCTGGTACGGGGAATCGCACATCCTGCATGGGGTGACTTTCGACGTACGCGCCGGTGAAGTGGTAACGCTGCTCGGCCGTAATGGCGCCGGCAAGACCACGACGCTGAAATCAATCATGGGCATGGTCGGCCATCGCACCGGCTCGGTCCGCTTCGAAGACCAGGAATTGATCTCGCTGAGCTCGGACAGAATCGCGCGCGCCGGCGTCGCCTTTTGTCCCGAGGAACGCGGTATTTTCGCCAGCTTGAGCGTGGACGAGAATCTGGATCTGCCGCCGCAGGTACGGCCCGGGGGGCTGTCGCGGGCAGACATTTTCACGCTGTTCCCGAATATTTCCGAGCGCCTCGACAGCCAGGGCACCAAGCTGTCCGGCGGCGAGCAGCAGATGCTCGCGATCGCCCGTATCCTTCGAACCGGCGCGCGTTTTCTTTTGCTCGATGAGCCGACCGAAGGGCTGGCTCCCGTCATCATCAACCAGATCGGAAAGACCATCCGCGCGCTCAAGCAGCAGGGCTTCACCATCCTGCTGGTGGAACAGAATTTCCGTTTCGCCGCGACGGTCGCTGATCGCTATTTCGTGATGGAGCACGGGCGCGTGATCGATGGATTTGACGCTCCGGAACTAAAGACTAACCTTGGCAAGCTGCACGCTTATCTCGGGGTGTGATATCGTTGGCAAACCCTCGCGACAGAGAGGAAAGCTATGAAAGTTCTTGGAAATCTTGCGGTTTTGAGTGCGATTCTGGTTAGCAGCTCCGCCTTTGCGCAGTATACCGACGGCGTCATCAAGATCGGCGTGATGAACGACATGTCGGGCACCTATTCCGACCTGAGCGGACAAGGCTCGGTGCTCGCCGCACGCATGGCGGTGGAAGATTTCGGCGCGGCCGCCAAGGGCATGAAAGTCGAGATCGTCGGCGCAGACCACCAGAACAAACCGGACGTCGGCTCCAATGTCGTGCGCACCTGGATCGACCGCGACCAGGTCGACTTGATAGTGGATGTGCCCACTTCCTCTGTCGCGCTCGCCGTGAACGAGATCGTGCGCGACAAGAACAAGGTCTTCCTGGTTTCCGGCGCCGCCGCCTCCGATCTGACTGGCGCAAAGTGCTCGCCCAATACCGTGCACTGGACCTACGACACCTGGGCGCTGGCCAATGGCACCGGCACGGCGCTGGTCAAATCCGGCAGCAATACGTGGTTTTTTCTGACCGCCGATTATGCCTTCGGCCACGCGCTCGAGCGCGACACCGCCGCGGTGGTGGAGAAAAACGGCGGCAAGGTTCTCGGCAAGGTGCGGCATCCCTTCCCCGGCACCGATTTCTCCTCTTTCCTGCTGCAGGCGCAGGGCTCCAAGGCCAAGATCATCGGCCTCGCCAACGCCGGCAGCGACACCATTAATTCCATCAAACAGGCATCTGAATTCGGTATCGTGCAGGGCGGACAAAATCTGGCCGCGCTGCTCGCCTTCATCACCGATGTGCATGCGCTCGGCCTGCAGACGGCGCAGGGCCTGATCATGACCGAATCCTGGTACTGGGACCTCAACGACGCCAATCGCGAATTTGCGAAGAAATTCGCGCCGCAGAACAGGGGCGTGCATCCCACCATGGTGCATGCCGGCGTCTATTCTGCCGTCACGCATTATCTGAAGGCGGTGGAAGAGCTGAAAAGCGACGCCGACGGCAAGGCCGTGGTGGCGAAAATGAAAGCGACGCCGACTGACGACAAACTGTTCGGCAAGGGCGAAATCCGCGCCGACGGCCGCAAGATTCATCCGATGTATCTGTTTGAGGTGAAGAAGCCGTCGGAATCCAAGGCTCCGTGGGACTATTACAAGCTGCGCGCGACGATCCCGGCGGAGCAGGCCTTCCGGCCGCTCAAGGATGGCGGCTGTCCGCTGGTCAGCGGCTGACGCCTGAGGCGCCGCCCACAACCCGTAACGGTCTGCCGAGGATTTCTGAATGTTCGAAATCTTCGGCATCCCGTCGCAAGCGCTGTTCGGGCAGCTCCTGCTCGGGCTGATCAACGGCTCGTTTTACGCGCTGCTCAGCCTCGGGCTTGCCGTGATCTTCGGCATGCTCAACATCATCAACTTCGCCCATGGCGCGCAATATATGATGGGCGCCTTCGTCGCCTATTTTCTCCTGAACTATGCCGGATTGAATTACTGGGTCGCGCTCATCGTGGCGCCGCTGGCCATCGGCGCCTTCGGCGTGCTGATCGAGCGCACCCTACTGAAATGGATCTACCGGCTCGATCACCTCTATGGGCTGCTTCTCACCTTCGGGCTGGCGCTGATCATCGAAGGCGTTTTCCGGAATTATTTCGGCTCCTCCGGCCTGCCCTATCGCGTTCCCGAGCTGCTGCAGGGCGGGCAGAATCTCGGCTTCATGTTCCTGCCCAACTACCGCGCCTGGGTGGTGGTGTTTTCCCTCGTCGTCTGTCTCACCACCTGGTTCGTGATCGAGCGCACGAAACTGGGGTCCTACCTGCGCGCGGCCACGGAAAATCCCGCACTGGTGCGCGCCTTCGGCATCAATGTGCCGCGCATGATCACCTTGACCTATGGCTTCGGGGTCGCGCTGGCGGCGCTTGCCGGAGTGATGGCCGCGCCAATCTATAACGTGTCCCCGCAGATGGGCGCTCACCTGATCATCGTGGTGTTCGCCGTGGTGGTGATCGGCGGCATGGGCTCGATCATGGGCGCGATCGTCACCGGCTTCGGCCTCGGGCTGATCGAGGGGCTGACCAAGGTATTCTTTCCGGAAGCCTCCAATACGGTGATCTTCATCATCATGGCCATTGTGCTGTTGATCCGGCCAGCCGGCCTGTTCGGGCGGAGCGCTTAGCATGACGCAGGCCGCCGCCATAACGCCCATCCCGGCCGCACCCGCCGTCTCGCGGAGCGAGACAGTGGCCTTCGTCGCAATGGTGCTGGCGCTCCTGATCGCGCCATTTTTCGTTTATCCAGTATTCCTGATGAAGGCGCTCTGCTTCGCGCTTTTCGCCTGCGCCTTCAACCTGCTGATCGGCTATGTCGGCCTGCTCTCCTTCGGTCATGCACTCTATTTCGGCTGGGCGAGCTACGTCGCCGCGCATCTGGCCAAAGTCGGCACCATTCAGATCCCTTATTGGGCCGGGAAGTGGCTTGTCATTCCTTTGCCGCCGCTGTCGACCGAGCTGGCAATTCTCGGCGGCACGCTGGCGGCGGCGGTGCTGGGGCTGATCGCCGGCTCGATCGCCATTCGCCGGCAGGGGATCTATTTTGCGATGATCACGCTCGCGCTGGCACAAATGATGTTCTTCTTTGCCGTCCAGGCCCCTTTCACGCATGGCGAGGACGGCATCCAGGCGGTGCCGCGCGGGCATTTGTTCGGCGTGATCGATCTGGCCGATCAAAGCAACATGTATCTGCTGGTGCTGGCGATCTTTCTTGGCGGGTTTCTGGCGATCTACCGCATCATCAATTCCCCCTTCGGCGAGGTCCTGAAGGGCATACGAGAAAACGAGGCGCGTGCGATTTCGCTCGGCTACCGGACCGAACGTTACAAGCTGGTTGCTTTCGTGCTGTCGGCGACCTTCGCCGGTCTCGCCGGCGCGACCAAGGCGATTGTTTTCCAGCTCGCTTCGCTCACCGACGTGGATTGGCCGACTTCCGGCGAGGTCGTGCTGATGACGCTGGTCGGCGGCCTCGGCACGGTGTTCGGGCCGGTCGTGGGCGCGTTTTTCATCGTCAGTCTGGAAAACCTGCTGACCCAGATCGGCCAATGGGTTTTTGTGGTGCAGGGCAGCATCTTTGTCGCCTGCGTCTTGCTGTTCCGACGGGGCATCATCGGCGAGCTGGCGCAGCTGCTGCGCATCAAGCTCTGATGGGATGACGCAGCGGGTATGGGCAACCCGCCATCGGCTTGCTCGATGAAAGGTTTTCTTTGTGGAGGGCCGACATCGCCTTGCCGTCTTCAGAATCCGTGTGCGAGTCGGTGAACCAAATTACGCATCGGGGGGTTGTCTCCGCAGGAGGAGCAGCCTCATGGATACAAGCAAGATCAAGCCACATATGGAGATTATTGGAGCGGACGGCGTCCATGTCGGCACCGTCGACCGCATCGAGGGCGGCCGCATCAAGATGACCAAAGACGACAGTGGGCAGGGTCACCAGCCCCACCATCATCACTACATCGATATCGGCTTGGTGGCGGACATCGAAGGAAACCAGGTTCGTCTTTCCGCCAAGGGCGACGTTGCCGTTTCCTTCGAAGAGCACTGAGAAATACGTTCCCGCCGGGGCATCGTCGGCGAGCTGGCGCAGTTGTTGCTGATCAAGCTGTGACTCGGCCCGGAGGCGCAACGAGGCCGTGGCAGCTGACGCTATTTGCTGCGGACGACGTCCTCATACGCCGGCGCTTCCTTCAGAAAGCCGCGGTCCAGCATCCAATCGACCTTCTCCTGGAACTCGCCGGGCTTATAGCTCTGCACGCCGACCAGTTCGGGCAAAAGGCCGTCCGCGCGCAACTCCGGCTTCAGATCGCGCAACAGCTCCTGGCGCGAGCGCTCGTCGCTCTCCTTCAGCCAGTCGATTGCGCGGTTCAGGGCGCGGCGCAATTTCGCGGCCGTCTCCTCGTCCACGTCCCCGCCGGCGACGATGCCCCCGCGCCAGCGCAGGTCGGCAATCTTGCGCGCGCCCGCTTCGGCTGCGCGGCTGACCAGCGGCTCCATCAAGGCAGCGGCCTCGGTCTGCCCGCTCAGGAGAGCATCAAGACGGTCATTGGCGTGGACCAGCTTGATCTCCTCAAAAGGCACGCCCGCCGCCTCGAGCACCTCGATCGCGGCATAGAAAGTGCCGGCATGCCAGGTCACCGCGATCGGAATATTGCGCAGTTCCGCCACGCTCTGAATCTTCGAATCCTTGCGCACCATGATCGCGCCGGTGCGGATCGTGGTGTCGAGCCCGATGATCTTTCCCTTGCCCAAGGTCTGCACGCGCTCGATCGCGCCCCATTCGCATACCGGGTAAACTTCCAAGGCGCCTTGCTGCAGCTGGGATTCCTTCCAGCGCTGGGAGAAATCCTCGACCCGCCCGGCTATGCCTTTCGGATTATCTTCCTGATATTCGACCGTTAGCCCTTCATCGGCAAAGAAGCCCTGCTCGACGGCGACCATCCAGGGACGGTCATGTGCATTGCTGTCACCTTGGAGACGAATTTTCTGCGCCATACTGATCCTCCGCTTATCACCTGCTAAAACGTCGCAGCAAGCATCTGCAAAAAGGCCAAAACAAAGGGCCGGCTATTAGCTACTATAAGATGTAGTATTGAGCTTGTCACTTGAGGTGGAGCACGGCGAGGACGCGCGTAATCCAATGACTGACAAGGCAGCGGGCAGTTTGCACGCTTGCCATGACTCTAAAGGGGAAAGCATGCCTAGAGGACAACGTCTGCTTGGCGCGCTGGCTTTTGCAGCCGCTCTGACCGGGGGAACCGCTGCATCGGCCCAAAGCCCCGGAGACTTTTACAAGAACAAAGAAATCCGGATGCTTATCAGCCACCCTGCCGGAGGTGGTTACGATCTCTATGCGCGTTTCTTCGCGCGCCATCTTTCCCGCTTCTTGCCGGGTAATCCGACCGTCATTCCGCAGAATATGCCCGGCGGAGCGGGCGTCGTGATGGCGAGTTACATCTATTCCAGCGCGCCGCAGGATGGGACGGTGATCGGCCTCGGACCGGGCTCGACCGGCACCGCGGAACTCTTCGGCTCGCCGGGCGCGCGCTACGACGCGCGCAAATTCTCCTGGATCGGGAGCATGACCGCTGACGTAGCGGTCTCGCTTGCGTGGCATACCGCGCCGGTGAAGACAGCCAAGGACCTGTTCACCACCGAGCTCGTCACCGGCGGCGCGGGAGTCACCGACCAGAGTGTCATGTATCCCGTCGCGCTGAGCCGTATTCTGGGCATGAAGTTCAAGGTCGTAACGGGTTACGGCGGCACCGCCGATACCACCCTGGCGATGGAGCGTGGCGAGACTTTCGGCATCGGCGCGATGAACTTCTCTTCCGTCCAGGCCAACAAGCCGGACTGGCTGCGGGACAAAAAGATCAACGTGCTCACGCAGTTTTCACTGGAACGGCATCCGAGCCTGCCTGACGTGCCGACGGTGATCGAGCTGTCGCGCACCGATGACGAGCGCGAGGTCCTCCGACTCATCATCGCGCAGTCGACCATGGCTCGCGCCATTTATGGTCCGCCGAATATTCCGGCTGACCGGCTGCAACTGCTGCGCGCGGCCTTCGATGCCATGATGACGGATCGCGATTTCCTGGCGGAAGCGGAGAAATTGAAGATCGAGCTCAACCAGCCGATGTCGGGTGAGAAAATGAGCGAATTTGTGAATCGGCTCTATGCTGCAAAGCCGGAACTTGTCGCCAAGGCGCGCGAGGCGATCGGAACCAAGTGAGCACGCGCGCGGTTGGCGCCGCGCACTGTCTGGCCAACTCGCGGCAACGCCGGGATATTGGCAGAATAATCGTTACCAGCGGACTGCCGCCGCCGCTGTGCAAGATTGACATCGCCCTGCTTTTTGGAAACCTTACGTTCTCGCATTCAGAATGATCGATGAGAGGAAACGCCATGGTATCATCTTGTTCAACAGCTCCGCGCGCTCCGCTCTTGGCGGGGGCGCTGGTTTTAACGACCTCGCTCTGCCTTGGAACCATGTCAGCTCTCGCCGACTATGTGCCGCCGAAGCTCGTGCCCCATGACGAACTCGTGGCGGCGACCAAAGAAGTCATGGGCCGGCCCAGCATTCCGACCACGGGCGCCGACGGATGGGTTGAAGACCTCTTCCGCATCAACGCGGCCGGCATGGAATGGGACATCGGCACCGGCGTTTACAGCCCCTCCGATCCGAACAAGATCGCCGTCGGCGCGGACGGAAAGAAGATCGGCATCTTCCTGCTGCATGGCGGATCGGGCGACTTCAAATCGATGCACCTGCAAGCCGCCGCGCTCTCGCAGAAATTCGGCTACAAGGTCGTCACCATGAGCTTTCCGGGCAGGCATTACCTGGGAGATGCCAGCCGCGACTGGCCCGGGCAGACGGTCGAGAAAGACGGCTCGGTCCGCACGCCGATCTGGGTGAAAGACGAACTGATTACGCGCGATCAATACGAGGTGGTGGAGGACCGGGCGAAACGTCCGCGTTACGGCGTGCGCCGCCTGGCCAAAGCCAAGCCGGGAACGCTGTTCTACTATCGCATGGCGGCCTGGCCGCTCGCTTTCGAGGAAGGCGGCAAGCAGGCGATGAAGCGGCACTTCCCCGAGGGTGAATACTCAATCTATGTGCACGGGCATTCGACCGGCGGCCCCTTCGTCAACATGTTGTCGCAGCGCGTGCCAAACGTCGCCGGCGTTCTTGCCATCGAGAACTCGCCGTTCGGCTACATCAACCGGGCAAAGCATGCCTGGAGCGGCGAGATGGGCAAGATCAAGGGATATGAGCTGGTCGAAACCGCCAAGCAGCTCCCCTCGCGCAAGGATCCGTTCGAAGAGCTCTATATCCGCAGTTGGCGCGACCTTGCCCGCTACGTCGGACCGGAAGTGCTGGGCAAGGAAGGTCCGCAGGCCCTGATGCGCCTGCCCATGATCATGGAGGACGTCCTTGACAACTGGGACAAGTCGCAGAAGCGGGCGCAGTTCAAGGCCGAATACGTCGTCACCCATGCCATCGAAGGCTCTCTGGAAAAGGCCGCAAAGGTCACCGCCGAGCGCATGAAGCTGAACGAGGCCGACACCAAGGCGCTGGTGGCGCACTACATCGGCTTCACGCGTGAGCTGGAAGGTCCGAACGTCAAGCCGGTGCCGCCCAACCTGTTCATGATCTCGGCCCATAGCCGCGATCACAGCAAGGAAGTCTATGAGCAGGTGATCATCCCGCTCTACAAGAAGATGAATCCGTCGCCGAAAACCGCCCTCATCCAGTTCGATGCCGGCAAGCACGGCTACATGTCGGGCGATGATGACGAGGGCCTCGACCTCGGGATCGGTCCGGCGGTGTTCAGGGTTTGGGACGAAGCGATCAAGGGTGGCTGGTTCGTCACCGGGGGCAAGCAAGCCAAGGGCGGCACGGAAGGGAAAGCCGCAAACTGATCCGGATCGCGATTTTGATTACGGGCCGTCCGCGAGGGCGGCCCGTTTCATTTTGGTTGACATCGCGGAATGGCGAAGAGGAGAAACTGTTTCCAGCCTGCCCGCTCCGCCGTCGCCATGTCTTTGGAGCGAAGAAGAAAAGGGAGTCACGTCGAATTCCGGCGTGACTCCCTTTCGCACCTGATTTGGTGGCAGACTTATCGGGTGGGCCGCCTCACTCCTGCGCGACGGCGACCTGCATCTTCGCTTGTGGGTTGCGATAGCCGTCGATGTAGACCCATTGGTTCGGGTGGGAGACGGACTGCCGCTTCACATAGTCGTGGGTTGTTTGCGTCCACAACAATACCTTCGGCGACAGGTTGTCCAGGATGTAGTCGCCCTTGTTGGTGCGGGCCATCAGCACCGCGTGTCCCTGCTTCTCTTTCGTCCACACGATGGTGACGAGCAGCGCTTCGCGTGGGAAGCCGGCGGCGATCAGCTTCCGCTGCTTGACCAGCACATAGGCTTTGCAGTCACCTTTGCCGTCGTTCGGATACACCCATACATTAGGTCGCCCAAAATGCTGGCGGTCGGGAACGGGCTTGATCTCCCGATTGACGCGGCTATTGGTCCGCACCAGCATTTCCCAGTTCTCCGGCGTCAGCTCAATTTTCCGAGGGGCGTCTGCACTTGCCACGGTGGAGGGTGTTTCCTTGGCCTCGGCAAAACCGATCCCGGCCGTTGGAACGAACACGCTGGCAACGTCGAGGGACGCGTCCCAATAAGCCGCCGTGGTGCTCGCCTGCTCGGCGTCTTGGCCGCCGGCCATCCAAATAATGCTGATCGGCCAGTCCTGCATGGCCATGATGGCGCTGTTATTTGCGCCGTCCCAGTCAACCGCCGGCTGGGCGCTGGCCATCGCCGTCAGCGCGATCTTGCGGGCGTTACTCGGCTTGTTGCATTCCGAGGAATAGCGTGCGCAAAACGCGCTCCAGCCGTTCGGCGCCTTTGCTCTTTCGATCGCCGCCGTGAAGACAGACAAGCCGTGCGCAAGGGGGATTGCCTGCGCCGGAGCAACCGCCCCGCCCGCCAAACCAGCGGCAAGCAGCGCAACACGAATTGAACGCGCAGGTGAAACGGATAGTTTTTTCATGTTTAGCTCCCTGTCTTTTCGGAAACTAAACAGAGAAAATCTAAGGTTCTCTGAACCGGCCGCTGTTAATGCGATTTGCGCAGCGATCCAATTTATTTACCTCAACAGAGTCTTACATCGCTTCTTCCTTGGCTCCTGCATCGGCGGTCGCGTCCACTGGCGCAAGCATTGTTAACGAAGACAGGTCTCTTCCTTCGAGTGTTACCTAAAATGTGATATGTCGGTCCGGGTATCGGGGGAATCAGATGCATCTCGAAAAGCGAATATTGGTCACGGGCGGAAGCGGATTCCTGGGATCTCATTTGTGCGAGCGGTTATTGGAGGACGGCGCACAAGTTCTATGCGTGGATAATTTCTTTACCGGCCAGAAGCGCAACATCGAGCATCTTCTTACTCATCCCAGATTTGAGTTGATGCGGCACGATGTGACGTTTCCGCTCTTTGTCGAGGTCGATGAAATCTACAATCTCGCCTGCCCAGCTTCGCCGATTCATTATCAGCGTGATCCGGTGCAAACGACCAAGACCAGCGTGCATGGCGCGATCAACATGCTTGGCCTCGCCAAGCGCCTGAATGCAAAAATTCTCCAGGCCTCGACCTCCGAGGTGTATGGCGATCCGGCCGTTCACCCGCAAACGGAAGATTATTGGGGAAACGTCAACCCGATCGGAATCCGCTCTTGCTACGACGAGGGAAAGCGGTGCGCCGAAACGCTGTTTTTCGACTATTGGCGCAAACACAAACTGCCGGTCAAAGTCGCGCGCATCTTCAATACTTACGGACCGCGCATGCATCCCAATGACGGGAGAGTGGTGTCGAACTTCGTTATCCAGGCGCTACTGGGCGAGGATCTGAAAATATACGGCGATGGCTCGCAAACGCGTTCATTTTGCTTCGTGGACGACCTGATCGATGGGCTCATTCGCCTGATGGGGACCGCGGATCAGGTAACCGGACCGATCAATCTCGGCAATCCCGGCGAATTTACGATACTGGATCTGGCAAAGATCGTCATAGACCTGGTTGGAAGCAAATCCAAGATTGTTCACGCGCCCAAGCCGGAAGATGACCCGCGCCAGCGCCAACCCGACATCTCAAAGGCTGCCGAAGTCCTCGGCTGGGCGCCGAAGACCGATTTGATTGACGGGCTAAAGCGCACGATCGGCTATTTTCATCCGATCGTGAAAGGCGAGCGGCGGGCGGCGCTGAAGCCGCGCCTGGCTTGAGCGGCTGACCAGCATGGCTGGTTGATGCGCCTTAGCTGTTCGGCAAATTTTTTCGCGAGCCGATCTCGAGAGGCGAAGGCAATATCAGGCTGCAACCAACCGCTGTCGCTATACAGCGCGGAAAGCTCCGTATCCCGCGTCTGATTTTTTTGGCGGATTTAGCGGCATC
>DASSPI010000150.1:0-13412 GCA_035699705.1 Xanthobacteraceae bacterium
GAAATGGCCTTTGAATTCTCGGCAGAATTCCACGTTATTTTGCCAAAATCAGCGCCAGAGACTAATCCTACGCGGGCTGCAGATTCCAGGTCCGACCGCGGTGCGCAAACTCTCACCGGGAAAGCAAATTGGACTACGCAAGAACCGCCCTGTAAGGGAGCAATAATCGGAATGAACAAACAGGACAGGACGCGTTACGGGATCGACCCTTATCTCGATTGGGTAAATGCCGAAGGCATGCCTGTTATAGACGGCGGCTATGGCATCGATCTGTTCGCGGTGGAAACCGGTCCGTGGCCGCGGTTTGGCACCAACGGCGCGGCCGTCCATCTCACCGGGCGCGGCGATTTCTGCAACATGTTCGTATAGCCGCCAGCAACTAGGACATTCGGCTGTAAGAAACGGCGCCGTCGCAACCGCGCCGTTTTGCATTTAGTCCCCTGCACCTAGGCGGCGCGAGTCCATTTGTCGACATCAACTTCCCAGCCCTTAGTCTGGCCGAGGTCGAACTTGTTTCCTTGCGGGTCGTGCAGGCGATATTCCGCATAGGGCCGCGAGTCGGGGCGCTTGGCAACCGGGATCTCCCGCCCGAGATCATCCACCCTCTTTAGGACATCCGAAACCAGGAAGCCGATGTGGTTCACACCATACCAGGGCTCGTGACCTTCGGATTCATTATAAAAGGGGTGGATCGCGATGTTGGTGAAGCCGTCGCCGCAGAAGCGGTTGCCACGGCCCTGCTGGCGCCGTTCGAGGCTGGCCCCGAGCTCACGGAAGCCGAACAGCAGAGTATAGAAATTCAGAATGCCTTCGGGCCACAGTGCGTTGCAGGCGACGTGCCGGATGCGCGGCAGACGATCCTTTTCCTCCCCGACGCCGAATGATTCTTCCGACAGACTGACCGGCATGCCTTCAGGATCGAAAATGCGCACATCACCGAAGTGCAATCCGCCCTTTTCCTCGATGACCGGCATGTTCGGCATCAGCGCGCGATAGCGTCGCAGCGTCTCGTCCAAATCGTCGACCTGAAAGCCGAAATGGTGAAGGCCGGCGGCGCTGCGGGATTCATGTAGCTCGGGGCGGCGCTTCAGGAAAGTGATGTTGAAAAAGCCATCGGTCGTCGAGACATCGCCGTGGTTAGACCGCCCAAGCTCTTCGAGGCCAAAATGACGCCGATAGAAATCCGCCAGATCCGAGGGCGTGTCACTCTGGTAGACGAGATAACGCATGCAGGCCGTCATTTACTCTCCCCTTCTTGTCAGAACTCGCTGGCAAAATTCGGCGGCCGTATCCGGCCGGCCATATCTCGCTCCTCAAATCGCGATCGGCTCGGTCCGGAGTATATTCGTATCCAGTTTATAGCGCGCGAGCGCATCATCGATGCGGCGATCCGGGATCGGAGCCAGCGCGCCATTTTCATAAATCGGCCGATGTTCGATCTCGAGCGTTTGATGCAGACAGGCGACGTTGATCGTCGCGTGAGTACGACCAAGATGGAAGTGGACCATCTGCGGACTGCAATGCGCGTAGCTGTACCAGTTCCTCGGATTGACAGAGCGTTTCACTGGAATGATGGTCTTAGGATTAATGCCCGAATGCCAGGAATCGACGTGGCCATCGCTTTTTAAGATACGGGCACGGGCCTGCCCTTCGCTGTCCCCGCCTTCGACGTCGACCACCTTGCCGTCTTTGATCGTCAGGCGGGCTGGCGGCATCTCCGCCGGAGCGCCATCGACATATTCGGCCACAAGCGTTCCGTTGATGCCGCTAGAGATGCGTGGGCTGTGGACACCGCCCGGAAAATTACGCCGCGCGCGGTTGTTGTCTTCGTCGGTCTGGAAGTAGGCCCGCGCGAGCGCGCTGTCAGCGTCGACAAAGTGGCCGCTTAGGTCGGTGCCGGCAGGGCTGGTAATCCGCCAGCGGCGGCCAGGTGCCATGATCTCCTCGAGCGAGTCACCGAGCGCCTTTTGCAAGCCGTAGGGGAAGCGAGCCCAAGACGATCCCAACAACGCGGACGTGATGGCACGGTTGGGCACCCGTACCCGCGTTTCCTGGGGAAACTCGTCCTGCAGCGTGGCTCGGCTTAACGAATGATAGTGATTGACCAAAATGTCGGCGTCACGAAACGCGGCATGGACGTTCGGAGCAATTTTCGCCTTATCATCCTTTGGATGGGGGTCGGCCCAGACCACATCGACTCTGGCGCCGGCCTCGCGCGCCAGTTCGGCGATCGTGTCGACAACCTCGGCATCTGTCCCGGTTTGATTGACGATAGCGACAAAGTTGCCTTTGGCGATCTGTGCGCAATCGATCACACAATTGCGCCCTCCGTCGAGAAGATTGGCGGCAGTCATGTACGAACCTCCCCATCAATTATCGCCGAGACCAGCGTATTCCTCACCACCTACTTATCCCACCTGGGCCGGAGCAGGAAGAAGGAATCCCAGACAGGCGGGGCATTTCGGCAATGCCCGTGCCACTCCCCGCGGGCTTTCCCACCGCAGAACGTTCTCGAAGCAACTTCAGCGGTCAACCTAGGCCACAGAATCACAATAAAACGCACTTCTCGGGTGGCCAGACGCGCCCCGCAACCGACAAAAAATTGATATTTACGCTCTTTGGCCTCAAGATTTGTTTTCCGGGAGATTGACGCGGCCAGGAGCGTTTCGACGTTAGGACAAGATCCTGGATTCAGCGGACGGCATTGCCGGGCGAATTTTCCTGCTCAGCCGCGTCCACCGCACTTTTGTTTTCACTGCACGACGGCCTATGACATACTCCGCCACTGTGGGGTTCCGTTCGGCAAGCATGACTTCCTCCGCTCGCACTCGTGCACGATTTCGAGGGTCTCAAAAACTGGAGTTCTTAGATAGTTCCGCGCCGGACATGGCCGGCTTCAATAACAAGACAGGGAGGTACATTGATGGGTTGTTCGCAAGACAGCTGCTCGATGACGGGGTTGCCGCGGGTCCTTAGCCGGCGCGCGCTAATCGCGCTGGCTTTGACCTTTCCTGTCGCGCTTGGCGCAACAGCATCGTTGGCCGAGCAAGTAAGTTTTTCCGGTAAGACGGTAAAGTTGATCATCGGCCAGTCGTCAGGCGGCGGGGCCGATACAAGCGCCCGACTCATTGCCGCGTTCATCGGCAAATACCTTCCGGGTAATCCGACGATCATCGTGCAGAACATGCCGGGGGCGGGCGGCCTTATTGCGTCGAATCATTTCACTCATCAGGTAGCGCCCGACGGACTAACCTTCTATGCTGGCTCTGCGTCACAAGTCGTTGCCCCCGCCGAGAAGAACCCCAATGCGAAATACGATCCCGCCACCTGGGAGTTTGTTGGCGCGGTGCAGAATCCCGGTACCGTCCTCATTGCCGCCAAGTCTGCTATCCCGCGTCTGACCAATCCCGCCGCGGAACCGGTGGTGATGGCGCAAGTCGGCGTAGCTCGTCCCGGCGCGCTGTTCACCATCTGGGGCAAGGAATTCCTGGATTGGAACGTTCGCCAGGTGACCGGCTATCGCGGCAGCAAGGACATCGAGCTTGCTGTCCAGCGCGGCGAAGCCGAGATGATGGGCACGGGCGTCATCACCACGCTTGCCCCGCTCGTGGAGAGCGGCAAGTACGTCGCCGTCGCGCAGAACGGCCTCTTTGAAGACGGCAAATTCATGCGACGCAAGTATTTCGCCGCCACGCCCCTGATATCCGAACTGCTCGACGGCAAGATCGACAGCCAGGCGCAATCGGCGTTGAACAGTTGGCTCACGGCGGCGGCGATCGGCAAGTTCTACGCCCTGCCTCCGAAAACTCCCGCCCCCATCGTCGCAGTCTATCGCGAAGCCTTCATGAAGCTGGGTACGGACGCCGAATTTCTGGAAAAGGGGAAGGTCGCGCTCGATCCCGACCTTGAGCTACAGTCAGGCAATGACATCCACCAGCTCATCAAGGCTGCTATGAGCCAGTCCGACGCAGATCGCGCGTATCTCACAGGACTTCGGCTCAAGCACGGCCTGTCGGCCGAATCTAGGGGTGACTAGAATCCCGCCCGTGTGATGCCCGATCTTTCTATCGGCTTGGCGACGGACTTAAGTTCAGTCCGCCGCCTCGCTTTTCTGCGAGCATAAAAAACACCGAGGGGTTGAACGAATGACTGCCAAGAAGCGCCTGACGATAGCGCTCGAACGTTACGACCGCCATTTTCCGTTTTTCGACCAAACCGTCACGCCGCCCGAAGGTTTTGAATTTAACGTTCTGCAGGTCGGCCAGAGCGTCACCTTGCGCGATGGCACACGCCGCCACAGCCGCATGCTCGACGACAAAGAATTCGATATCGGCGAATTCTCGATGTCGTCCTATCTGATGGCGAAGCAACGCGGGATGGCCATCACCGGCGTGCCGATCTTCCCGCGGCGGCTTTTCAGCCTCAGTCAGATGTTCGTCCATCCCGATTCAGGCATAGAGCATCCGCGCGACCTGATCGGCAAGAACGTGGCGCTCAGCTCGTTCCAGACTACCTTATCGCTTTTGGCCAAGGGCGACCTTAAATTTGAATACGGCGTACCGTGGGAAGAGATCAAGTGGCTGGTCACCACCGAGGAGAAGGTGAAGTTTGAGAAGAAGCGCGGCGTCTCAATCGAGCCGCTGGGCAAGAACGAGGATCTCGGCGACCTCATGGAACGCGGCGAGATTGACGCGCTGTTCTTCCCGCATCCGCCGCATTCAGTATTGAGTGGGAAGAAGAAGGCGCGGCGCCTGTTCCGCGACACCAAGGCGGAAGAGCTGCGCTATTTCCGAAAATACGGCTATTTCCCCATCATGCACATCCTCGCGATGACCGAGGAAATCGTGGAGCGCGAGCCAAGCCTGCCGAAAGCGGTCATGAAATGTTACGCGCAGGCGAACGAGCTTTCGGCGGACTATTTCGAGGATCCAGGCTGGTCGCGGCTGGCCTGGGGGCGGCATTATTTCGAGGAGGAACGGGCCTTACTTGGCGCCGATCCCTGGCCGATCGGCCTGAAGGCTAACTACAAGAATCTGGAGAGGTTTATAGAGTATTCATACGACCAGAACCTGCTGGAGAGCAGGATCTCCGTGGAAAGCCTGTTTCCCAAGGAGGTGCTGGATACGTGAGGCTTGATGATCACTTGAGACACTCATTTGCTGAGCCCAGAGGATTCGAACTCGCCCATTCCGAAACACTGCCAACCCCACACAACAGTGATTTTGTTCTTCAGTCTCCGGATCGAGTCTCCAAAAAACGGGAATTCTCCTTTTGATGTGTAGAGACTTTTGGGAGTCTCGGCGCCAAAGGTTCGTCAAGCGGCCACACGGAGATTTTTCACGTTTCAAGAAGCCGGCAATTGGCGAGCGTTCTGGCACCTAAGAAGGAAATTCTCGGATACCGCACTGGCTGGCTGACCTGGCAGGATTTGAACCGCCGCATTCCTTTTCTGGAAATGGCCTTTGAATTCTCGGCAGAATTCCACGTTATTTTGCCAAAATCAGCGCCAGAGACTAATCCTACGCGGGCTGCAGATTCCAGGTCCGACCGCGGTGCGCAAACTCTCACCGGGAAAGCAATTGGACTACGCAAGAACCGCCCTGTAAGGGAGCAATAATCGGAATGAACAAACAGGACAGGACGCGTTACGGGATCGACCCTTATCTCGATTGGGTAAATGCCGAAGGCATGCCTGTAATAGACGGCGGCTATGGCATCGATCTGTTCGCCGTGGAAACTGGTCCGTGGCCGCGGTTTGGCACCAACGGCGCGGCCGTCCATCTCACGGGGCGCGGCGATTTCTGCAACATGTTCGTATTCGACCTGCCGCCGGGCGGTTCGAGTGCGCCCGTGCACCATCTGTACGAAGACATCTATTACGTGCTGGAGGGCCACGGCAGCACGCAGATCGAGCTTCCTGACGGCAGCAAGCGCAGCTTCGAGTGGGGCCCGCACTCGATGTTCTCGATCCCGGTCAACATGACCTACCGGCATTTCAATGCCGATGGCCGCAAGCGGGCGCTGATCTCCACCACAACCAACATGCCGCTCATCATGAACACGTTTCATAATGAACGTTTTGTCTTCGAAAATGACTTCAGCTTCGTCGAGAGGACCGGCAAGGAAGGCTATTTTTCGGGCGAAGGCGATTTCATCCCGATCCGCCCGGGCAACCACATGTGGGAGACGAATTTCGTTCCCGATGTCTCGAAGATCGAGCTGCACGCCTATGCCGACCGCGGCGCCGGCTCGAGCAACATCAAGTTCATCCTCGCCGACGGTATCCTCTCCGGCCATATGTCGGAGATGCCCGCCGGCACCTACAAGAAGGCGCATCGCCACGGCTCCGGCACGCACGTCATCTGCATCACCGGGCACGGTTATTCGTTGCTCTGGTATGAAGGCGACAAGGATTTCGTGCGGATCGATTGGAAGCACGGCGTGGTCTGCCCGCCGTGCAACGGGCAGTTCCATCAGCATTTCAACCTGAGCCAGGAGCCGTCCCGCTATCTCGCCCTCGGCATCGGCAACGTGCGCTATCCCTTTACGAACCAAAAGCGCGAAACGATGGTCGGCGAAAAGGGTAAGCAGCAGCGTTCGTCGCTGAGCATCAAGCAGGGCGGGCACCAGGTCGAGTTCGAAGACCAGGACCCTCGCATTCACAAGCTTTGGCTCGAAGAGATGAAAAAAGCCGGCGTCACGCCGCGCATGGAAAAATACATACCAAGCATTTGATCGTTTTCTTTGTCGGTTTTGCGTTCCGCCAAGGCGAGGCAGAAAACCGTACCGCACTCAAGGAAATCCTCGTCATGGTCCAAGGCCGTCTCGTGTCGGGCGAAAAGGTTGACGCTCTGCTCAATCCACGCAACGTCATTATCGTCGGAGCGACCGACAAGCCCGGCAACTGGCCGCAGCGCGTCTGGCGCAATCTGAAGCGCTTCGAGTTCCCGAAGCCGATCTACCCGTTCAACCCCTCGCGCGACACGGTGTGGGACACGCGCTGCTATAGAACTTTCGCGGAGCTGCCGGAAGCGCCCGATCATCTGGTGGTGTTGGCGCCGGCGAAGGCCGTGGCGGGAATTTTGCGTGACGCGGCGGCGGCGGGCGCGCGCAGCGCCACAATCATGACCTCGGGCTTCGAGGAGGCCCCCGATGAGCAAGGCCGGCGCCTTGGGGCGGAGCTGCGGGCGGTCATCGCCGAGACGGGTCTCGCCATATCCGGTCCGAACTGCTTAGGCAATTTCAATGCCGCCGCCAGCTTCTTCTCGCTGCCCGATGACCGCGCGCAATCGCTCAGCCGAGGTCCCGTGGCGGTCGTCGGTCAGTCAGGCGGCATAGCGATGGCGATCAAGCGCACACTGGAGGAACGCGGTGTTTTTACGGACGCCCTGGTCACCAGCGGCAACGAAACCGGCCTCACCACGGCAGACTATATTGCCTATTTCGGGACGCTGCCGCAGATCAAGGTGATCGCCTGCTATCTGGAGTCGGTACACGACGCCGACAGTTTCCTCGCCGCGCTGCGCAGGGCCAAAGCAGCCGGAAAACATGTCGTCGTGATGAAGCTTGGCGCGTCTGCTGCCGGTCGCGAAGCGGCAGCCGCCCATACGGGCGCGCTGGCGGGAACGATGGAGGCGTTCGATGCGGTCGCCGGCAAGGCGGGCGCCACCCGTGTCCGCAGCCTCGACGAGTTGATCGAAGCCACCGAATTTCTGGTACACGCGCCCCTGCCGCGCGGCAAGCAAATCGGTTCCGTCACCTTCTCGGGCGGAATGCGCGGCCTCCTGCTCGACGCCGCGGAAGCGAACGGCATGACGTACAAGCCACTGTCCGAGGCAACGACCGCGAAGATGAAGGAAATCCTTTCCGTGGGATCTATCATCGGCAATCCGCTGGATGCAGGTTTCGCGGCGCTGAGCAGCAATGAAGCCTACATCCGTTGCGTCGAAACGCTGCTGGCTGACGACGAGATCGACATGCTGCTGCTGCAGGAGGAACTGCTCCGCGCGCCAGGAAGCGAACGCAAGGAAAAGAACCTTCATGCCGTCAATGCGATCGCTGCAAGGTCCAGCAAGCCCATCGCCTATGTCAGCATGGTGTCCTACGGCCTCAACGACTACGCCCGCGAGTTGCGCGCGCGACTACCTAACGTGGCCTTCATGCAGGACGTCGACAAGACCTTGCGCACCATGCATTCGCTGACCCGGCACATCGGGCACGCCGCATCTGCTCCGGCAGCGAAACGAACGCCGTCCAAGGAAGGCCGCGCGCTGCTCAACCGCGCAATCGCAGCGAACGGTCCCCGCACGCTCGATGAAGTGACCTCGAAGGGCTTGCTCGCGGCCTATGGCCTGCGCGCACCGCGCGAAGTGATGGCGAAGAACGAGGACGAAGCCGTCAGGGCCGCGCGCAGTATCGGCTATCCCGTGGTCGCAAAGATCGTCAGTGCCGCCCTGCCCCACAAGTCGGACATTGGCGGGGTGAAGGTGGGCCTCGCCGACGAGACTGCGGTGCGCGATGCCTTCCGATCGATCACGGCTGCCGGACGCAGCCATCCCGGCCGGCCGCAGGTCGACGGCGTGCTCATTGCGCAAATGATATCGGGGGGGCTCGAACTCGTCTTGGGCTCGACCACGGACCCGGAAATGGGTCCGGTGATCCTGTTCGGCTCCGGCGGCATCGATCTTGAGCTCACCCGCGACGTGGCGCTTGCCGCCTGCCCGCTCGATGAAGCGAGCGCGCTCGACCTGATCGGCCGCACGCGGGCGGGTGTGCTGGTGGGTGGATATCGCGGCAAGCCAGCGCTTGATCGCAAGGCGCTGGTCGATGCGCTGCTCGCAGTCTCAAATCTCATGGGTGACGCGGACGGCGCGATCGCAGAGATCGACGTCAATCCTTTTCTACTGACCGAGAAAGGCGGCTTCGCGCTCGACGCCCTGGTCGTTCTGAAAAAAGACGCCTAGCTACTTGCCGTTCCCGCCGATGAAGTCGAGCACCGCCGTGTTGAAGATCTCCGGCTGCTTCCAGCAGACCGGGTGGCCCGATTCCGGCGCGACCACCAGGTGCGTCCCGTCTTATTTGTTCTCCGACAGCCCGGTCACGCGATCGAGGACTTCCTGCGGCGTCGCGTAGATGCGATCGAGCAGCTCGGCGATCTTTTGACCGCTCGCCGGATTGATGAGGATCTTCTGCCGCGCTGCTTCAGCCAGGAATTCCGGGTCCTTCATCGTCGCGTCGAAGGCGTCGCGTAGCGCCTGGACCCGGTCTGCCGGGACGCCAGGCGGCGCGCTGATCGGCCAGGCCATCAGCTGCTGTGCGAAGACCAGTTCCATCACCTGGCGTTCGGCCGTCGTCGTCGCGAGATCCATGATCAGCGGGACATCGGGAAAGTGGCTATCCCTCTCGAGCCCGATCTGGGCAATGATCTTCACCTTGCCTTCCTTGATCCAGGGCGCGATGCGCTCGCGCAGCGGACCGGAAGAGCTCCCGGACGAATGTCCCTCGACCTCTCCCCGTTCGAGCGCGAGCAAAGATTCCTGCGAGCTCTTGTAGCCTTCGACCACCTTGAACTTCGTGCCCAGCAGCTTGTTCATGACCTTTGGATAATAGGATGACGGCGAGATCGAGGACGTGCTGGCAAGGATAAGCTCGCGGGTTTTCACATCCGCGATGGACTGGACGGGCGAGGGCTGCCGCACGAGCAGTAGCCCCACTTCCTGCTGCGGCGTGCCGATCCAGTTGAATTTGGTGGCAACGTATTTCGGCCCCGTATCTTTCGGATTCATCAGAGGCTGCGTGGCCGCGCCGCGCGGCAGCATGGCGATTTCCGAGCCGTCCTTGGCGGCGATATTATAGAGATGGTTGGAAACGATCACGCCGCCGGCGCCCGGCATGTTCATCATCAGGAAGATCGGATGTCCCGGCAGATGCTTGGTCATGAAACGGCCGACAAGCCGGGAATAGCTGTCGTAACCGGTGCCGGCATTCGAACCGATAAAAAATTTCACCTGCTTGCCGGCATAGAACTGCTCGACGGACTGCGCCTGCGCTCCCCCCGCGGGGGAAAATACGATCGCGGCCGCGACAAGTCCTGCGACCGGCAACATCCATCCGGTCCTGCCTGCGTCTTTTCGCTTCACGAAAACCTCCTTTGCACAGTCCGCCTGGCGCCTAGCTCACACGATATTTTTCAATGACCTTCGCATCAACCTCAAATCCAAGTCCGGGACCATCCGGAACGACGAGGCGACCGTTCCTCGATACCACGGCATCGCCGAGCGGGCTTTCCGCAAGATCGCAGAAGCGGTGCTCGCACAGTACCTTATCCGGCATCGCGGCAATGACATGGATGACCGCCATCAGGGCCGGCCCTAGAAACGGCGAATGCGGCGCAGCGCGGATGCCACACTGGTTGATCCAGGCGATCGCCTTTCGCAGCTCCGTGATGCCGCCGATCTTGGCGACACTCGGCTGAATGACGTCGACCGCGTTGGCCTGGGCAATCCAGCGGACGTCGTTAAAGTTGCCGAGATTCTCCCCCGCCGCGAGCGGAACGGTCGTCTGCTGGCGCACCCGCGCCATCACGTCGTAGGCATCGGCGGGATAGAGCGGCTCTTCGAGCCATGTGAGATTGTAGGGCTCGAGTTGCTTGCACACCGCAACGAGCTTATCAGGATCATCCCAGTAGCAATTGGCGTCGACCATCAGCGATACATCGGGGCCGATCGCTTCGCGCGCGGCAGCGATGACGTCCACGCTGTGTTCATGCAGCTTGATGTGCCTGTAGCCGCGTTGCACTGCGTTGGCTGCGACACGCGCTGCAAGTTCCGTCGTACCGAGCCGGAACAGGCTGGCGTATGCGGGAATGGTCGGCTTTCTTTCCTTGCCTCCGAGCAGTTTCCAAAGCGGCTGCCCCGCGGCCTTGCCGGCAATGTCCCACAAGGCGATGTCGAGTCCTGACAACGCGAACTGCACCGGACCACTTCTGGCCATGCTCTGGGTCTTTCGCGTGAGCTCAGCCATCAGGGTCGGCACATCGGTCGAATCGCGCCCCACCGCGAGCTTCGCAATAATCTCGGAAATCGCAGTTTTGGTTACGGGCGTCGAAGCGTGGCCGAATGCCTCACCCCAACCGACGATCCCGGCGTCGGTTTCAACCCTGACAAAGAGAATGGGCAGGCTGTCCCAAGCGCCGAACCCGTGGCGCATTGGCTTTGGAGCCCCGTGATCATAAGGGATTCCGACAAAGATCGGCTCAACCCGAGTGATTTTCATCGCAATACCCCAGCCGCCTTCATTCTTTCCGCAAATTATAGAGCGCTAAAAATCGCCGTGGTAACTTCTGCATGTGGGCGGCTGCTTCGGCCATGCAGTCGCACCCGCGAATAATGTTCCAGAAGGCGCACCTTGCGCTAATAGACTGGCAAGTGGGCGGGCAGTGGATCCCGCGATTAGTCTTCGCTTCGCGTCTCCGCAAAACGGGAATTTCCCAAAATTTAGGCAGAGACTTTCGAAAGCCGGGACTATCGGCGCGATAGTGTAATTCACGGAGACAAACCCAGCAGCAAGAACCCCGCAATTTGCCGGCATCACTGCGCTTCGTTCGTCAGCTATTAGCAGAGACCGCACTGGCTGGCTGGGGCGGGAGGATTCGAACCTCCGCATGGCGGAATCAAAATCCGCTGCCTTACCACTTGGCTACGCCCCAAAGCTGCGCGTGACGAGAGCTAAAGGCCTTTGACGGCTTTGCTTTTCCGCCGTTGTTGAATCATACTTCCCGCGCGAAATCCACCCCTGCCCCAATCCCGCGGGAATGGCCATGAATCGCGTCAAATTCGGCCCGACCGACCTGATGGTGTCGCCGATCGGGCTCGGCTGCATGAGCATGTCCGGCTGCTACGGGGCGCAGGACGATAACGAATGCATCGCCACCATCCACGAAGCCATCGACCTCGGCATCAACCTGTTCGACACCTCCTCGAACTACGGCGAAGGGCATAACCACGCGCTGATCGGCAAGGCGGTCAAGGGCCGGCGCGACCAGGTGGTGATCCATTCCAAGCTCGGCACCGTGCACAAGGACGGCAAGTCGGTCGCCGGCACGCCCGGGCATATCCGCGCCTCCACCGAAGGCGCCCTGCAGCGGCTCGGCATCGAATGCCTCGACGTGATCTGCATCTCGCGCGTCGATCCCAACCTGCCGATCGAGGAACAGGTCGCCGCGATGGCGCAGATGGTGAAGGAGGGAAAGACCCGCCACATCGCCATCTCCAAGAACGCCACGCCGGAGATTCTCGACCACGCCTGCAAGGTGCACCCGGTCGTTTCGCTGCAGGATGAATATTCGCTGTTCGTGCGCGAGCCGGAGGATGCGCTGCTCGCCGCCTGCAAGCGGCACGGCATGGCCTTCATGGCCTTCGCCCCGCTCGGGCGCGGCATTTTGGCCGGGCTGTTCAACGCCGCCTCCGGCATCCCCGAGGATGACCGCCGGGCGAAGGACAGCCGCTATGTCCAGGGCAATCTCGAGCACAATCTGGCGATCGTCGGCAATCTCGAACGCATCGCGAAGGAAAAAGGCGTTGCGGTCGCCACGCTCGCGCTGGCCTGGGTCATGCATCAGAGCGGGCGCAAAGGCGGCGCGGTGATCCCGATCCCGTCGAGCAAGAGCCGCCGGCATCTGCGCGAGAATGCCGCCGCGGCCTCGCTCGCGCTCAGCGCCGACGATCTGGCGCGGATCGGGGCGGTCTGCCCGCCCGGCGCCGTGGCGGCGTGACTTAAACTACCACCTGCATTTCTCATGCCCGCGCACGCATTCGGGGCTCGTTGGATTCCGGGAAAGCATTTGTGCTATTCTGGCGGCATGAAGCTCGCCGCGTTACTCCTCGCCCTGGCCCTGTCGTGCATTGCCGCGCCTGCGGCCGCCGAACCGATCGAGCCGGGAGCAATCGGGATCGTGGATGGCGACACCATCACGGTTCGCGGCTATTCCCGGCATGTCCGGTTGCTGGGCTTCGACACGCCGGAGACGGGCTTTGAGGCGCGTTGTTCAGCGGAGCGGGCCGTTGCAGCGCAGGCGACGCAACGCCTGCGCCAAATTGTTGCCGGCGGCGGCCTCGACCTCACAATAACTCCGTGTAAATGCTGGCAGCGAAGGGGCATGTTCAATTGCAACGCCGGCCGGTACTGCGGGGTGCTGAAGGCGAATGGCCGCGATGTTTCCACGCTGATGATCGGCGAAGGCTTGGCTCGCCCGGCGCAGTGCGGAAAAGCTTGCCGGGATGGTCAAAAATCGTGGTGCTAGCCTCCGACCGGCGACGTCGCGGCGTAAGGCACACGTCCTGAGCCCAAGCGAAGTCGTCATGCCCGGCAAAGCAGTCAAGCTTGCGCAGACTGCGTATACTTGTCTGCGCTGC
>DASSPI010000151.1:0-7369 GCA_035699705.1 Xanthobacteraceae bacterium
CTCATGCGCCGCTATTGGATTCCGGCGGCGTTTTCACATCAGCTGCAAAAGCCCGACGGTCCGCCGATCCGCGTGCGGCTGATGGGCGAGAATCTCGTTCTCTTCCGCGACACGCAGGGGCGCCTGGGCCTCCTGGACGAACGCTGTCCGCACCGCACCGCCTCCCTGTTCTACGGCCGCAACGAAGAGAACGGGCTGCGCTGCGTCTACCACGGCATCAAATTCGACGTCGCCGGCAATTGCGTCGATCTGCCCTGCGTCCCGCAGATTCCGGTCGTGCAGCACCAGAGCGTCAAATCCTACATGAAGGCGAAAGCCTATCCCTGCCTCGAGCGCGGGGACGTGATCTGGACCTATATGGGCCCGCCCGAGCTCAAGCCGGCATTCCCCGAGCTGGAATGGACCGCCGTGCCGAGCGCGCAGCGCTTCGCCACCCGCCACATCCAGGAATGCAACTGGCTGCAGGGCCTGGAAGGCGGCTTCGACGCCACGCATCTGAGCTTCCTGCATGGCGGCGACGCCGAACACAGCCGGCGCATCGTCGCAACGCTCTATGAGGTGATGCCGACCGATTTCGGTTTTGTCGTCGCCACCGGGCGCGAGCCGGAGAACGGGCCGGTGATGTGGAACATGAACGTGATGCTGATGCCGTTCCACAAGATCATCTCGTCGATTCCGCATGCCGCGCATGTCTGGGCGCCGATCGATGACGAAAACACCATGCTCTACAGCATCAATTTCCATCCCTCGCGGCCGCTCACCGACGAGGACCTGAAGCGGGAGAAGAGCTGGCGCGGGATCCATACCGAAAACATTCCCGGCACCGATCAAGCCATCCGCAACAAGGCCAACGATTACCTGATCGACCGCGAATTGCAGGCGAGCAAGCAGTCCTACACCGGCATGAAGGGTCTCGGCACGCAGGATTGCGCGATCCAGGAATCCATGGGGCCGATCGCGGAACGCATGCTGGAGCATCTCGTTCCGAGCGACGCGGCGATCGTGAAAATCCGCAAGCTGCTGCTGCAGGCACTGAAGGATCATGCCGACGGCAAGCCGCTGCCCGGCATGAGACCGGAAAGCTACCGCGTGCGCTCCGCGCGGGTTGAACTGCCGAAAGGCGCGCCGGTCGCCGAGGCCGTCGAGCGCACTGTCCGGATCGATACGCCGGTCGCTGCGGAATAACGCCATCGCGCCGGCGGCAGCATCGCCGGCGCGCCCACTTGCCTTGTTATCAATCCCCAAAGAAAGAGCACAAATGAAGGGCGCCGACGTCGTCGCAGAAATCCTCAAGCGCGAAGGAACCGAGTTTCTCGCCTGCTACCCGCGCAATCCGCTGATCGACGCCTGCGCCGAGCTCGACATCCGGCCGATCCTTTGCCGGCAGGAACGCATGGGCGTCGGCATGGCCGACGGCTTCAGCCGGATGCGCGCGGGCAAGCAGAACGGCGTCTTCGCCGCGCAGCATGGCCCCGGCATCGAGAATGCCTTCGCCGGCGTGGCGCAGGCCTATTCGGAGAATGTGCCGGTGCTGGTGATCCCGGCCGGTTTTCCCGCGGAACGCCAGCACATCACGCCGACATTCCGCGCCGCCGAAGTCTATGCGCCGGTGACCAAATATTCGGCGATGGCCTCCTCGGTGCAGGAGCTGCCGCAGGTGATGCGGCGCGCCTATCAGGCGATGCGCAGCGGCAAGCCCGGTCCGGTTCTGGTCGAGGTGCCGAACCCGGTGTTCGAGGCGACCTTCGAAGGCACACTCGACTACAAGCCGGTGCCGGTGATGCGCAGCGCGCCCGATCCGGAGGCGGTGAAGGAAGCCGCGCGCTTGCTGCTCGCGGCCAGGCAGCCGGTGATCTGGGCGGGGCAGGGCGTGCATTACGCCGAAGCGGGCGAGCGGCTGGCGGCGCTGGCTGAATTGATCCCGGCGCCGGTGGCCGCGACCAATCCGGGAAAGAGCGCGATCGCGGAAAGCCATCCGCTTGCGCTGGGCGCCTCGACGCGTTCCAGCCCAAAAATGTATTACGAGTTTCTCGAGCGCGCGGATCTTGTGCTCGCGATCGGCTCCAGCCTGACCAGGACCTCCTTCGGCCCCGCCATGCCGAAAGGGAAAAAGATCATTCACTCCACCAACGATCCCTCCGACATCAACAAGGATCATCGCGCCGAGCTTGGGCTGGTCGGCGATGCCGCGCTGGTGATCGATGCATTGATTGAAGAGATCGGCCGGCAGAAGCAGGGCGGCCGCGGCGCGACCGACGCGCTCTCGGCGCTGAAAGAGGAAATCGCCGGAATCAAGAAAGCCTGGCTGCAGGAATGGGCGAAGTTCCTCGACTCCGATGAGGTGCCGATCAACCAGTACCGCGTCATCCGCGATCTTCTCCGCACCGTCGACCGCGATAACGTCATCATCACCCATGATTCCGGCAGCCCGCGCGAGCAGCTGTTGCCGTTCTGGGAAACCACCGTGCCGCATTCCTACATGGGTTGGGGCAAATCGACGCAATTGGGCTATGGCCTCGGCCTCGCCATGGGCGCCAAGCTGGCGGCGCCGGAAAAACTCTGCATCAATGTCATGGGCGACAGTTCCTTCGGCATGAGCGGAATGGACATCGAGACCGCATCGCGCAACGACATCGGCATTCTCACGGTGGTCTTCAATAACGGCGTGATGGCCTGCGAGCGCCATGTGCTCGAAACCTCGACGCGGAAATACGGCGCGCTGACGGTCGGCGGAAATTACACCAAGGTCGCCGAGGGACTGAATGTGCCGGCGATGCGGGTGGAGAAACCCGCGGATATCGTGCCGGCGATCAAGCAGGCGATCAAAACGACCGAGAGCGGCAAACCGTTCCTGCTCGAGATCGTCGCCAAGGAAGGCTACGATTTCTCGCGCTACGGATCGCGGGACTGACGAAATTGGCCGCCAAGGCCGAACGAAACAAGGCCGCCAAGGCGAGCTAAACAGGGAGGAAGCATATGCTTCGCGTGATCGTCGTTCTGGCTGCCTGGCTTGTCGCGGTGCCGGCGCAGGCGCAGCCTTTCTTCGAAGGCAAGACCATCACCATCATCACCAGCACGGGCGCGGGCGGAGGCTATGACGTCACCGCCCGGCTGATCGCGCGGCACATGCCGCGCTACATCCCCGGCAATCCGACGATGATCGTGCAGAACATGCCGGGCGGCGGCAACGTGCTTGCCACCAATCACATGTACACGATTGCGCCGAAGGACGGCACGATGATCGCGACGCTGCATAACGCCATCCCGCTGCACCAGGTGCTGGACGGCCACGGCGTGCGTTACGACTCGAACAAGTTCAACTGGCTCGGCTCGACCGGCTCGGAGAATGAGGTGGTCTTCACCTGGCACACCACCGGTGTCACCAATATCGAGGAGGCCAAGAAAAAAGAGGTGATCCTCGGCGGCACCGGCGCGGGATCCGGCATCGTGATCATCCCGACCGCGATGAACAACCTGCTCGGCACCAAATTCAAGATGGTGATGGGCTACAAGAGCTCGGAGGACCTGAACCTGGCTCTGCAGCGCGGCGAGGTGGAGGCGCGCGCCTTCAGCCTGACCTCGGTGAAGGGTCAGCGCTCCGATTGGGTGAAGGAAAAGAAGATCAACTTCATCGCGCAGGCCGGCGTGCATCGCGCGCACGAGCTGCCGGATGTGCCGCTTCTCACCGAACTCGCCAGGAATGACGAGGAGCGGGCGATCCTCCGGCTGATCTCCTCGCCCCCCAGCCTCGGCCGTCCCTTTACGGCGCCGCCCGATGTGCCCGCGGACCGGCTCGCGCTTTTGCGCAAGGCCTTCGCGGATACCTTGAAGGACAAGGCTTTCCTGGAAGAGGCCGAAAAGCAGAAGCTGGACATCGAGCCGATGAGCGCGGAAGAGGTCACCAAGATCGTCCGCGACGTGGTCAATGCCTCGCCCGAGGTGGTGGCCAAGGCCCGCGCCATGATGGGTAAAGAGGGGAAATAGGCCCCGCCGCCGTGCTGAATTGCCGGCGAGGCGCCCGTCCTGGCGCCTGCCGGTAAAACCGCAGCCCATCCAGTCTGTTACGGTGGTTTCTTCGCCCTTCCTGCCGGATACCGGACAAATACATCCTGGCAGCGGGCGGCGTTGAGCTGGCGCAGGAAGAAACAGCGAGGGTCCCGGCCTGCGGCTGAGGCTTAAAACGAGGCGGAGCGGACGCTTTGCCGGGCTCCCGCCGCGCGCAGCCGCCGATTCGCGCAAACCTCATTCCTGCCTGATTTTTCGGGGCTTTTCTTGCTTGACACCCAGGGGGCAGGCCCGTACAAACCGCCTACTTTCCGGCAGGCGGTGAGCTTTTAGACGGCCGGATTAGACGCGTCCAAGCGTCTCGATCCAAAAAAGCTCAAACGCTGCCTCTGACAGCCTGATGTCAGATACAACCGGCGCAAGACCGCGCGTTTTTTCGCGATGCGGTCCTCTGGAACGAAAGGCGCTCTTCCGCGGCCAAGGCGGATGGCGCGATTTCGTTTTGCGCGACGGTCTGCCGGCGAAACGTAACGATGCCGGGGCGTAAGCCCAAAACGCACAAGTGAAGGCGAAGAATGCCGACGATTAATCAGTTGATCGCCAAGCCGCGGCGCCCGATGAAGGCCCGCAACAAGGTGCCGGCCCTGCAGGCGAGCCCGCAGAAGCGTGGCGTTTGCACGCGCGTCTACACCACTACCCCGAAGAAGCCGAACTCGGCTCTGCGCAAGGTGGCGAAGGTGCGGCTCACCAACGGCTTCGAGGTGATCGGCTACATCCCGGGTGAGGGCCATAACCTGCAGGAGCACTCGGTGGTGATGATCCGCGGCGGCCGCGTGAAGGATCTGCCGGGCGTGCGCTACCACATCCTGCGCGGCGTGCTCGACACCCAAGGCGTCAAGAACCGTAAGCAACGCCGTTCGAAATACGGCGCGAAGCGACCCAAGTAATTCGGAGCTGATCGATGTCCCGTCGCCACAGTGCGGAAAAGCGCGAGATCATGCCGGACCCGAAATACGGGAACGCGGTGGTCACGAAATTCATGAATTCGGTGATGTACGCGGGCAAGAAGTCCGTGGCCGAATCGATTGTCTATGGCGCGCTCGACCTGATCGAGGCCAAGACCAAGCAGCAGCCGCTGGGCGTATTCCAGCAGGCGCTCGACAACGTCATGCCGTCGATCGAAGTGCGCTCCCGCCGCGTCGGCGGCGCGACCTACCAGGTGCCGGTGGAAGTGCGCACGTCGCGCCGGCAGGCCCTGGGAATCCGCTGGATCATTACGGCCGCGCGCGAGCGCAATGAAAAGACGATGACGGAGCGGCTTTCGGCTGAGCTGCTGGATGCGTCGAATAATCGGGGGAACGCCGTCAAGAAGCGCGAAGACACGCACCGGATGGCGGAAGCCAACCGCGCGTTCTCGCACTATCGCTGGTAACGGCGAACGGAAAGAAGAGGACAAACCCCCATGCCCCGCGCTCACCCTATCGAGGACTACCGCAACTTCGGCATCATGGCGCATATCGACGCCGGCAAGACCACGACCACCGAGCGGATTCTCTACTACACCGGCAAGAGCCATAAGATCGGCGAAGTGCATGACGGCGCTGCCACCATGGATTTCATGGAGCAGGAGCAGGAGCGCGGCATCACCATCACGTCGGCCGCGACCACCGCCTTCTGGCGGGAAAAGCGCCTCAACATCATCGACACCCCGGGCCACGTCGACTTCACCATCGAGGTAGAGCGCTCGCTGCGCGTGCTCGACGGCTGCGTTTGCGTGCTTGACGGCAATCAGGGCGTGGAGCCGCAGACCGAGACGGTGTGGCGCCAGGCCGACAAATACGAAGTTCCCCGCATCGTTTTCGTCAACAAGATGGACAAGGTCGGCGCCGATTTCGACAAATGCGTCGACGATCTCATCACCCGCGTCGCCGGCAATCCGGTCTGCATCCAGCTGCCGATCGGTGCCGAGAACACCTTCAAGGGCATCATCGACCTGGTCCGCATGAAGGCGGTCGTCTGGGACGATGAGGCGCTCGGCGCCAAATATCACGACGAGGAGATTCCCGCCGGCCTGAAGGACAAGGCGGTCGAATACCGCACCAAGCTGATCGAGGCCGCCGTCGACCTCGATGACGACGCGATGTCCGCCTATCTCGACGGCAAGGAGCCGGACGAGGCCACGCTGAAGCGGCTGATCCGCAAGGCCGTGGTCCAGCGCAAATTCGTGCCCGTTCTCTGCGGCTCGGCCTTCAAGAACAAGGGCGTGCAGCCGCTGCTGGATGCCGTGGTCGATTATCTGCCGTCGCCGGCCGAAGTGCCGCCGATCAAGGGCATCGATCCCGACACCGGCGAGGAAGTCGTCCGCAAGGCCGATGACAACGAGCCGATGTCGCTGCTCGCCTTCAAGATCATGGACGACCCCTTCGTCGGCACCATCACCTTCTGCCGCATCTATTCGGGCAAGCTCGAGAGCGGCACCGGCGTGGTCAACTCCACCAAGGAACGCAAAGAGCGCGTCGGCCGCATGCTGCTGATGCATGCGAATAACCGCGAAGACATCAAGGAAGCCTATGCCGGCGACATCGTCGCCCTGGCCGGGCTGAAGGAAGTGCGCACCGGCGACACCCTGTGCGACCCGAAGAAGCCGGTGATCCTGGAAAAGATGGAATTCCCCGATCCGGTGATCGAGATCGCGATCGAGCCGAAGTCGAAGGCCGACCAGGAGAAGCTCGGCGTCGCCTTGGCCAAGCTGGCGGCCGAAGACCCGTCGTTCCGGGTCTCGACCGATCAGGAATCCGGCCAGACCATCCTGAAGGGGATGGGCGAGCTGCATCTCGACATCAAGGTCGATATCCTCAAGCGCACCTACAAGGTCGACGCCAATATCGGCGCGCCGCAGGTGGCCTATCGCGAGAAGATCACCAAGGCCGTCACCAAAGACTACACCCACAAGAAGCAGACCGGCGGCACCGGGCAGTTCGCCCAGGTGAAGATCGTCGCCGAGCCGCTGCCGCCGGGCACCGGCTTCGTGTTCGAAAACGAGATCGTCGGCGGCGCGGTGCCGAAGGAATACATCCCGGGTGTCGAGAAGGGCCTGCAGTCCGTGCTCGGCGCGGGCATCCTGGCCGGCTTCCCGGTGGTGGACCTGAAAGTGTCGTTGATCGACGGCCGCTACCACGACGTCGACTCCTCGGCGCTGGCGTTCGAGATCGCGTCGCGCGCTGCCTTGCGTGAAGCGCTGCAGGAAGGAAGATCCGTCCTGCTCGAGCCGATCATGAAGGTCGAGGTGGTGACGCCGGAGGATTACACCGGCTCCGTCATCGGCGACCTGAATTCGCGGCGCGGCCAGATCCAGGGCCAGGAC
>DASSPI010000152.1:0-33134 GCA_035699705.1 Xanthobacteraceae bacterium
GCCGCCGAGGCCGGCGCCGCGATGGCGGCCGACCGCGTCGATTTCGTCGATGAAGATGATGCAGGGCGCGTTCTTCTTCGCCTGCTCGAACATGTCGCGCACGCGCGAGGCGCCGACGCCGACGAACATCTCGACGAAGTCGGAGCCGGAAATGGTGAAGAAGGGCACGTTGGCCTCACCCGCGACCGCGCGCGCGATCAGCGTCTTGCCGGTGCCCGGAGGACCGACCAGCAGCACGCCGCGCGGAATGCGTCCGCCAAGCCGCTGGAACTTGCCCGGGTCGCGCAGAAATTCCACGATCTCCTGCAGGTCCGACTTGGCTTCGTCAACGCCGGCGACGTCTTCAAAGGTCACGCGGCCATGCGCTTCGGTCAGCAGCTTGGCGCGCGACTTGCCGAAGCCGAGCGCTTTGCCGCCGGCTCCCTGCATCTGCCGCGACAGGAATATCCATACGCCGATCAGCGCGATGAACGGCAGCCACGACACCAGCAGCGAGACGAACCACGGCACGCTGTCGCCCTGCGGCCGCGCGGTGATCGCGACGCCCTTGCCGTAGAGGCGCTGCACCAGGTTCGGATCGTTCGGCGCATAGGTCTGGAAGCTGCGGCCGTCGGTGAAGGTGCCGTGGATCTCCGGCCCCTGGATCAGCACGTCGCGCACGCGGCCCTGATCGACCTCGTTGAGCAGCTGCGAGAAGGAAATGTCCTGGGATGCCGTACGCTGGCTGGGATTCTGGAACAGCGTGAATAATGCCAGCAGCAGCAGAACGATAATGACCCAAAGAGCAAAATTGCGGAGGTTCGCGTTCATTCGGCGTCCTTCATGGGCGCGCACAGGCCCCCAGTGAAACGGTATGTGTGAAGCTTTCGGGCCTGACCTATCCCTGTAGCCATGTAGGTATCAGGCCTCTTCCTGCCAAGGCAACCAAGCCGATTCTACCCAGTTTAGCGCCGTCCGGGCTCATTGTTAGCGGCGGTCTGAGGCGTGGTTAAGGCATTCGCCGGGGCGGCGCCCCTTCCACCGTGAGCCATTCCGGGGTCAATGTGACCATCGCCCCCGCCAATGTGCGGCGAAACCGCCCGTCTTTGGGCTTTTTTGCCATCATGGCGGCGTGCAGCGCCTCCAGCTTGGCCAACTCCACCGGGCCCTCGTGACCGGCCATTGTGACGGCGCGTGCGAGGAGCCGCAGCGCCACTTCCGCCGGCAGGGCTGCGAAATGCCGCGCTGCCATCTCGCTGCGGCCGCCGGAAGCCCAGTCCCCGCGCGCCAGCTTGGCGGCCGCTTCGACGGTGGCCTCCAGCGCCGACTCGGCACGGCGCAAGCGCCGCGCCAGTACGGCCAGCCGCCTGGCGTCGAGCCCCTCCTCCACCAGCCTCGGCAGCAGTCCGCGCATCCGGACACGGGTGAAACGCGGATCGCGGTTGGACGGATCGTCGCTGAAGGGAATTCTGGCTTTGCGCAGCGTCGCGAGAAGCCGCGCTTTCGGGATGTCGAGCAAGGGTCTCGTCAGCGTCAGTTCTGCGAGCCGCGTCTCCCGCGCCATGCCGGCGAGACCGGCGGGACCGCTGCCGCGCAGAAGACGCATCAGCACGGTCTCGGCCTGATCGTCGAGCGTATGGGCGGTGAGGATATGCGAGGCGCCGGCTTTGGCTGCGGCTTCCGCGAGCAGGCGGTAACGCGCCATGCGCGCCTTTTCCTGCAGGCCGCTCTTCGGCTTCGCCCCGCTCCAGCGCAAGATGCGGTGCGGCACGCCGAGCTTGCGCGCCAGCCGCGCGACCTGCTGGGCTTCCGCCGCCGCTTCCTTGCGCAGGCCATGATCGACGGTGACGGCGAGGAGTTCTGGCCCGCGCCTGCGCGCTTTGCGCCAGCGGGCGGCGAGAAAAAGCAGTGCGGTGGAATCCGGCCCGCCCGAAACGGCGAGCACAATGGCCCGCGCCGAAACGAGGTCTGCAAATAGGCCGTTGGTTTCCGCCACCGAGAGCGGTTGCGGCGTCCTCACTGCCTCAGCAGCGGGCACGCTTCTGTTCCGCCGCCACGTTCTTCTTCACGTTCGCCGAAGCGCCGGCGTATTTGCGGCCGATCTCGCCCCAGGCGGCGCAGGCGGTTTCCTTTTCGCCGAGCGCGGCCAGCGACTGTCCGAGCCGCAGCAAAGCATCCGGCGCTTTTGAGCTCCGGTCGAATTTGGTGGTGACGGCCAGGAAGGATTCGGCGGCATCGCGATAGCGCTGCCGCTGATAGAGGCTTTCGCCGAGCCAATATTGCGCGTCCGGCACGCGGGTGTCGCTCGGATATTTTTTCAGGAAGACGCGCAGGCTGTCTTCCGCCAATGCATAGTCCTTGCGTTGCACATAGCCGAAGGCGAGATCGAATTCGTCGCGCGGTGTCGCACTCGGCGGCGCGACGCTGGCCAGCTGCGCACCGCCGGTGGCATTCGGATTGCGCGGAGGCGGCGGCGGAAGCAACCCTTGCTCGTCCGGCAGCGATGCATCGGCGCCCGGCAGGGACAAATCGAGCGGCGCGCCGGCGGCGCGGCCGCCGGGAATACCGACCGGGGCCTGCGCGCCGCTATCCGGCACGGCGACGGTCGAGGGCGAGCCAAGCACGCGCGGCGCCCCCGGCGCATTGGGATGTTCGTTCGGATCAAACACGTCGGCGCGCCGGCCGGGCGCGGCCGCGATCACCGGCGGCGGATAATTCTGCGGCAGCGGCGAGGTCTGCTGCATGCCGCGCGGCGGCGGCTGATTGACCGGATAGCCCGTGGCGCCGGGACCGACGGCGCCGGATCCGGAACCAACGCCGGATGCAGAAACAGGACCGGCGCCGGGATTGCCCTGCAACCCCCGGACCTGCTGCTCGAGCTGCTGGTTGCGGTACTGCAACTGCTCGATCGTGCCGGTCAACTGCCGGACCTGCGCCTGCAGCTGATTGATCTGCACCGCCAGGTCGGCCTCATCCACCTCGCGCCGCGCCGGCGCGGGCGCTTGCGCGGTGTTGCCGAACAGGTTGTCGAGGAAATTGGGCGAGCGGCCCTGCTCCTGCGCAGAGGCGGTTGCCGGCAGGATCAAAACGCTAGCAGCGATAGCCGCCGCCTGAGACGCACGCGCAAATACCAGCATGAGCGAAGGCCGAATCCTCTCCCCGGAAACTGTCCGTAGCATAGCCCAAGGTGCGTTCAAATTGTGACTATGGTCATTCCGGGGCGCCGCGAAGCGGCAAGCCCGGAATCCATAATCATCCACGGGATTTATGGATTCCGGGCCCGCGGGCCGATGCCCGCGTCGCGGCATGACGAAGTGAAATACGCAGCGCTAAGACTGCGGCGCGTTCAGCACCGTCACCGCGCGCCGGTTCTGCGACCAGCAGGAGATGTCGTCGCAGACCGCGACCGGCCGCTCCTTGCCGTAGGAGATCGTGCGCATGCGCGACACCTGCACGCCGCGGGCGCTCAGATAATCCCGCACCGCCTGGGCACGGCGGGCGCCGAGCGCGATGTTGTATTCGCGCGTGCCGCGTTCGTCGGCATGGCCTTCGATGGTGAAGGCATAGCGGTTGTACTGCTGCAGCCACTGCGCCTGCTTGTCCAAGGTCGAGCGCGATTGCGGCGTGAGATCGGTGGAGTCCGTCTCGAAGAAGACGCGGTCACCCACGTTCACGACGAAATCCTGCGGACTGCCCGGGGCAGCCACGCCGGCCGCGCCGGCGATATTCTCATTCGGCTTGCTGGCGCAACCCGCCACAGCCAGGGCCGCGATCAGGAAAGCTGCGAAACGCGCGCGGCCAAAAATACGCATCATCATGCCGGTGCCTCCATTCTGGCGTCGTTGCCGGACCTGCTCCGGTCTTAACGGGCCTTGGTTAAACGAACGTTCCATCAACCTTGATGAGGCCTTTCGACGGTCGTTAAAAAACGTCCGATGCGGTGAAACCATTTCTAATGGTTAACCAGTGGTGAATGTTGGGAATGCGCCGGCTCGAGTCTTTGCAGGCGCGCTTACGAGAGCAGCGGCGACCAGGCCGGATCGGACGCGAAGGAAGGCGTCGGCACGCGTTGCTCGTTGCGGCCGGTGACGTCGACGGTGAAGAGCGAGGGCCCGCCGCCGCCGCCGGCATCGCGGAAGAACATGATGACGCGGCCGTTCGGACAGAAAGTCGGGCCTTCGTTGTGGAAGCCCTCGGTGAGAATCCGCTCGCCCGAGCCGTCCGGCTTCATGATGCCGATGCCGAACCTGCCGCCGCCGAGCTTGGTGAAGGCGATGTAGTCGCCGCGCGGCGACCAGACCGGCGTCGAATAGGATCCTTCGCCGAAACTGATGCGCTGCGCGCCGCCACCCTGCGCGGCCATCACGTAAACCTGCTGCGAGCCGCCGCGGTCGGATTCAAAGCAGATGCGCGAGCCATCCGGCGCGAAAGACGGCGCGGTGTCGATCGCGGGCGTATCGGTCAGCCGCGTCGTCGCCTTCGACCGCAGGTCCATGATGAACAGGTTGGAGTTGCCGCCCTGCTGCAGGCTCATGATCACGCGCTGGCCGTCGGGCGAGAAGCGCGGCGAGAAAGTCATGCCTGGGAAATTGCCGACGATCTCGCGCTGCCCGGTCTCGATGTTGAGCAGATAGACGCGCGGATCGCTCGTCCCATAGGACATGTAGGTAATTTCCTGCGTCGTCGGACTGAAGCGCGGCGTCAGCACGAGATCGTCGCCGCGGGTGAGATAGCGCACGCCCGCGCCGTCCTGATCCATGATCGCGAGCCGCTTGATCCGCTTGTTCTTCGCGCCGGTCTCGTCGACGAACACCACGCGGCTGTCGAAATAGCCCTGCTCGCCGGTGATGCGCGAATAGATCGCGTCGGAAATGATGTGCGCGACGCGCCGGGTATTCTCGGCGGTGGTGTTGTATTGCTGGCCGGTGAGCTGCTGGCCGGCGAACACGTCCCACAGCCGAAAGTCGGCCTTCACGCGCGCCGCCTCGCGCCGCACGCGGCCGGTCACCAGCGCCTGGGCATTGATCACGCGCCAGTCGTCAAAGCGCGGCACGGCGTCGACATTGGTGACTTTCTCGATATAGGCCGCAGGATCGATCGGAGCGAACAGCCCGCTGCGCCGCAGGTTGTTGGTGATCACCTGGGTGATCTCGCCGGCCACGGCGGCATCGTCGGGCGTGACCGGAAGGAACGGCGGGATCGCGATCGGAATCGGCTGGACGTTGCCCTGCGTGATGTCGATGCGGACTGCTGCCTTCGCGAGCGACGAGAAGCCGCTTATCGTTGCTGCGGTCATGCCAGCCCCGAGCAACAGCGCTTTGCGGCGTGAGATCGATCCCATTTCAGTTCTGTCGGCGGCTTTCATTCTCAAAGCGCTCACATGAAGTCCTTCGGGCTGAAGGTAGCGTCCAGATCACGCCATAACTCGTAATTTTCGGGACGCAGCATATCGAATGGCTGACTGGCATAGATGGCGCGTATCGTGCTCTCTTTTAGCGTTTGATAGATGCCGCCACTGCCGGAGGTCTGCACCTGCGGCGGAGCCGCGAGCGTTCCATCCCGCCTAAGACTGATAAAAATCCGGATGTTCATTTCTGGCGGCGCGCCCGGCGGCGGCGTCCACCTGCTTCTCAGGCGCGCTCTCAGGGCATCCAACTCGCTCATCGAAAGCTGCTTGGCCGCACCCTTCGGCGTGCCGAGCGACGCCAAAGCGTTGAGCTCGGAGCCGGCCGCCGCGAGCCGCTGCGGGTCGCGCTTGTCAAGCAAGGCGGCGACCTTGCGCGGATCGAACTTTGGCGGCTGCGGCTCCGGCTTTTTCACCGGCTGCGGCTTGGCCTCGGCCTTCTTTTCCGGCTTCTTCGCCTCGTCCTTCTTCAGGGCTTCGGCGATCGGATCGATCTTCTGCTCCGGCTCTTTCTTGTCCGCAGCCTTGGTTTCGGTCTTCGGCTCCGGCGGCGCAGCAGCAGGTTTCGGATCGGGCTGTTTCGGCTTCGGCTCGGGCGTGTTTTCCGACGTGGTCGCGGTAACTTCCTTCTTCTCCACCACCTTGGCGTTGAGATCCTCGACCGGCTTGGGCTCCGCGATCTTCTCCACCAGCGGCTTCGGCTGTGGCTGCGGCGGCGCCTTGTCGGCACCCGCGGTCATTTTGGAGAATTCCTCGGCGGAGATGATGTCCACCGGCATCGTGTCGAGCGGCTTGGTTTCCAGCGGACGCGCGAAGGAGACAAGCGCCCATACCAGCACGACACCGTGCCCGACGAGCGATATGGTCATCCCCCCCTTCATCGCCTCACGACCCCTGCTCGACCTCGGTGACCAGCGCGACACGGCGGAACCCGGCGGAGGACAACCGCCCCATCACCCGCATCACCGTGCCGTAATCGACCTTGCGGTCGCCGCGCACATAGATGCGCTCGTCCATCCCGCCACGGGTTTCCGTGATGGCCTTCAGCTTGGCCACCAGCTCGTCCACCGGAGTTTTGGTATCTTGCAGAAACACTTCCCCCTGCAGGTTGACCGAAACGGTCAGCGGCTGCTTGTCCTGTTCCAGGCTCTTAGCCTGCGATTGCGGCAAGTCGATGGGCACCCCGACGGTCAGAAGCGGGGCCGAAACCATGAAGATAATCAGCAGCACGAGCATCACGTCCACCATCGGGGTGACGTTGATCTCGCTCATGATTCCATGACGGCGGCGACGCCGGTGGCCGCTGGTCGCAATGCCGTTCATCGCCATCGGATCGCCCTCACCCGCGCTCGTCGATCTGCCGCGACAGGATGGCGGCAAATTCGTCGGCAAAGCCCTCCAGGCGTTGCGCCTGTTTGTTCACTTCGGAAGAAAACTTGTTGTAGAAAATCGTCGCCGGGATGGCGGCAACAAGGCCGATCGCGGTCGCGAACAGCGCCTCGGCGATGCCGGGCGCCACCACGGCCAAGGAGGTATTCTTCGAGGCGGCGATCGACTGGAAGCTGTTCATGATGCCCCAGACCGTGCCGAACAGTCCGACGAAGGGACCGGCCGAGCCGACGGTGGCCAGCACCAGCAGCCGGCGTTCCATGCGCTCGATCTCGCGCGCGATGGTCACGTCCATCACCTTTTCGATTCGCAGCTGCAAACCGGTGAAGGCCTTGTTCGGCGACTCGAAGCTGCGCTTCCATTCGCGCATGGCCGCGACAAAAAGCGCCGACATGGAATGCGTCGGCTTGGACGCGACGGAACGGTAAAGCTCTTCCAGCGACTGGCCGGACCAGAAGGCCTGTTCGAACCGGTCGGTGGCGCGCTTGGTCCGGGCGAACAGCAGCACCTTGTCGATCGCGATGGCCCAGACCCAAACCGAGCAGATCAGCAGCCCGATCATGACCGTCTTCACGACCCAATGCGCTTGCCAGAACAGGCTGAACAAAGAGAGGTCGGAAGAGGTGAGCGGCAGGGCCGACTGCGCAATGTCGGCAGGATTCATGAGCTCGTCCTTTCGGCTATCGGTTTTTTCCCCGGCCGTGCCCCGGCCGGCAGATGGGGGCCACGCTCCGAATGACGGAATCGGCGGCAGGGCAGCCGCCTTCCCGCCCAAAAACCCAGCATTTCGCGAAGATCAAAAAGTCCACCACCGACAGCACAGGAAATCCCGCCAAAGGTGTCAAAACGAGGGCGTCAAACCTCTGCATTCACGCGTGCGATCAGCCGTCCGCCTCGCCGATCATGCGTTCTAGACAGCGGCATCTATGGTTAAGAAAGGGTTAGGAGGCGGCCCTGCGCCGTCAGAAAGAAAAAAGCCCCGTCTCGGGGGACGGGGCTTTCGGTGCCACAGAGATTTCAGCTCTGCGGTTGCGGCGGGGCGTCCGCGGGACGATTGCGCCGGTCAGCCATGAACTGGTCGAACTCGGCCTTGTCCTTGGCCATGCGCAGGCGCTCGAGGAAATCACGGAATTCGCGCTGCTCTTCCTCGAGCCGGCGCAGGGTTTCAGCGCGATAGTCGTCAAAGGCGCGGTTGCCGCTGGAGGGATGCCACGATGCGCCCGGGTAACGTCCAACCTGGCCCCAGTTGAAGCCTCGGAAATTTCCACAGCCCATGCGTCTGCTCCATATCATGTAGGCAAGTGTCGCGAGACCAAGCGGCCACCAGACAATGAACCCAAGGATCATCAGCGCGATCCAGGCGGGCTTACCCATTTCATCGAGTTTTGCGGCTACGGCGGTCATTGGACCCTCACGTGTGAATGTAAATAACATTTACATAGCTACGACCGAGCAGGCGGGCTGTCAATATGGCCTCCCAAAAAAATTTCTGCTCAACTGTTGCGTGTGCCCCCATCGAGAAAACCCAGCCCGCGCAGATAGACCAGCACGCCCGCTTCCAACAGCTCTTCCGGAGACATGGGAAGACTGCGGCGCGCCGCGTCGCCTCGCCCGAAGAGCGACGCCACGCCGTGCGAGAGCGCCCAGATGTGCAGGCTCACCATCAAGACCGGCGGCCGGCTCGGTCCCGGCATGGTGGCGAGCAATTTTTCCGTGGCGCCGCGCAGCACGCCGAAGGCGCGATCGCCGGCTTGTCTGAGCTCGGCATTGGCTTCGTGCGGAATGCCCGCTTCGAACATGGCCGAGTAATAGGCCGGCTCGCTGCGCGCGAAGGCGAGGTAAGCCTTGCCGAACCGGTCGAAAGCGGTGAAGGGGTCGGGCCGTCCCTCGTCCCAGCTTTTCATCAGCGCCGTTGCAAATAATTCGAAGCCGCGGCGCGCGACGTCCGCCAGCAGCTCATCGCGATCGCGAAAATGCCGGTAAGGCGCAGCCGGGCTGACACCCGCCCAGCGCGCCGCTTCGGCAAAGGTGAACCCAGCGGGACCTTTTTGAGCGATCAGCTCAAGCGCCGCGCGGATCAGGGCCTCCTTTAAGTTGCCGTGGTGATAGCCCCGGGGTCCCCTGTCGCCATGTTTCGACCAGCTCATGTGAAGAGTTCTTACATGACTCGCCGGCGAGCGTCGACCGGCGGGTCACCGATCTTTGTCGCGGCTCCCGCGCATGGCCAGCCGCAGCGGCTTCGGAATCGGCTTGGCCCGCCCGCCGGACACGAAAGCGACCCGCACGGCGGCCTCCACCAGCACCGCGCCCTCGCGCGTGACCTGCTGCTTGAGCAAGATCGAAGCGCCCTTCACCTCCTCCGGCCGGGTGATTATTTCCAGAAGGTCGTTGAAACGCGCCGGCTTGAAGAAATCGATGTGCATGGAGCGGACGACGAAAGAAAAACCGGGCGCCTCGTTTTCTGTCTGCTCGAACAGCACACGCTGGTCGGTGCCGAGCAGACGCAGATAATCGGTGCGGCCGCGCTCCATGAAGCGCAGATAGCTTGCGTGATAGACCATGCCGGAGAAATCGGTGTCTTCGTAATAGACCCGCACCGGCAGGAGATGGCGGCCGTCGCGGATTTCGCCGGCCAGTAAATGTTGCTGCATCGCGCGATCCTGTTGCTCTCCCCGCGCCCTTGCACGCAAGCCGGACGCGGCGCAGTCTTGCGTCCGGAATAGCTGTTCGGACCGATGGGGGCAAACATGCCGAGGAGCATCTGCGTCGCGCCGGCGCTCCTGGCGGCATTGCTCTCGACCGCGCAGGCGCAGCAGCTCAAGACCGAAACCGTCACCGTCGATGTGCGCCCGGGCGCGACCATGCGCTATCTCGCCGTCAGCGCGGGCGAGCCGAAGGCGGCGTTGATCCTGCTGCCGGGCGGCAATGGTGCGCTGAAGCTCGACGCCGGCGGACAGATCGGCGGCCTTTCCGGCAATTTCCTCATCCGCTCGCGCGGGATGTTCGCGCGCGAGGGGCTCTATGTCGCAGCGCTCGATGCCGCTTCCGACCAGCAGGGCGGAATGAACGGGCAGGTGCGGCTGTCGCCGCAACACGCGCAGGACATCGCCAAGGTGATCGCCGATGTGAAGACGCGCGCCGGCGTGCCGGTCTGGGTCATCGGCACCAGCGCCGGCACGCTCAGCACCGCGAATATCGGCGCGCGGCTGCGCGCCGATCGCCCGCACGGCGTGGTGTTCACGTCCACCATGACGCAGTTGCAGGCCGGCCATTGCGGCAAGTCGGTCTATGACGCGCAGCTTTCCGCGATCAGCGTGCCGGTGCTGGTGGTCTCGCACAGCGAGGACGGCTGTGGCTGCAGCCCGGGCGGTGCCGGACCAAATAACAAATTGCTCGCCGCGCTCAGCGGCGCCTCTGTCAAGGAACAGAAGGTCTTCAGCGGCGGCACTCCGCCGGTGTCAGCGCCGTGCGAGGCAAAAGCGCAGCACGGTTATTTCGGCATCGAGGCGAGCGTGGTGAAGGCGGTCGCCGACTGGATCAAGAGCCATTAGCCGGCTCACCGCCACGGCACGTCCTTCTGCATCGAGGCTTCCCAATTCCTGCCGTCGAAAGCTTTCGGCTTGATCGCGGTGATGTCGATGCCGTCGAGGCAGCGCGCATTCACGTCGATCTTCTCCGGGTCGGAACGCGGCACATAGAACGGATGCATGCCGCAGACCCGGCAGAAGGTGTGCTGCGCCACGCCGGTGTTGAAGGTGTAGGTGGTCAGATCATCCTTGCCGCTGAGCAATTCGAATTGTTCGCGCGGCACGATCAGGTGCCAGATGCCCTTCTTGGTGCAGATCGAGCAATTGCATTCGGTGATGGTGTCGAGGTCGGCGGTGACCGCAAAGCGCACGCGTCCGCAATGACAGCCGCCCTGGTAGGTTTGCAGCATGCGGCCTACTCGTCTTCTTCCCCCTGCCCGAACAATCCGAACTGCGCCGGATCGCGCATGGGCTCGGGCAGGCCGAGATGCTTGAAGGCGTGGCCGGTCAGCAGCCGTCCGCGCGGGGTGCGCTGGATGAAGCCCTGCTGCAGCAGGAAGGGCTCGATGATGTCCTCGATGGCGTCGCGCGGCTCCGACAGCGCGGCAGCCAGCGTCTCCACCCCCACCGGTCCGCCGCCGTAGTTCTTGGCGATGGTGATCAGATAGCGCCGGTCCATGGCGTCGCAGCCGGCGGCGTCGACCTCCAGCTCGCGCAAGGCCTTGTCGGCGGCGGCGCGGTCGATCTTCTCGGTGCCCGCCACATGCGCGAAGTCGCGCACGCGGCGCAGCAGTCGCCCGGCGATGCGCGGGGTGCCGCGCGCACGCCGCGCGATCTCGTTGGCGCCGTCCGGCGTCATGCCGATGCCGAGCACGCGCGCGCCGCGGTTGACGATCTGCTCCAGCTCCGTCTCGGAATAGAAATTGAGCCGCACCGGAATGCCGAAGCGGTCGCGCAGCGGATTGGTGAGCAGCCCCGCGCGCGTGGTCGCGCCGATCAGCGTGAATTTCGACAGATCGATCTTCACCGAACGCGCCGCCGGGCCTTCCCCGATGATCAGGTCGAGTTGAAAATCCTCCATCGCGGGGTAGAGGATTTCCTCCACCTGCGGATTGAGCCGGTGGATCTCGTCTATGAACAGCACATCGCGATCTTCCAGATTGGTTAAGAGCGCGGCGAGGTCTCCCGCTTTCGCGATCACCGGTCCCGATGTGGCGCGGAAATTCACGCCCAGTTCGCGCGCCACGATCTGCGCCAGGGTGGTCTTGCCGAGGCCGGGCGGGCCGACGAACAGCACATGATCGAGCGCCTCGTTGCGCGCGCGCGCCGCCTTGATGAAGACTTCCAGATTGGAGCGCGCCTGTTCCTGGCCGACGAATTCCGACAGCCGCTGCGGACGCAGCGAGGCTTCCGCGAGATCGTCCTCGCGCCGTTCGGGGGTCACCAGGCGGGGAGCGGTGGTCACTTGCCCAATTCCTTCAGTCCGAGCCGTATCAACTGTTTGGTTTCCGCGCCCTCGCCCGCGCTGCGCGCGGCGGCGGCGATGGCGGCTGCCGCCTGCGGGTGACCATAGCCGAGATTGACCAGCGCCGAGACGGCATCCGTCACCGGCCGCGGTGCGCGGTTTTCTTCCAACTGGCCGGACAGGCGCACGACCGCGGGATCGATGTCGGCATAAGCCGGCACCTTGTCCTTCAGTTCGGTGACGATGCGCTCGGCCACCTTGGCGCCCACGCCGGGCGAGCGCTGGACGAGCGCCTTGTCACGCATGGCGATAGCGGTGGCGAGTTCCCCCGGCTTGAGCGTCGACAACACCGCGAGCGCCACCTTGGTGCCGACCCCCTGCACGGTCTGCAAAAGCCGGAACCATTCGCGCTCGAGGTCGCTGGTGAAGCCGAACAGCTTGATCTGGTCCTCGCGCACATGCGTCTCGATCGCGAGCGTCACCGCCTCGCCCTGCGCCGGCAGCGCCTGCAACGTGCGCGCCGAGCAATGCACGAGATAGCCGACGCCGCCGACATCGACGATGACGAAATCCTCGCCGTAGGTGTCGATGACGCCGCGCAGCTTGCCGATCATTGCGCCGCCACCTTCATCAGAATACTGGTGCGATGGTGCGCGTGACAGACCGCGATGGCGAGCGCGTCGGCGGCATCGTGGCTCTGCGGATCGGCCTTCGGCAGCAGCACGCCGATCATCATGCGGATCTGCGCCTTCTCGCCATGGCCGGCGCCCACGATGGTCTTCTTCACCAGGTTGGGCGCATATTCCGACACCGGCACGCTCGCGCGCGCCGGCACCAGCATGGCGATGCCGCGCGCCTGGCCGAGCTTGAGCGTCGCTGCCGCATCCTTGTTGACGAAGGTGGCTTCCACCGCGGCCTCGTGCGGCACGAATTCCTCGACAATGCGGAAAAGCCCGTCATGCAGCGCCAACAGCCGGCGCGCCAAATCGGCTTTTTCGTCGGTGGACACCGAGCCGCAGGCGACGAAAGTCAGCCGATTGCCCTCGATCTCCACGACGCCCCAGCCGGTGCGGCGGAGCCCCGGATCGATGCCGAGGATGCGAATCGGGCGGCGCAGCATGCGCTTGTGATAACCCGCCCGCTCTTTCCCGCCTAGTGCCGCCGATTTGAAGTCCCTACGCCATCTGCGGCAAACGCATTTAGGAACCTCAATCGAAAAGCGGCGCCAGAGTCATAAAGTTGCTGGTGCCCCTTTGCTTCCGACGTTCGTGTCAAAGAATGCCGCGACCGGATGACGAACTTCGGAAGCGGGGCACCGGTACCGGCGGCGGGACCCCAAGCCCGGCCCGCGCGTTATCCCACGAATAGCAAGAGGAGCGGACCGATGGACGGTGCGCGACGCGGCGACGCACCGAGCCTATGAAAACAACGAAGCCACCCGGCCTTAGCCGTCAGGCGCTCATCTTTGTGACGAGAGCATCCGACACTTCGAAATTGGCATAGACGTTCTGCACGTCGTCGAGCTCTTCCAGCGTCTCAATCAAGCCGAAAAGCTGCTCGCCTTTTTCATCGTCGACCGCGATCGTGTTCTGCGGCTTCCAGAGCAGCGCGGCCTTGCGCGGTTCGCCGAATTTCGCCTCCAGCGCCTTCGAGACGTCATTCAGCGATTCCGGCGTGGTGTAGATCTCGTGGCCGGCTGCGCTGGAAACGACGTCCTCGGCGCCGGCCTCGATCGCGGCTTCCAGCATCTCGTCGGCATTGGCGACGCCGGCGTTGAACTCAACCACGCCGACGCGATCGAACATGAAGGACACAGCGCCGGTTTCGGCCAGGTTGCCGCCGTTCTTGGAGAAGGTGGAGCGCACGTCGGACGCGGTGCGGTTGCGGTTGTCGGTCAGCACCTCGACGATGACTGCGACGCCGCCCGGGCCATAGCCCTCGTAACGAATCTCTTCGTAGCTCTCGGCGTCGCCGCCGGAGGCCTTCTTGATCGCGCGCTCGATATTGTCCTTCGGCATGCTCTGCGCCTTGGCGGCGATGATCGCCGCGCGCAAGCGCGGGTTGAAAGCCGGATCGGGCAGCCCGAGCTTGGCGGCCACGGTGATCTCGCGGCCGAGCTTGGAGAAGAGCTGAGCCCGGACTTTGTCCTGCTTGCCCTTGCGGTGCATGATGTTCTTGAACTGTGAATGGCCAGCCATGGTCTCACTGTGTCTGATGTTGGTTGGGCGGATTTATAAGCGGGCGAAATGCGGAAATAAAGCAGCGGTCTTATTCAAACAGCCCGTCAGTCCCAGAACGCCGGCCGCGCCTCTTCCAGAATGCCGCCGAGGCGCACGGCCCCGACCCGCGCAGCGAGCCCGGTCGCGTCATCGGTTTCGACCGCGATGCCGCACAGCGTGCCGGGGCCATTGGGCGGCTCGAACCGGGCGGACGGTATGCGCCGCAGAAAACGGTTGATCGGCTCGTCCTTCGCCATGCCGATGACGGAGTCGTAGTCGCCGGTCATGCCGACATCGGAGACAAAGGCGGTGCCGCCGGCGAGCACGCGGTGATCCGACGTCTGCACATGGGTATGCGTGCCGACCACCAGGCTGGCGCGGCCGTCGGCGAAAAAGCCCATCGACTGTTTTTCGCTCGTCGCCTCGCAATGCATGTCGATGATGATGGCGTCGGCGCCGGATTTCAGCGCGCAAGCAGACAGCTCGCGGTCGATCGCGGCAAAGGGATCGTCGAGCGGATCCATGAAGATGCGGCCCATGGCGTTGATGACGAGCGCGTGCGCGCCGTTCTTCGCCTCGATCATGGCCGCCCCGCGGCCGGGCGTGCCGGGCGGATAATTGATCGGGCGGATGAGGCGCGGCGCGCGCTCGATGAAGACCAGCGCCTCGCGTTGGTCCCAGGCGTGATTGCCGAGCGTGATGGCATCGGCGCCGGCATCGAGCAGGTCCTGGTAGATCGCCTCGGTAATGCCGAAACCGCCGGCGGCGTTCTCGCCGTTGATCACGACAAGGTCGAGCTTCCAATTCGCGATCAGTCCCGGCAGACGCTCGCTGACGATCGCGCGCCCGCTGCGGCCGACGATGTCGCCGATGAAAAGGATGCGCATGGTGCTACCCTCGCAACATGCACAGCGCGTTCCCTCCCCCCTTGCGGGGGAGGGTTAGGGAGGCGGGTAAAAAAGCGCGCTGATATTTGTTGCTTGCCCCCCTCCCGGCGCACGCAGACAAGTTTACGCAGTCTGCGCAGGCTTGACTGCGATGCGCCGACCTCCCCCACAAGGGGGGAGGTAACAACAACTGCTGCTGCGCTATTTGCATTCGAGTCACGTTCGGAAATCGATGATCTCGCGCTCGGTTAGCACAAGATCGAGCCGGGCGTCGCGTTCGGTCGCCGGTACGCGGGGAATTTCCTGCAAGGCGAAGCCGATGCCGATGGCGGTGACGGGTTTGATCCCGCGCAGCCGGGTGATGGTCATGTCGTAATAGCCCGCGCCGTAGCCGATGCGGTGGCCGGCGCGGTCAAATGCGGCGAGCGGCACGATCAAAATGTCGGGATCGGTTTCCGGCGCGTCGGCTTTCGGCTGGCGGATTCCCCACACGCCGGCATCGAGCGGGGCGCCGAATTCCCAGGCGCGCATGATCAGCGGCTCGCCGCGCCCCGCCACCACCGGCAGCGCCAGCCTGGCGCCTTCCGCCGCCAGGCGCTTGAGCAGCGGCAGCGGATTGATCTCGCTCTTCATCGGCATGAAGCCGGAGACGACGGCGCCGCGCGGCACGGCGACCGGGAATTGGCGCGTGGCAATGGTCTCCGCCGCTGCCTGCCGCTGTGCCGCCGGCAAGGCGTCGCGGCGCAGGAGCGCTTCGTTGCGGAGCAGCTCTTTTTGTCGGGGAATTTGGTCCGCTGAATTCAAAGCCGTCATCCTGAGTGGCGGGTTCAGGACTTACTTTTTCGGCTGAGGAAATGCCACAACCCAATGCTGGCCATCACGCCGGCAGCGCCGACCAGGCCTTTGTTCGGCTCGCGGCCTTCGAAATAATAAAGCGCGCTGATCGCGATGATGGCGAGGAAGCCCGCCGCGACGCTGTAAACAAGTTTCTGCAGGTCGGTCATAGCGCCCCCGCTTCCGAAGTTCGTGATACCTCGCCGCATCCCCTGACACGAACTTCGGAAGCAAAGGGGCACTATCAACTTTATGATTCGCGTGCCGCTTTCGATTTGAAATTCCTATTTGAGCTTGCCGCAGCCCGCGTAGGAACTTCAAATCGGCGGACTGGTAGTGCGGAGCCGCTAAGCCGTCAGAGCTGTGATCCCGGGAACCTACATAAGTAGGTGGGCGCCATATGCCCAAGACCAGGGTCAAGGACAGGGACAGCTCCCGTCGAGATCGTAAGGCCCCGGGGAATGTACTCCAACGTACCCCGCAGCCCCGCCCGGCTAATGTAGTGCTCCTTTGGCCGCGACGCCATCTTTTCAGGATGAGGGGGTTGGGCGACTTCGTCCCCGACGGTCTGGCGGCAGCGGGCAATGGCAATACAAAAGGTGATGCCAGGAGGCTGGTGAGATAAGCTCGTGCCAGCAGACGCGACGCCGAAGCGCGGCCGGGCCATGGATCAACGAACGCTCTCGATGTTAGGCGAGCTTGAGCGCAAGGCGCTGTGGCTCGCCGCCTGGACGATCCACCACGCGAATCATCTGCGCGAGAGCGCGGACGGGATGAAGGTGGGCGGCCACCAGGCCTCGTCGGCTTCGCTCGTCACCATCATGACCGCGCTCTATTTCCATGTGCTGCGGCCGCAGGATCGCGTGGCGGTGAAGCCGCATGCCAGCCCGGTGTTTCACGCCATCCAGTACCTGCTGGGCCGGCAGACACGGGACAAGCTCGAGGCCTTTCGCGGCTACAAGGGCGCGCAAAGCTATCCTTCGCGCACCAAGGACGTCGACGACGTCGACTTCTCGACCGGGTCCGTCGGCCTGGGAGTCGCGCAGACGCTATTTTCCTCGCTGGTGCAGGACTATGTGCGCGCCCATGGCTGGGGGCTGACGCGGCCGGAAGGCCGCATGATCGCGCTCGTGGGCGATGCCGAGCTCGACGAGGGCAACGTCTTCGAGGCGGTGCTCGAAGGCTGGAAGCAGGGCCTGCGTAACTGCTGGTGGATCATCGACTATAACCGCCAGAGCCTCGACGCGGTGGTGCGCGAAGGTCTGTGGGCGCGCTACGAGGCATTGTTCCGCGCCTTCGGCTGGGACGTGGTGATTCTGAAATACGGCTCGATGCTGGAGGACGCATTCCGCGAGCCCGGCGGCGAGCGGCTGCGCGACTGGATCGACAACTGCCCCAACCAGCTTTACTCGGCGCTGGTGTTCCAGGGCGGCGCGGCCTGGCGCCGCCGCCTGCTCGATGATCTCGGCGATCAGGGCGCCTTCACGCACCTGCTCGAAAAGCGCTCGGATGCCGAGCTGGCTCGGCTGATGACAAACCTCGCCGGCCATGATCTGCCGACGCTGCTGCGGGGCTTTGCGGCGGCCGATCACGACCGCCCGATTTGCTTCATCGCCTATACCATCAAAGGTTTCGGGCTTCCCTTCGCGGGTCACAAGGACAATCACGCCGGCCTGATGACGCCGGCGCAGATGGAGGCTTTTCGCGAGACGATGCGGATCAGGCCGGGGCACGAGTGGGACCGGTTCGAAGGACTGCAAACCTCTCCCGCCGACCTGCAGGCATTCCTCGACCAGTCGCCGCTCGCGCCGAAAACGCAGCGCCGGCACCGGGCCGCGCCGATCGAAGTCCCGGCCGAACTTTCGCTGCCGGCGCAAAAGGTCACCTCCACGCAGGCCGGCTTCGGCTCCTTGCTCAATGAGATTGCCCGCGGCGCAACGCCGCTGGCGGAGCGCATCGTCACCGCCTCACCCGACGTCACCGTATCGACCAATCTCGGCCCGTGGGTGAACCGGCGCGGCCTGTTCGCCCGCGAGTCGCTTGCGGACACGTTCAAGAAAGAACGCATCCCCTCGACCTTCACCTGGGAGTTTTCTCCCAAAGGCCAGCACATCGAACTCGGCATCGCGGAGAACAACCTCTTCATCCTGCTCTCCGCGCTCGGCCTGTCGCACAGCATCAACGGCGAGCGGCTGCTGCCGATCGGCACGCTCTATGATCCATTCATCGCGCGCGGCCTCGATGCGCTCAATTACGCCTGCTATCAGGATGCGCGCTTCATCCTGGTGGCGACGCCGTCCGGCATCACGCTGTCGGCGGAAGGCGGCGCGCATCAGTCGATCGGAACGCCGCTGATCGGAATGGCGCAGGACGGGCTCGCCGCCTTCGAGCCGGCCTTCGTCGATGAGCTTGCGGTCGTGCTCGCCTGGGCGCTCGCCTACATCCAGAAGGAGAGCGACGGCGAAGCTTCCGAGCGCAACTGGCTGCGCGACGAGACCGGCGGGTCGGTCTATCTGCGGTTGACCACGCGGCCGATCGAGCAATTGAGCCGCACGCTGACTCTCGAACTGCGCCAGGCGATCATCGACGGCGCCTATTGGCTGCGCCGGCCCGGGCCGAACTGCCAGGTGGTGGTGGCCTACACCGGCGCGGTGGCGCCGGAGGCGATTCAGGCGGTCGGGCTGATGGCGGAGGACCGGCGCGATGTCGGCCTGCTCGCCATCACGTCGGCCGACCGGCTCAATGCCGGCTGGACCGCCGCGAGCCGCGCCCGCGAGCGCGGCCTCGTGCATGCCGCCTCGCATATCGAGCGCCTGCTGAGCGAAGCGCCGTCGCATTGCGGCCTCGTCACCGTGACCGACGGCCATCCCGCCACTCTCGCCTGGCTCGGCGCCGTCCACGGCCACCGCCTGCGCTCGCTCGGCGTGGAGCATTTCGGGCAGACCGGCTCGCTTACCGACCTCTACCGCCACTACGGCATCGACACCAACGCCATCGTCGCCGCCGCCCAGGCGATCGCGCCCGGCAAGCCGATCCGCCACCTGAAGGCGCTGCCGTGATCGGCCACAATTGTCGCCGCGAATAAGCAAGGCCGCGTTGCCCGCCTGGCTGTTGCAGTGCTCGGCGGAGGTCGCGCCACGTCGCTTTCCCTCTCCCAGCAGAAGTCGGATCTCTCCGACTGGTGCCGCTCATAGTGCCGATCTCGGGTAAACCCGAGATCGGTGGGGAGAGGGAGAAGAACAATCACCCCATCGCGACTTCGCCGCCGACGGTCTGGTTGAGCTTCCTGGTCAGGCCCTCGATGCGGGCGGCCGCCGAGTTGAAGGCGGCGACCAGCGCGGCCTGGGTCGCCTGGCTGCGGTCGGCGGCGAGCACCCGCGCATCCTTCAGCCCGGCCAGTTCCTCCTCCAGCCGGCGGATGGTCTTGCCGGACTCGGCCAATTCGTCGGCCATCGTCAGCGCCGCCATAACCGTCAGGCGCGTGTCGCCGACCTCGCCGAAGCTGGCGCGCAATTGCGCGATGCGCTGATCCAGATCCTGCGAGAGCTGGAGCAGGTGCTCCTCCTGCCCGTCCTCGCAAGCCATCCGGTATTGCCGTGCATTGATGGTGACATTCACTTCCGACATCGGGAGCCCTCGATCAGCGCTCATCGTTCTTGCCCATCGATCACCGCGCGGATGCCATCCATCGCCACGTCGATGCGGCGGGCGATCTCGCGGTTGGCGGTCTCGATCTCGCGCGAACGCGCGGTCACCTCATCCAGTTCGGCGGCGAGGCGCGAGCGGTCGGCGCCGAGCGCATGCAGTTGCGCCCCCAGCGATTGGCCGCCGCGATCGGCTTCGTGGCGGCGCTCGACCGCGGCTTCCAGCGCGTCCAGCGCCTGCGAAAGCCGCTTGGTCGCGGTGTCGATCGCGGCCGTATCTGCCATGGGCCAAACCCCCGGTTTGCCGGCTCTCGCGCCGATTGCTCTCGGAATTTGTTGTGTCGGCAAGCGCTTAGATCGGGAAGCTTACGTGCTGCCGTATCCGGGCGTCAATCACCCGCGACGAGTTGCGCGCTGTCTTTTCGTCACGCCTGTGCATGGCCTCCGTTTAGCGCGATCAGCAAAACTGGGTACCGGTTTTGCGTCCGATCGCGCGCTAACTTATTAGAGTGGCGCATGATCTTATCGGCGAACCGGTTCCCACTTCGCCGGACCATGCGCTGCAGCATTGCCTTGGTTTGACTCGCCTTTTTCACGTGCTATCTCACCCCAAAGGATGGCCTTCCCCATGAATGCACAATCTTCGTCGGCAGCAGCGGCCGCTGCTTCCCAGCCGGACCGCTCGGCCGGAACGGCGGCCAGCAGCCGCGCAGAACACGACCGCATGGCCAACGCCATCCGGGCGCTGGCGATGGACGCGGTGGAACAGGCCAAATCGGGTCATCCGGGTCTGCCGATGGGCGCGGCCGATATCGCCACGGTCCTCTTCACGCGCTTTTTGAAATTCGATCCCGCCGACCTGAAATGGCCGGACCGCGACCGCTTCGTGCTGTCGGCCGGGCACGGCTCGATGCTGATCTACGCCCTGCTCTACCTGCTCGGCTCGGAGAGCATGACGATCGAGCAGATCAAGCGTTTTCGCCAGATCGGCTCGCTGACGCCGGGTCACCCGGAGAATTTCATCACCCCGGGCGTGGAAACCACCACCGGCCCGCTCGGCCAGGGTCTCGCCAACGCGGTCGGCATGGCGATCGCCGAACGGCACCTGGCGGCGGAATTCGGCGAGGTGGTCGATCATCGCACCTATGTGCTCGCCTCCGACGGCGACCTGATGGAAGGCATCAGCCAGGAAGCCATCGCGCTCGCCGGGCATCTGAAACTCAACCGGCTGATCGTGCTGTTTGACGACAACGGCATCTCCATCGACGGCCCGCTCTCGCTCACCGACAGCGTCGATCAGGTGAAGCGCTTCGAAGCCGCCGGCTGGGCCGCGATGCGCGTGGACGGCCACGATCCGCAGGCCATCGCCGCGGCAATCCAGCGGGCGCAGGCATCGGACAGGCCGACGCTGATCGCCTGCAAGACCACCATCGCCTTCGGCGCGCCGACCAAGGCCGGCAAATCAAGCTCGCACGGCTCGCCGCTCGGCGCCGACGAAATTGCGGGCGCGCGCAAGGCGCTCGGCTGGAGCGAAGCGGCCTTCGAGATCCCCGCCGAGATCCGCGAGGGATGGCGCAAGGCGGGCAAGCGTTCGCAGGACGTGCACGCGGCCTGGAAAAAGAAACTCGCCGCGCTCGAGCCCGGCAAGCGCGCGGAATTCGAGCGGCGCATGCGCGGCGACGTCGCCGCCGACAAGCTCGGCGACGCGGTGCAGGCGGTGAAGCAGAGTCTCGCCGCGGCGCCGAAGGAAATCGCCTCGCGCACGGCCTCGGAACTCGCGCTGGAGACTTTGATCCCGGCAATTCCGGAAATGCTCGGCGGCTCCGCCGATCTCACCGGCTCCAACAACACCAAGACCAAGAGCATGAAGGTGCTCTCCGCCGCCGACTATGGCGGCCGCTTCATTCATTACGGCATCCGCGAGCACGCGATGGCGTCGGCGATGAACGGCATGGCGCTGCACGGCGGCATCGTTCCTTATTCCGGCACCTTCCTGGTGTTCTCCGATTACTGCCGGCCGGCGATCCGCCTCGCGGCGCTGAGCTGCGAGCGCGTCATTCACGTGATGACGCATGACTCCATCGGCCTCGGCGAAGATGGGCCGACGCATCAGCCGGTCGAGCACCTCGCCGCGCTGCGCGCGATCCCGAACCTGCTGGTGTTCCGCCCGGCGGATGCGGTGGAGACGGTGGAATGCTGGCAGCTCGCATTGCAGGCGAAAGCAAGCCCGAGCGTCTTGGCGCTGACGCGGCAGAACCTGCCGCAGCTTCGCCTCGGTCACGACAAGGACAACCGCTGCGCGCGCGGCGCCTATGAAATCGCGCCGGCGGAAGGCAAGGCGCAGGTCTCGCTCTTCGCCACCGGCTCGGAAGTTTCAATCGCGGTCGAGGCGCGCAAGCTGCTGGCGGCCAAAGGCATCGCGGCCCGCGTGGTTTCGGTGCCCTGTTTCGAGCTGTTCTTCGCCGCTCCCGACGATTACCGCGAGGCCATGATCGGTGCCGCGCCGGTGCGGGTCGGCATCGAGGCCGCGGTGCGCCAGGGCTGGGATGCCATCATCGGCAGCGACGGACTGTTTGTCGGAATGTCGACCTTCGGCGCCAGCGCGCCCTACAAGGACCTCTACAAGCATTTCGGCATTACGCCCGAGAAGGTCGCCGAGGCGGCATTGAGCCGATTGGCAAAGACTTGAGGCCGCCCGGGAGATACATAAGTTGTCGTCATGTCCCGCGCAGGCGGGGCATCCAGTAACTCCGGCGCCTGGTTTTCAAAGAACGCCTGCGTTTACTGGATCGCCCGCCTTCGCGGGCGATGACAGGGCACGGTTCCGTTGGAGGAGATTGTCATGACCGTTCGTGTTGGGATCAACGGCTTCGGCCGCATCGGCCGCAATATCCTGCGCGCCATCATCGAGTCGGGGCGCAAGGACATCCAGGTCGTCGGCATCAACGACCTCGGCCCGGTGGAAACCAACGCGCATCTGTTGCGCTACGACAGCGTGCATGGCCGCTTCCCGCGCGAAGTGACGGTCAAGGGCGACAGCATCGATTGCGGTCTCGGCCCGATGAAAGTGACCGCTATCAAGGATCCGGCGCAGCTCCCCTGGAAGGAACTGGGCGTCGACATCGCGCTGGAATGCACCGGCATCTTCACCACCAAGGAAAAGGCGGCGGCCCACCTGACCGCCGGCGCCAAGCGCGTGATCATCTCGGCGCCCGCTGAGGGCGTCGACATGACGGTGGTCTACGGCGTCAACCACGACAAGCTGACCAAGGATCACAAGATCATCTCGAACGCGTCCTGCACCACCAATTGCCTGGCGCCGGTGGCGCAGGTGCTCAACAACGCCGTGGGGATCGACAAGGGCTTCATGACCACGATCCATTCCTATACCGGCGACCAGCCGACGCTCGACACCATGCACAAGGATCTCTATCGCGCGCGCGCCGCGGCGCTGAACATGATCCCGACCTCGACCGGCGCTGCCAAGGCCGTCGGCCTGGTGCTGCCGGAGCTCTCCGGCAAGCTCGACGGCGTCGCCATCCGCGTGCCGACGCCGAATGTCTCGGTCGTGGATTTCAAATTCTTGGCGAGCAAGGCAACGAGCAAGGACGAGATCAACGAGGCGATCAAGCGCGCATCCGAGCAGCAGCTCAAGGGCATCCTCAGCTATACCAAGGAGCCGAATGTCTCGATGGACTTCAACCACGATCCGCATTCCTCGATCTTCCACATGGACCAGACCAAGGTGATGGACGGCAATTTCGTGCGGGTGATGTCCTGGTACGACAACGAATGGGGCTTCTCCAACCGCATGGCCGACACCGCGGTGGCGATGGGGAAACTGCTCTGAAGTCTTTTGTCCCGGGACGCGCCAAGCATGGCCAATTTCCGCACCCTCGACGAGGCCGAGCTGCGCGACAAGCGCGTGCTGCTGCGGCTCGACCTCAACGTCCCGATGGAAAATGGCGAGGTCACCGATGCGACGCGGCTGGAGCGCGTCGCGCCGACCATCCGGGAGATCGCCGACAAGGGCGGCAAGGTCATTCTGCTGTCGCATTTCGGCCGGCCGAAAGGCCGCGACACCAAGAATTCGCTCAAGCCGGTTGCCGCGAAACTTGCGCAAGTGCTCGGCCGTCCCGTCGGCTTTGTCGATGATTGCGTCGGCCAGCGCGCGGAAGCGGTGATCAAGGCGATGAAGCCGGGCGAGATCGTGTGCCTGGAGAACACCCGCTTTCATCCCGGGGAAGAGAAGAACGATCCCGCCTTCGTCGAGCAGATCGCCCAGCTCGGCGACGTCTATGTCAACGATGCCTTCTCCGCCGCTCACCGCGCGCATGCCTCGACCGAGGGACTGGCGCACAAACTGCCGGCCTATGCCGGCCGCGCCATGCAGGCCGAGCTGGAAGCGCTGTCGAAGGCGCTGGAACAGCCGCAGCGTCCCGTCGCGGCGATCGTCGGCGGCGCGAAGATTTCCACCAAGCTCGATCTGCTCGGCAACCTGCTCAAGAAAGTGGATGTGCTGATCATCGGCGGCGCCATGGCGAATACCTTTCTGCTTGCGCAGGGACGCGCCGTCGGAAAATCGCTGGTGGAGCGGGATCTCGTGCCGACCGCGCGGGACATCCTCACCAGGGCCGCAGCGGACAAGCGCGAAATCCTGCTGCCGGTGGACGCGGTGGTGGCGCGCAAATTCGAAGCGCATGCGCCCTCGCGCGTGGTCGACGTGGCCGCGGTCGCGGACGACGAGATGATCCTCGACATCGGCCCGCGCAGCATCGAGCAAGTCGCCTCCGTGCTGGCGCGCAGCCGGACGCTGGTCTGGAACGGTCCCTTCGGTGCTTTCGAGCTGGACCCCTTCGATACCGGAACCGTGGAAGCGGCCGAGGCGGCGGCCGAACTGACGCAGGCCGGCAAGCTCGTGTCGGTGGCCGGCGGCGGCGATACCGTGGCCGCGCTCAATGCCGCCGGCGCGGCGGACCGCTTTACCTATGTCTCCACCGCGGGTGGGGCCTTCCTGGAATGGATGGAAGGCAAACCCTTGCCGGGGGTGGAGGCGTTGAGGGTAAAATGACGCCGAACGGTTCCCGTCGTTCCGGAAGCCGCGAAGCGGCTGTCCGGAATTCATGCTGCCGGTGTTACATTGGAGGCAGGGCGTATGGATTCCGGGCTCGCGCTGTCAGCGCGCCCCGGAATGACAAAATCTAAAGTGAGGAAAATCCGATGAATCTCGCCGAATTGAACAAGATCGCGAACGCCATGGTCGCTCCCGGCAAGGGGATTCTGGCCGCTGACGAGTCCTCGGGCACGATCAAGAAGCGCTTCGACACCATCGGCGTGGAATCCACCGAGGATAACCGCCGCGATTACCGCGAGCTGATGTTCCGGTCGAAAGACGCGATGTCGAAATACATCTCTGGCGTCATCCTCTACGACGAAACCATCCGGCAGAAGGCGAAGGACGGCACGCCGCTGGTCAAGCTGATCGAGCAGGCCGGCTCGATCCCCGGCATCAAGGTCGACAAGGGCATCAAGCCGCAACCGTTTTGCCCGGGCGAGGTGATCACCGAAGGGCTCGACGGGCTCGGCGAGCGGCTGGCGGAATACCGCAAGCTCGGCGCGCGTTTCGCCAAGTGGCGCGCGGTCTATGACATCGGCCAGGGCATCCCGAGCTATGCCAATATCCGCGCCAACGGTCATGCGCTCGCGCGCTATGCCGCGCTCTGCCAGCAGGAAGACATCGTGCCGATCGTCGAGCCGGAGGTGCTGATGGACGGCGGCCACGACATCGACGCCTGCTACATGGTGACCGAGTTCGTGCTGAAGGAAACCTTCCAGGAGCTCTACTACCAGAAGATTCCGCTCGAAGGCATGGTGCTGAAACCCAACATGGTCGTCTCGGGCAAGAAGAACGGCAAGCAAGCTCCGGTGCAGGAAGTCGCGGAGAAAACCGTCAAGCTCCTGAAGGCCTGCGTGCCGGGCGCGGTGCCGGGCATCGCCTTCCTGTCGGGCGGCCAGTCCGACGAGGAGGCGACCGCGCATCTCGACGCCATGAACAAGATCGGCAACCTGCCCTGGAAGCTGACCTTCTCCTACGGCCGCGCGCTGCAGCATGCGGTGCAGCAGACCTGGAAGGGCAAGGCAGAGAACGTCGCCGCCGCGCAGCGCGCCTTCGCGCACCGCGCCGAGATGAACGGCCTCGCCGCGCTCGGTAAATGGCAGAAGGATCTGGAGAAGAAGGCAGCGTAGCGCGAGATCGCGAAAACGCCCGCCCCGGACTTGATCCGGGGTGGGAACCGGATTCCGGGAAAGATCACGCGCAATGGTGGTCGGAAGAACTTACGGCGATAGTGATGGCCCTCTAACTGAGCGCGCCGCCTTTGGGTAGGTTCATTCGAAACTCAGCCGCCGCATCCCTAGCGTGGCTCGGCCGGCAGGGAACGCGCGCTGTTGCAGCGCTTATTTTCATTGGCATTGCCGTGCCGCCGATCGGCACCATGGTCAAGCCATTCGTCACCGAAGCGGTGTTCGTGCTGTTGTGCATTGCTTTCGTTCGCGTCGATGCCAGCGCGTTTAAAAGATACCTGTCGCGCCCGGGGATCGTGTTGTTCGCGGTAGCATGGACATCCGTTCTCATCCCGGCAGTTTTCGGTGCGACCTATCTTGCACTCGGACTCAAAGATTGGTCGCCCGAGCTTTTCCTCGCGTTGGTGCTGCAGGCAATTGCCCCTCCGCTCATGGCAGCTCCTGCATTGGCCGCATTGATACAGTTGGATGCAACGCTCGTCCTTTGCACCATGGTGATGAGCACGGCGCTCTTGCCGCTTACGGCACCGTTGTTCGCCTACGCCTTCATTGGATCGACGCTTACGCTTTCTCCGCTGGCGCTCGGGCTGAAGCTGTTTGCAATCCTCGCGGGCTCTGCTCTCGTTGGTCTTGCTGTGCGGCGCATCGCTGGCGTTGCTGCGATCGAGCGGCAGAGAGAAAAAATCGACGGCTTCAACATCCTTGTAATGTTCGTCTTCGTGGCGGGAATGATGGAAAGCGTGGCGGCTCGATTCGTCGCGGCGCCGCTGATGACTATCGGCCTCGCGGTCCTAGCTTTCGTATTGGCCTTCGCAGTGCTTGGTCTGACCACCGTGCTTTTCCTGGCGGTAGGCCGCGAACGCGCGCTCACGGTCGGGTTCACGGCTTCGGAACGCAATACCGGTTTAATGCTGGCGGCAACGGCCGGGGCACTGCCCGACCTCACTTGGCTGTATTTTGCCTTCTCCTATTTTCCTCTCTATTTTCTGCCATTGCTGCTGCAGCCGCTGATGCGCCGGAAGCGCGTTCTCACGCACACCGCCAAAACTCCGTCACCAGGGCAGCCGCATGACGGCGCATGAGGTTAGCGTTCTGGACATAGAGCTCGAATGGCGGGCCGCAGCTTAAACCGCTTTCGCCTGCGCGGCGCGCTCGGCGTCGAGCATGAAGTCGCGCGTGATCGGCACCGCGTCGCGCGTCTTCGCCAGCAGGAGCTGGAACACCATGTGCGAGCCGTGCAGGAATTCCAGCTCCACGGCGGAGAGATACCATTCCCACATCCGGCAGAAGCGCTCGTCATAGATGAGCTTGGCCGCTTCGCGGTTGGCGGTGAAGCGCTTTCGCCAATGCTGGCAGGTGTAATAATAATGCAGCCGCAGGATTTCGTTGTCGGCCACCCATAAACCGTTGCGCTCGGTGGCGGCGAAGACTTCCGACAGCGACGGCACGTAAGCTCCCGGGAAGATATATTTGCGGATGAACGGCCCGGTCGTGCCCGGCACCGACATGCGGCCGATGCAATGGATGAAGGCGTAGCCGTCATCCTTCAGCAGGTCGCGCACCGTCCAGAAATACTCGTCGAGATGGCCGATGCCGACATGCTCCATCATCCCGACCGAGACCACGCGGTCGAACTTGCCTGAGAGGTTGCGGTAGTCGAGCTCACGGAAGTCGATCAGGTCGGCGACGCCCGCCTCCTGCGCGCGCTCGCGCGACACCTTCAGCTGCTCCGGCGAGACATTGATCGCGGTGACATGCGCGCCGGTCTCGCGCGCGAGATGGATGGCGAAACCGCCCCAGCCCGAGCCGATCTCCGCGACCGTCATGCCGGGCTTCAGTCGCAGCTTCGTGGTGGCGTGAATGAGCTTGTTGCGCTGCGCCTGTTCCAGCGTCTCATGTTCCGGATCGCGGAAATAGGCGCAGGAATATTGCATGTCCTTGTCGAGAAAGAGCCGGTAGAGCTCGCTCGATATGTCGTAATGATGCCGCGCGTGCTTGGCCGCCTGCCCGACCGGATTGGCCTGATGCCAGCGCCGCAGCGCGCGCCAGACCTTGCGCATCACCTTCTGCGAGCCATAGCTGTAGAGCGCGGAGCGGTTGACCGAGAACAGCATCAGGAAGTCATGGACCCCGCTGCCCTCCTCGAAGGTGAGCTTGCCGTCCATATAGGCTTCCGCCGCGTAAAGCTCCGGATTGGCGAAGAGCTTCGTCTCCAGTGCGCGATCGTGCAGGCGCGCGGTGACCGTCGGCCCCGGCTGCTGCCCGCCGAAGACATGCAATTTCCCGTCCGCGTCGTAAAACCGCAGGCTTCCTTTCCTGATGAATTTGCTGAGCAGATTGGAAAGCAACCGCATGCAATCTCCCCGTTACGGCAATTTGTTTTGCATACCCTTCGCAACCGGCAATGTCAGCCGTCGCCCGTGGATAGTCAAACATCGGAAAGAGCGTTGGAAGGAACGGAATTGCGCAGCATGGGTTACCGCGCATGACCCGCGATTACGAGCAAGACCTCGACGAGCATCTGCAACGTCTGGAGCGCAGGCTGCCGGGATGGGCCGCCAAATTCGTCCGTTGGCTGCGGCAGCCCAATTCGCGCTGGCTCCGGCTGCCGCTCGGGATTTTCCTGATCCTCGCCGGAATCGTCGGCTTTCTGCCGATACTCGGGTTTTGGATGATTCCACTCGGTTTCATCGTGATCGCAAAGGACCTGCCGCCCCTGCAGCCGGCATTGGTACGCATGCTGGATTGGGCCGAGCGCAAATGGCCGGCCAAATAGGGCGGTCGGATTACGCCATCCCAGTCAAACTACCGCCGGATTGCGCTAGCATAGGGGCGCCATGGCATCGAAAGCTCAGATCGAAAGCGAGCGCCCTGCCCCGCGCCTTTATCTGGTGACGCCGCCGGTCAAGGACGCGGCGGCGTTTGCGCGCGCCCTGGAGCCCGCGCTCGCCGCGGCGGATATCGCGGCGGTGCTGCTGCGGCTCGAGCCGGGCGGCGAAGCCGAGCTGGTCGGCCGCATCAAGCTGCTGGCGCCGCTTGCCCAGCGCGCGGGCGCGGCCCTGGTGCTGGACGGAAACACGGACCTGGTCGGACGCTCCGGCGCCGACGGCGCGCATCTGACCGGCATCCATGCGCTGGAAGGCGCGATCGGGCGCTTGAAACCCGATCGCATCGCCGGCGCAGGCGGGATGACCACGCGTCATGACGCCATGCTCGCGGCGGAAGCGGACGCCGATTACGTCCTGTTCGGCGAGCCGGATCTCAACGGCGAGCGTCCCAGCCTGAGCGCGATCGAGGACCGGGTGTCCTGGTGGGCGGAAGTTTTCCAGCCGCCTTGCGTGGCTTATGCGACAAGCCTCGACGAGGTGGCCGCACTTTCCGCCGTCGGCGCCGACTTTGTTGCGGTGGCGGATTTTGTCTGGAACGACCCGCGCGGGCCCGCCGCTGCCGTCGCCGATGCGGCGCAGCGGCTACAGCAGACGGAAGCCGCGAAATGAGCGCGCGTCTCCTCGCCGTCCTGTTCGCCGCAACGCTTGCCCTGCCCGCGCAGGCGCAGACCAAGCCGCCTGCCAAGCCCGCGCCGAAAACGACGGCAGCGCCGGCGCCGAGCCCGCCGCCGCAGGGCGACATCGCCTTTGGCGCCTATCAGCGCGGCCATTACCTCACCGCGCTGGTCGAAGCGAGCAAGCGGATGGAGGAAAAGAACGACCCGAAAGCGATGGCGTTGTTGGCCGAGCTCTATGCCAACGGACTCGGTGTTTCGAAGAACGACGCCAAGGCTGCTGAATTGTATCAACGTGCCGCCGACCGCGGCGACCGCGAAGCGATGTTCCAGCTCGGGCTCATGCGCTACAGCGGGCGCGGCGGAAAACGCGATACCGTCGAGGCAGCCAAGCTTTTCGCGGCGGCGGCCAAGCTCGGCTCTCCGCCGGCTGCCTATAATCTCGCGCTGCTTTATCTCGAAGGCCAGGCATTCCCGCAGGATTTCGCGCGCGCCGCCGAACTGTTCCGCGCCGCCGCCGGGGCCGGCAGTCCCGAAGCGCAATACGCGCTCGCGACGCTCCACAAGGAAGGACGCGGCGTGGAAAAAGATCCGCGCGAAACCGCGCGCTGGCTGGCGGCCGCGGCCGCCGGCGGCCATCGCGACGCCGAGGTCGAATACGCCATCGCGTTGTTTAACGGCAACGGCGTCGCCAGGGATGAAGCGAAAGCGGCGGCGATTTTCCTGAAATCGGCGCGGCAGGGAAACCCGATCGCGCAGAACCGGCTGGCGCATATCCTGTTCCGCGGGCGCGGTCTGCCGGCCGATCCGGTGCAGGCGGCGCATTGGCATCTCGCCGCCAAGTCGGCGGGCAATGGCGACGTCGTCCTTGATGACCTGGTCGCCAAATTGACGCCGGAGGACCGCGCCGCCGCGGAGAAGGCCGCCAAGCCCTGGTTCGAGTATCTGGCCGCGCGGACTCACTGAAGTTCCGCGCGCGGAGAGGGTGGCTTCCGAGGCTCGGGGCGTGTAAGCAAACGGCCAACTTCCTTCCCCGACCGAGCAACTCCCCGAACATGCTGCATTCCGCCCTGCTCAATGTCATGGTTAAAGCCGCACGGCTCGCGGGCCGCAGGCTCAAGCGCGACTTCGGCGAAGTGGAGCATCTGCAGGTCTCGCTCAAGGGGCCGGCCAATTTCGTCACCGCCGCCGACCGCAAGGCGGAGGAAATCCTGCGCGAGGAACTCGCCAAGGCGCGGCCGGGCTACGGCTTTGTCGGGGAAGAGACCGGCCGCCATGAAGGCAGCGACGCGACGCATCTCTGGCTGGTCGATCCCCTCGATGGCACCACGAATTTCCTGCACGGTATTCCGCAATTCGCCATCTCGGTGGCGCTGGAGCGCGACGGCGCCATTGTCGCGGGACTGATCTACAACCCGGCGACCGACGAGATGTTTTTGGCCGAGCGCGGCAAGGGTGCCTTCCTCAACGACAAACGCCTGCGCGTTGCCGGCCGGCGGCGTCTGGCCGACAGCGTGATCTCCTGCGGGCTGCCGCATCTCGGCCGCGGCGATCTGGAATTGAACCGCCGCGAAATGGCCGCCGTGCAAGAGAAGGTGGCCGGGTTGCGCCGCTTCGGCTCGGCCGCCCTCGACTTGGCCTTCATCGCCGCCGGCCGGTTCGATGGTTACTGGGAGCGCGGCTTGGCGCCTTGGGACGTGGCGGCCGGTATCCTGCTGGTGCGCGAGGCGGGCGGCTATGTCACGGACCTGCAAGGCAAGGACAGCATGCTGACGACTGGCGATATTATCGCCGGCAATGAGATAATCCACCGCGACCTGCTGGGCGCCCTGCGCGCGGCGGGTTAACGCTAGGATTAATTCCGCCACGATTTGACGGTTTTTAGCCGGATCGCGGCAACCCTGTTATTTTCTTTCGGCGCGCCTGTGCCATAGTGGGGTCGACCTCCGGCATGAATATGACACGCATGTCTCAAGACGTTGATCTGCTGAAGCTTTCATCGCCGCGCATCTTTCTTGTGCGGATGCTCGTATTCTTGATCCTGTGTTCGCTGATCGTGGTCGTGCTGCACAAACAGATCTGGGCGGCCTTTCTGGCCAATCCGGGACTGAACGCGGTGATCATCGGTGTTTTGCTGGTCGGCATTCTGCTCGCCTTTCGTCAGGTGATCCGGCTCTATCCCGAAGTCGCCTGGGTCAACAGTTTCCGTATCGCCGATCCCGGCTTGGCGGTGGACCGGCCGCCGGTGCTGCTGGCGCCGATGGCCGCCATTCTCGGCGACCGCGTCGGACGCATGGCGATGTCGTCGCAATTGATGCGCGGCATTCTCGACTCGATCGCGACCCGCCTTGACGAAGCGCGCGACATCTCACGCTACATGACGGGCCTGCTGGTTTTCCTCGGCCTGCTCGGCACCTTTTGGGGCCTGATCGAGACCGTCGGCTCCGTGGGGCGGGTCATTCAGGGCCTCAGCCTCGGCGGCGACGCCGGCTCCATGCTCGACGCCCTGAAGGAAGGCCTCGCAGCTCCCTTGAGCGGCATGGGCATCTCCTTCTCGTCCTCGCTGTTTGGCCTTGCGGGCTCGCTCGTGCTGGGCTTTCTCGACCTGCAATCGAGCCAGGCGCAGAACCGCTTTTATATCGACTTGGAAGACTGGCTCTCGACCACCGTGCACGACCTTTCGGCCGAGCCCGGCACGCCCGTTGGCGGCGAGGTGCGCGGCGCGATCGAAAAGCTGCGCGACGCCGTCGCCGACGCCGGATCCGGCAAGGCCGCAACCGCGGCCATGGCCAATCTCGCCGAGGCGATTCAAGGCCTCGTGCATCACATGCGCACCGAGCAGCAGATGATCCGCGACTGGGTGGACTCCCAGGCGGAGCAGCACCGCGACATCCGCCGGCTGCTGGAAGTGCTGGTGCGCGAGAACGTGCGCAAGTAGGACGTCATGCCACTGGCTCGCAGATCGCGCGGCGACACCGGCATGAATTACTGGCCGGGCTTCGTCGACGCGTTGTCGACGCTGATCCTCAGCGTGATCTTCCTGCTTTCGGTCTTTGTCGTCGTGCAGTTTTTCATGGCGCAGGAAGTCAGCGGCAAGGACACCGCATTGCAGCGGCTGAACGCGCAGATCGCCCAACTCTCCAATCTGCTGTCGCTGGAGAAGGCCGGCACGATCGACCTCGAGCAACAGGTCGCGCAATTGCGCGCCGGACTTGCCGGCGCCGAATCCGAGCGCGACCGCCTGAAGGGAATAGCCGACGCTGCGAGCGGCGCCGCGGCGGCACAGGGCGAGGCCAAACAGCTCAGCAGCGAACTCGACACGCAAAAAGCGCTGTCCGCCCGCGCGCTGGCGCAGGTCGAGGCGCTCAACCAGCAGATCGCGGCCTTGCGGCGCCAGCTCAGCGCGCTGGAATCGGCGCTCGACGTCTCCGACCAGCGCGAGAAGGAATCGCAGACCCGGCTGGCGGAGCTCGGGCAGCGGCTCAACGTCGCGCTCGCGCAGCGGGTGCAGGAACTGTCACGCTATCGCTCGGATTTTTTCGGCCGGCTGCGCCAGATCCTGGGTAACCGGCAGGATGTGCGCATTGTCGGCGACCGCTTCGTCTTCCAGTCGGAAGTGTTCTTCGACGCCGGCCAGGCTACGCTGAAGCCGGAAGGCATGTCGGAGCTCGATACCGTGGCGAACGCGCTGCTCGAATTGGAAAGGCGGATTCCCTCCGACATCGCCTGGGTGATGCGCGTCGACGGCCACACCGACGTGCGGCCGATCCTCACCGCGCAATTCCGTTCCAACTGGGAGCTCTCCGCGGCGCGCGCGATTTCGGTCGTGCAATATCTGATCAGCAAGGGCGTCTCGCCGCAGCACCTGGTGGCCGCCGGCTTCGGCGAATTCCAGCCGCTGGATCCCGCGCCCAGCGAGGCCGCCTATAGCCGCAACCGGCGCATCGAACTGAAGCTGACGGAGCGGTGAGCGGAGCTGCA
>DASSPI010000153.1:0-33319 GCA_035699705.1 Xanthobacteraceae bacterium
CGCGCTTGAAGCAGCCGCCGAGCGCGAGCGCCAGGATAGCCACCAGCAGAACGGAAAGACGGCTTATCCGCATGGAAGGCGAATCCCGGGCCCGAAGAGTTAAGCCCGATTAACGCCTTACATGGTTAACAAATGCTAACCGAGGCGTGAGGTTACGCCGCCACGCCGGTGCCGATCTGGCAAGCGACGCCGGTGCCGCCGAGCCCACAATAGCCGCCGGGATTCTTGGCGAGATATTGCTGATGGTAGTCCTCGGCGAAATAGAATTCCGGCGCGTCCGCGATCTCGGTCGTAATACCGGCATAGCCCTTGGCCCGCAGCGCCTTGTCATAAGTTGCTTTCGACGCCTCGGCGGCGGCGCGCTGCGCCGGCGTTGTGGTGTAGATGCCGGAGCGATACTGCGTGCCGACGTCATTGCCCTGCCGCATGCCCTGGGTGGGATCGTGGCTTTCCCAAAAAGTCTTCAGCAGTCTCTCGTAAGAGATTTTCTTCGGGTCATAGACCACCAGCACCACTTCGTTGTGTCCGGTGCGGCCGCTGCAGACTTCTTCATAGGTCGGATTGGGCGTCTGGCCGCCCGCGTAACCGACCGCGGTGACATGGATGCCATCGCCCAGCTGCCAGAATTTGCGCTCGGCGCCCCAGAAGCATCCCAGCCCGAAAATTGCGGTCTCCAGCCCTTCTGGATAAGGGCCTTTCAGCGCGCGGCCGTTGACGTGATGCTGGCTCGCAGTGGCGATGGGGGTGGAGCGGCCCGGCAAGGCTTGGCCGGAAGCGGGCATGGCGGTCTTCTTGAACAGGAACATGGGATGTCCTCCTCGCGCGCGATCAACAAAGTAGGTTGCGGCTTTGCGGCAAGCAATCGCGCTTGCGCAGATTGCGTAAATTTGGCTGCGGTACCGGAAACTCGATGTCCGCTTTTTTAGGGTCAGGCGCGGTCCGCAGCCAATATAAGGCTTCCGCGGGTTATTCGCAGCGTCCGATCAGAAGGTTACAGCCGGATGCTTTAATTGCGCGCGTAGCCGATCAACGGCTTCTTCCGGCGCCCGAGCAGGATCAGGATCATGCCCAAGGCACCCAGCACCAGCCAGGTCGGCTGTTCCAGAGCGGGTTGCAGCACGGGCCAAAGCCAGGTGGCGTTCTTCTCCACCATGCCTTGCAAGGCCAGCAGGCTCTGCTGATGGATCTCCGCCCAGGTCTGGCTGAATTTGCTGATATAGAAGGTCTGGTCCGCGATCGACTTGGTGCCGTCATAAATGAAGAACACAAAGCCGGCGGCAAGCAGCACCAAACCCAGCAAGCGGAAAACAGAGCGGATCATGGCGCGAGGATCGTTCCTGTTTGTGGCGGATTTCCAGCAGGAATTACTCTCAGCTGGACGCCTCTTCAACCGATAATCCGATAATCCGCCTACCGCTTGCCTTGAGCGGTCGCGGGGGCCTCCCTATAAGGTCGGCATCCGTTTCGGGGCCAGAGGGATCGTCAGGAGTATCAATGTCTAAGAAAGTCGCCCCGCGCACGCGTCCGACCTTCACCGACCAGGAAGCGCTGGATTTTCATTCCAAGGGCAAGCCCGGCAAACTGGAAGTGGTCGCCACCAAGCCGATGGCAACCCAGCGCGATCTGTCGCTGGCTTATTCCCCCGGCGTCGCCATCCCGGTGCTGGCGATCGCAAAGGACCCTAACTGCGCTTACGACTACACCGCGAAGGGAAATTTCGTCGCTGTCATTACCAACGGCACAGCCATTCTCGGCCTCGGCAATCTCGGGGCACTCGCCGCCAAGCCGGTCATGGAAGGCAAGGCCGTTCTGTTCAAGCGTTTCGCCGACATCGATTCCATCGATCTCGAAGTTTCCACCGAAGACCCGGACGAGTTCGTCAACAGCGTCAAATTCCTCGCCAAGGGCTGGGGCGGCATCAACCTGGAGGACATCAAGGCTCCGGAATGTTTCGTGATCGAGCAGCGCTTGCGCGAATTGCTCGACATCCCGGTGTTCCATGACGACCAGCACGGCACCGCGATCATCACCGCCGCCGGCCTAATCAATGCGCTCGATCTCACCGGCCGCGACATCAAGACCACCAGGCTCGTCTGCAATGGCGCGGGCGCCGCCGGCATCGCCTGCCTCGATCTGCTGAAGGCGATGGGCTTTCCAGCCGACAACCTGATGCTCTGCGACACCAAGGGCGTGATCTATCAGGGCCGCACCGAGGGCATGAACCAATGGAAGTCGGCGCATGCGGCCAAGACGTCCGCGCGCACGCTGGAAGAAGCGATCAAGGGCGCCGACGTGTTTGTCGGGCTCTCGGTCAAAGGCGCGGTGACCAAGGCCATGGTCAAATCGATGGCTGATAAGCCGATCATTTTCGCCATGGCGAATCCCGATCCGGAAATCACCGCGGAGGAGGTGGCGGAGGTGCGCGATGACGCCATCATGGCCACCGGGCGCTCCGACTATCCGAACCAGATCAACAACGTGCTCGGTTTCCCCTATATCTTCCGCGGGGCGCTCGATGTGCGCGCGACCTCGATCAGCATGGAAATGAAAATCGCCGCGACCCGCGCGCTGGCTGAACTCGCACGCGAGGACGTGCCGGACGAAGTCGCCAGCGCCTATGGCGCGCGTCCGAAATATGGTCCCGACTACATCATCCCGGTGCCATTTGATCCGCGGCTGATTTCCGCGATTCCCTCCGCCGTGGCGCAAGCGGCGATGGATTCCGGAGTGGCCCGGCGGCCGATCGAAAACATGGGCGCCTATCGCGAACAGCTGTTGAGCCGCCGCGATCCGGTCGCCGGCGTGCTGCAGCAGGTTTTCTCCCGGCTGCGGCGGCAGCCCAAGCGCGTGGTTTTCGCCGAAGGCGAAGAGGAGCAGGTAATCCGCGCGGCCGCGAGTTTCGTGCAGCAGGGTCTCGGCACCGCGCAACTGGTCGGGCGCGAGGATCGCGTCCGCGCGACCGCCGAGGAGCTTGGCGTCGAGCTCGGCGGCGGCATCGAAATCTTTAATGCCGCGCTCTCCAAGCGCAACGCGATCTACGGCGCCTATCTGTATGAAAGGCTGCAGCGCAAAGGTTATTTGATCCGTGATTGCCAGCGGCTGGTGAATACCGACCGCAATCACTTCGCAGCTTGCATGGTCGCGCTTGGCGACGCCGACGCGATGGTCACCGGCGTCACGCGCAATTTTTCCGTGGCCTTGGAGGATGTGCGGCGCGTCGTCGATCCCAAGCCCGGCCACCGGGTGATGGGTGTGTCGCTGGTGCTGGCGCGTGGCCGCGCGGTCGTCGTGGCTGACACCGCCGTCACCGAAATGCCGGAAGCGGAAGAACTCGCCGAGATTGCAGTAGAGGCTGCGGGCGTCGCCCGGCGGCTTGGCTACGAGCCGCGCGTGGCGTTGCTTGCCTTCTCCACCTTCGGTCATCCGCCCGGCGAGCGCTCGGCGCGGGTGCAACAGGCGGTCCGCATCCTTGACCAGAAGCGGGTGGATTTCGAATACGACGGCGAGATGGCCGCCGACATCGCGCTCAACCCCGAATTGGCCGCGGCCTATCCTTTCTGCCGGCTCAGCGGTCCCGCTAATGTACTGATCATGCCTGCTTTCCATTCCGCTTCCATCTCCACCAAGCTGGTGCAGGAATTGGGAGGCGCCACCGTGATCGGGCCGCTTCTGGTCGGCCTGGACCGCCCGGTCCAGATCGTGCAGCTGGCTGCGAAGGATACGCAGCTTGTGAACATGGCGGCGCTGGCAGCCTATAATGTGAGCGGTTAGCCCGCCCTGATCCGGCCAGCGCAGCCGTTGACGCCCGCGGGTGGTCTGACTATAAGCAACCCCAGTGGCGGCGAGATTTTTCGCCGCCGTTCCCTTTTCAGCGGATTGACGGTGCGAAGCATCCGGTCCGCCATGTGTTCAAACGAGAGATTCGATGGCTAACACCAAATCCGCCAAGAAGGCGACCCGGAAGATTGAGCGGCGGACCATCATCAACAAGGCGCGCCGCTCGCGTATGCGCAGCGCGGTCCGCGATGTCGAGGAAGCGATCGCTTCCGGCGATGCTACGGCGGCGCAGGCCGCGCTCAAGTCGGCTGAGCCCGCGCTTATGCGCGCGGCTCAGAAAGGCGTAATGCACAAGAGCACCGCCAGCCGCAAGGTCTCGCGCCTGACGCATCAGATCGCCAAGCTCGGAAAATAATTTTTTCCGGCACGGCTGTCGTTCCGATTGGCCCGCTTTTGCGCGGGCCAATTTTTTTTATGGCACCCGCTAACTCCACGTATCTGCGCGCGAATGTCGCGCGCCGCGCATGCGCGATCGTCCATGCCACCCACGTTCGAGCGATCTCCGCGCAGCGATCTATTTGGTCATTGCCGGCTAGTTGGATTTTTTGCTCAAAAAAACGACCGCGCTCACAAGCCCTTAACAGGAATGTGGCGGCGAGGGGTTGAAAAACCCCATGCAGCCTAGGCTCGCGCGGGGTCGCGCGTAAAAAAATCGCCACAGGCAATGCTGCCGCGCAGCCAATGCAACATTGAAAAGAATCACCGCGCCGATTCAACGTGTTGCCGGTCAACCCCGTGGATGCGAGCGAGACAGGCGCGGGGCCGCTTCGCCGCAGCGCGCAGGATGGCGGTCGCGAAATTCGTTGCAGCCTGCTTGGGGGTGTGTATTTTTTAACTGTCTCTCGGGATCTCCGAGAGTCCTCAGTAAAAGGGTCGCACTCGAGCTCATCGAGAATGAGATTGGCAGAACTGCGTCTGAAAATGCTTCAGCGTGGATTTATTGTCGAGGAGCTCGTTGGAGTGAAACTTGGCTGAGATCGTGACGCCGAGTTGAGTAATGCGTAGGCGGCGCGAACGTTTCGGGGGCTTGAAAAAAGCAAGGTTGAAAAAAAGTCAGGGCCATCGCGCTCATGCGGATGAAGGGGGAGTCATGCCGCTACCAAGGAATGCACTTGCAGATTCGACGGTCTCGCCGTGCGCCAAGTCACGGATCGGATGCGATCCGATGCGCCGCGCGCCGTGGATAGAGCGCCGGTCCAAACCGATCGGGTCCAGGGGAGGAGCGATGCCCCCGCCCGGCGGGTGAGCCGCAATCTTTCACTGCCTTCCTTGGGCTACTGGCTTGGCCTTTGCATCGCAAACCAACCAGCCATCGTTTCTCAAATGAGTGAGTGACGTGCGTCTTATGGCAAGGCCAACCGGCCGAGCCACCCGCGATTTTCTCACCCTTCGATCGGAAAAATGACCATGGATATGACCACCCCAGAACAAGAAAGCTGGTCGCGCGTAAAGGGCAGGCTGCGTGCTGAAGTCGGTGACGATATCTATTCAAGCTGGTTCGCGCGGATGGACCTTGAGGGGCTCGACGACTCCACGGTCCGGCTTTCGGTGCCGACGCGCTTTCTCAAGAGCTGGATCCAGTCGCATTATTCCGAGCGCGTGCTTGCCTGCTGGCAGGCCGAGCAGTCCACCGTCGGCCGCATCGAGCTGAGCGTGCGCTCCGGCGTATTGCGATCGCTGGCGCAGAAGCCCGCGCCCGTGCAGCCGGCGGTCGCGCACCATAACGGCCATGCGGCGCGCCTCAACGGCAGCGAGCAGCGCACGGTCTCCTCGCCTTTGTCTGCTGCGCATGAAGCATTGGGCGGCTCGCCGCTCGACCCGCGGCTGACGTTCGAGACCTTCGTGCTCGGCCGTTCCAACACGCTGGCGCATGCGGCCGCCAAGCAGGTGGCCGCTGCCCGCCGCGGCGATCCGGTCATGTTCAATCCGCTCTACATTCATTCCGGTGTCGGGCTTGGAAAGACCCATCTGCTGCAGTCCATTACGTGGGCGGGCAATGCCGCCGGCGAGCACAAGGTGCTCTATCTGACGGCAGAGAAGTTCATGTACGGCTTTGTCTCCGCGCTGCGCAGCCAGACCGCAATCGCGTTCAAGGAAGTGCTGCGCGGGATCGACGTGCTGGTGATCGATGACCTGCAATTCCTGCAAGGCAAAAATACCCAAGCCGAGTTTTGCCACACGCTCAACGCGCTGATCGATGCCGGTCGCCAGGTGGTGATCGCCTCCGACCGCCCGCCGTCCGATCTGGAAAGCCTGGACGACCGGGTGCGGTCGCGCCTAGCTGGCGGCCTGGTGGTGGAAATGTCTTCGCTCGGCGAAGAGCTGCGGCTGGAAATCCTGAAATCCCGCATGGAGGCGGCCAAGCTGCATCATCCAGGTTTCGATGTGCCGCCGCCGGTGCTCGCCTATATCGCCAGGACCATCACCCATAACGGCCGCGATCTTGAAGGCGCGCTCAACCGTCTGCTCGCCCATAGCAAGCTCACCGGACAGCCGGTCACGCTCGAACTGGCCGAGCGCGAGATGCGCGATCTGATCCGCCCGCAGGAGCCCAAGCGGGTCAAGATCGAGGACATCCAGCGGGTGGTGGCGCGTCAATATAACGTCAGCCGCGCCGACCTGTTGTCGTCCCGCCGCACGGCCAATGTCGTCCGGCCGCGCCAGGTCGCGATGTACCTCGCCAAGACGCTGACGCTGCGCTCCTTGCCGGAGATCGGGCGGCGTTTCGGCGGGCGTGATCATACGACCGTGCTGCACGCGGTGCGCAAGATCGAGAACCTCGTGGGCAACGACATCACGCTGGCGGAGGAGATCGAGGTCCTGAAGCGGCAGTTGCAAGACTAAGCCTTGACCGAGTCTTGCCCTCGCGGCTTGGCGAGGGAATGTGAAGTGCTGAATCGCCGGGAAAAGGGCGGAGCTTGGCGTCTCCGCCCTTGCCTATTCCCGCAGGGCGCGCCACCTTTGCTTCCCCCGCAAGGCGAGGACTGCCGCTGTCGTCGGCGTCCGCCGCCTTCGCGGTTCGAGGGCTGATTTCCTCATGATCGAGTGGGCTGCGAGATGAAGGTTACCGTCGAGCGTACGGCATTGTTGAAGTCGCTGGGGCGCGTTCACCGCGTGGTGGAGCGCCGCAATACCATTCCTATTCTTGCCAATGTGCTGATCCGCGCGGACAAGTCCAAGCTCAGCCTCAAGGCCACCGATCTCGACCTGGAAGTGATCGACGGCGTGGACGCCGAGGTCTCGCCCGGCGGCTCGACCACGGTGCCCGCGCACATGTTCTACGAGATCGTGCGCAAGCTGCCCGAGGGATCGCAGATCGTGCTGGAAGCCTCGGGCGACCGCGCGATGCTGGCGATCCGTGCCGGGCGTTCGCGCTTCACGCTGCAGACTTTGCCGGAAAGCGACTTCCCGGACCTCGCCGCCGGCGAGATGACGCACAAATTCACCTTGGCGGCGGCCGATCTGAAGCGCCTGATCGACAAGACGCAGTTCGCGATCTCCACTGAGGAGACGCGCTATTACCTCAATGGCATCTATCTGCACACCGCGGGCAGCGGAAAGTCGGCGATGCTGCGCGCGGTGGCGACCGATGGGCATCGGCTCGCGCAGGTCGAGTTGCCGTTGCCGTCCGGCGCCGCGGGCATGCCGGGCATCATCGTGCCGCGCAAAACCGTTGGCGAGGTACAGCGGTTGATTGACGGCGCCGATGCCGAGGTCGCCGTCGAGCTGTCGCAGGGAAAAATCCGCTTCTCCATCGGCGACGTGGTGCTGACCTCGAAATTGATCGACGGCACCTTTCCCGACTATGCCCGCGTCATTCCGGTCGGCAACGACAAGGAGCTGATCGTCGACAAGAAAGACTTCGAGGCCTCGGTCGACCGGGTCTCCACCGTCTCGAGTGAGCGTGGCCGGGCGGTGAAACTGTCCATCAGCTCCGGACGGTTGTTGCTGTCGGTGACCAATCCGGATTCCGGCAGTGCCACCGAAGAACTTGAGATCGAATACACCGCCGATCCGATCGATATCGGCTTCAACTCCCGCTATCTGCTCGATATCGCGGCGCAGATCGAGGGCGAGGTCGCGGTGCTCAAGCTCGCCGACGCCGGCTCCCCTACGCTGATCCAGGACCGCGATTCCGCCGGCGCGCTCTACGTGCTGATGCCGATGCGGGTTTAAGCCCGGCAAGCAGTCAAGCTTGCGCCGACTGCATAAATTGGTCTGCTATCCGGGCATCCACGTTCTTCAATGATCCGGGAAAATAAGGCGTGGATGGCCGGGACAAGCCCGGCCATGACAGCTAAATCTTTGCCCTCATGGATTCCGCCCGCATTCGCCGTCTCGCGCTGACCAACTTCCGCAACTATCGCGCGGCGGCTGTCGAGCTCGGCGCGGAGCCGATTGTGCTGGTTGGCGCCAATGGCGCCGGCAAGACCAATCTGATCGAAGCGATTTCCTTTCTCACGCCGGGCCGCGGTCTGCGGCGCGCCACGCTCGAAGAGGTGGCGTTCAGCGAAGGCGACGGCTCCTGGGCGGTCGCCGCCGAGGTCGAAGGCGCGCTCGGCCTTGCCACGCTGGGCACCGGCATCGCCGCTGCGGTGGAAGATATTCCGCCGCAGCGCGTGTGCCGGATCGACCGTGAGCCGGTCGTTTCGGTGGCGGCCTTCGCCGACCACATCCGGGTGATCTGGCTCACGCCGGCGATGGATCGGCTATTCAACGAGCCCGCGTCCGAACGCCGCCGCTTTCTGGATCGGCTGGTGCTGGCGGTGGACGCCCAGCATTCCGGCCGGGTCTCGGCGCTGGAGCGCAGCCTGCGCTCGCGCAACCGTCTGCTGGAAAATCCCCGCCCGGACCTGCATTGGCTCGACGCCGTCGAGCATGAGACCGCCGAGCTTGCCGTTGCCGTCGCGGCACTGCGCGCAGAAACGGTGCGCCGGCTGCAGGGCGCGCTGGCGGAACGCAGCGCCTTTCCCGACGCTTTCCCGGCGGCCGAGATAGCGCTGCGCGGCTGGATGGAGCAGGCGCTGGCGGAGCAGCCCGCGGTGGAGGTGGAGGATCGCTATCGCAGGCAGTTGAAAGAAAACCGCGCGCGCGACGCGCAGGCCGGCCGCACGCTTGACGGCCCGCATTTGACCGATCTCGCGGTGACCTATGCGGGCAAGAATATTCCCGCCGCCGATGCCTCCACCGGTGAGCAAAAGGCTTTGCTGATCGGGCTTGTGCTCGCGCATGCCGGGCTGGTCGGCGAGATGACCGGCTTTGCGCCGCTGCTGCTGCTGGACGAGGTCGTTGCGCATCTCGACCCGAACCGACGCAACGCGCTCTATGACGCGCTGTCCCGTCTAGGCTCACAGGTCTGGATGACCGGTGCGGATCCCGCGGCCTTCGCTGAAATCGTGCCGCGAGCGCAGATATTTGAAATCACATCGGGGGAAATTATCCGGCTTTTACCCTAAGCTACTGTTCCAGCTGTATTTTGATCTTCTCCAGATAGGGAACATTCATCCCCGGCGGCGCTTTACCTTTTACAACCTGTATGCCCGTTCACTGGAGATGAGAGCATGGCGTCCGGCTTCGCCGGAGGGGATAAAATTTCGGAACGTCTGCACGAGTCGCTTGCGCGCCTGCGTGAAGACATCGACCGGGTGGAGCTGTGGGCGGGGGCGCTCGAAGGCTTCTCGCGGCCTGTCCCCGACTACGATCCCAGCCGGCGCTATCGCCTCTCCGCCGGCAACGGCGGCGCCAAGGACGGCAGCGACAACAAGAGCCAAACATAGCATCGCTGTTTACGGCCTGCGGAAAAACGCCTCCGCGCAGCGCGAAATGCTGCGCGCGAATCGGTGTTTTTTCGGCGCCGATTCCGGGTCCTGTTCTGGCTTGAAAACGGCCGTCAGAACAACCACTTAACAAAGGCTACTTTGCCCTGTACGGCGTCGTTGTTTCGTGGCACACAAAACAGTGCTGCGAGCGCGATTTTCGCAAATGATTCGAAAGTGTTGTTGATGGCTGAGCCAGCCCGCCAAAAGGTCCCTGCTGCTTCCGATTATGGTGCCGAGTCGATCAAGGTCCTCAAGGGCCTCGACGCCGTGCGCAAGCGCCCGGGCATGTATATCGGCGACACCGATGACGGCTCCGGCCTGCATCACATGGTCTACGAAGTCGTCGACAATGCCATCGACGAAGCGCTCGCCGGCCATGCCACGGCAGTGACGGTGACGCTCAATCCGGACGGCTCCTGCACGGTGCGCGACGACGGCCGCGGCATTCCCACCGACATCCACAAGGGCGAGGGCGTCTCGGCGGCCGAGGTCATCATGACCCAGCTGCATGCGGGCGGAAAATTCGACCAGAATTCCTACAAGGTCTCGGGCGGCCTGCACGGCGTCGGCGTTTCCGTGGTGAACGCGCTTTCGAGCTGGCTGAAGCTCACCATCTGGCGCGACGGCAAGCAGCATTTCATGGAATTTCACGACGGCGTGGCCGTGGCCCCGCTGAGAGCCACCGGCGAGGCCGGCGACAAGCGCGGCACCGAGGTCACGTTCCTGCCGTCGACGAAAACCTTCACCATGGTGGAGTTCGACTTCGCAACGCTCGAACATCGCCTGCGCGAACTGGCCTTCCTGAATTCCGGCGTCACCATCGTGCTGTCCGACATGCGTCACGCGGTCGAGAAGCGCGAGGAGCTGCGTTACGAGGGCGGCATCGAAGCTTTCGTGAAATATCTCGACCGCAACAAGAGCGGACTTATTCCGGCGCCGATCATGGTCCGGGCCGAGCGCGACGGCATCGTCGTCGAAGCCGCGCTGTGGTGGAACGACGGCTACCATGAGAACGTGCTTTGCTTCACCAACAACATTCCGCAGCGTGACGGCGGCACCCATCTGGCCGGCTTCCGCGGCGCGCTGACGCGCCAGATCACCGGCTATGCCGAATCCGCCGGCATATCCCGGAAAGAGAAAGTGGCGCTGACCGGCGACGATTGCCGCGAAGGCCTCACTGCGGTGCTCTCGGTCAAGGTGCCGGATCCGAAGTTCTCCTCCCAGACCAAGGACAAACTCGTCTCCTCCGAGGTGCGTCCGGTGGTCGAAGGCGTGGTCAATGACGCGCTGAAGGGCTGGCTGGAGGAGCGGCCGGTGGAAGCCAAGATCATCGTCGGCAAGGTGGTGCAGGCCGCCGCCGCGCGCGAAGCGGCGCGCAAGGCGCGCGAGATGACGCGCAAGAATGCGCTAGGCGTTTCCTCGCTGCCGGGCAAGCTTGCCGACTGCCAGGAGAAGGATCCGGCGAAGTCGGAACTGTTCATCGTCGAGGGCGACAGCGCCGGCGGCTCCGCCAAACAGGGCCGCAACCGGGAATTCCAGGCCGTCCTGCCGCTGCGCGGGAAAATCCTCAACGTCGAACGCGTGCGCTTCGACAAGATGTTGGGCTCGGAGCAGATCGGCACGCTGATCACGGCGCTCGGCACCGGCATCGGCCACGACGAGTTCAGCGCCGACAAGCTGCGCTACCACAAGATCATCATCATGACGGACGCCGACGTCGACGGCGCGCATATCCGCACGCTGCTGTTGACCTTCTTCTACCGGCAGATGCGCGAGATCATCGACCGCGGCCATCTCTTCATCGCGCAGCCGCCGCTCTACAAGATCGCCCGTGGCAGGTCCGAGCAATATCTGAAGGATGAGCGCGCGCTGGAAGATTATCTGATCGACACCGGGCTCGAAGACACGGTTCTGAAGCTTCACACCGGGGAAACGCGTGCAGGCTCGGACCTGCGCGCGCTGGTGGATGACGCGCGCCACATCCGTAACGTGCTGCGCGGATTGCACAGCCGCTACCGCCGCCATGTGGTGGAGCAGGCCGCTATCCTCGGGGTGCTGAACGCGGACATCTTCGGCGATCCGGAAAAAGCCGCCGCCGCCGCGCCTTATATCGCCCGCCGGCTCGACGTCCTGGCGGATGAAACCGAGCGCGGCTGGCAAGGCGCCTATGTCGAAGGCACCGGCTTCACCTTCACGCGTACGCTGCGCGGCGTCAAAGAAGTCGCCGTCATCGACCCGGCGCTGCTGTCGTCGGCGGAAGCGCGCAAGCTCGACGAATATGCGGCGGCCCTGCAGGAGACCTATCAGCGCCCGGCCGCCCTGCGCCGCAAGGACGATGAGACCGCCATCCATGGGCCGGTCGGCCTGATCGAGGCCGTGATGGCGGCGGGCCGCAAGGGCGTCACCCTGCAGCGCTACAAGGGATTGGGCGAGATGAATCCCGATCAGTTGTGGGAAACGACGCTCGACGCCAACGCCCGGTCCCTGCTGCAGGTGACGGTCAAGGAAATCGACGAAGCCGATAACCTCTTTACCACCTTGATGGGTGAGACGGTCGACGACCGTAAGGCCTTCATCCAGGACAACGCGCTCACCGCCAGCGTGGACGTGTAAGCGTCAAAGAAACTCCACCTCATCCTTCGGACGCTCGTCGCCATGAGGGCGGAAGTGAGCGGCGGATGAGCCTCAGCTCGTCAGCTTCTTTCCCAACACCAGGCCGATGAATACGGCGCCCAGGAACAGCACCAGGAAGATCGCGAACAGGATCTTGGCGATGCCTGCCGAGGCGCTCGCGATGTCAGTGAAGCCGAAGAATGCGGCGACAAGCGCGATGATCAGGAAGATGACGGCCCATTTCAGCATGGCGACTTCGCTCCTTCGCTCGCCACCCTCCTGACTTCAACTCAGATCGATCCCGCCAAGTTCGGGCGCGCCTGCGCGTTGCGGCGCCAATAAACCTGACGGCGGCCGAGCAGGGCCTGCGCCATGATCTTGGCCTCGCTCATCGATGAAGCCGCACAGGTGCGATATTCCAAATCGTTGCCCCGCCAGGTGGCGCGGTCATTGCCGAACAGCTTTGCCCAGGGGCGCGCAGGGGGCTTGCGCAGCAGCGCCGAAAGCGCGTGCGCGACATTGCCGGCGGCATCGAAGGCGGTCAGATCGCCAGTCGACATGTTGCGGACTTCATATATTCCGGGCCCGATCGGCGCCTCGACATGCTCGCCGCGCTCCGCGTTCGGAAATTTCTTCCAACTTGACCAGTTACCAATCATTTTTTCCTCATGGGGGAGCTTTCGGGGCGGCACATTGTCCCGGCGACATGAACCTACCTATAGGAATTTGGGATACCTGCCCCGCTCGCAACGCTCGACGGTACGCCCAATGCCTGTACCGGCTTTTTCGTTCCCAAACCGGGCATCACGCAGATGTGAATCGCCATGGTACCTGCTGGGCCAAGCCCGGCGCCGCTACCATTTTACCTGCCAGGCAGTACCAGGATTTTGGGCGTGGAGGGCAAGGTCGCGCGCGACACGATGATGGAAGGCTCCGAGGCCCATTCGACCTCCCAGGATTGACCGCGCGCCTGGTCGAGGAAACGCTGCAGGGTGTAGAGGCTGAAATAGTGCATCGGAATCATCAGCGGCGCCTTCAGCGCGCGCAGCACCTCCATCATGCCCTCGATGTCGAGGGTGAAGCTGCCGTCCACCGGCACCAGCACGACATCGACCCGGCCCATCTCGTCGAGCTGCTGCTGGTTCAGAGTGTGATGCAGATGGCCGAGATGGGCGATGCAGAGGCTGCCCACCTCGAAGACGAAAATCGAATTGCCATGCCGGTCGGTGCCGCCGGAGTAATCGCGGATATTGGTCGGCACGTTGCGCACCCGCACGTCCTGCACCTGCAGGTCGTGGCGCGCCGGCGCTCCGGCCGGCGCCCAGCCGCGCAGCACATACGGGATGGCGGGGTTGGGGTATTCGCTGAAATGCGTGTCATGCGCCCGGTTCATCGTCGCGATGGTGGGCAATAGCGGCACCCGCACATAATCATTGTAATCGGTCGCGATGCGCACCGACTGGGGACTCTCGATCAGGAAAGTGGAATGGCCGGCATAGCTGATGCGCACCTGATCGGCCGCGAGCGCCGCCGGCCGGAGCGAGGCAAAGGTGACGCGCGGCGCCTGAGAGGCCACCAGCCCCGGGCAGCTTTCGCGCATTTCCGGCTTGGCCGTTTGCGCGCCAGCCTGGGCCGACGGGAAAAACAGCGCGGCTGCGATCACCGCTGCGAGCAAAGGGCTGTGGAGACGAAGGAGCATACCGCGCGCGCCGGTTTTGCGGCGATGCTGCCATGAAACCCCGGGCGGGGCCAAGGTCAGGTCATGACCCAAAAAGAACGGCGCCCGAGGGCGCCGTTTTATGATCGCGCTCGGTGCTGTGGGTCAACGCATCGAGACGATCAAACCTTTCGGCGTGACCACCACCCAGCGGCCGTCCTGCCGCGTGATGGTTTCCACTTTGCCGATGCCGGGCAGGTTGCCGCCGGGCCCCACCTCGTAGAGGGCGTGCCGGTTTTCCACCAGCGCACGCCCGCGGTAGATGTCGCGCAAGACCCAGCCTTCGACGATGACCGGCTTCGATTGATCCTTGACCGCCGCCGTTGTGCGCTCCGGTACCGAACCCGTCACGTCACGTGCAGCCTCGGCATTGGCCGTGATGCGCTTTTCCAGCCGGGTGACGGTTTCCGTCAGCGCCGCGATCTTCGCCGCCGGCTCCGCCTGGGCGCGCTCGGCGCGGTCGAAGCGTTCATTGATCTTCGACATTTGCGTTGTGGCGGCGCGACTGGAAGCTTCAATGCTGGTTTTTAGCGCGGTGACGTCCTTGGTCACCTGCGTAAGCGCAGCCTGCAATTTGCGGGTCGGCTCGGCCGAATCGGCCTTCGGGCTGGCGATGCTATAGGTGCTGATCGAGCCGAGCAGCCCACCGAAGGCTGCGGCGAAGGCAACTGCGGCGGCGAGCAGGGCAAAGCGGTATCGCACCGAAGGCTTGTAGATCGCGGGCGGCACGCTGCGGATGGTATCGTCCTGGCCGGAACGGCTCGCGGCTACGGCTTCCGCGTCGATGGTCTTGGGCTCTGCCGCGGGTTCGGCCTTGCTTTCCGCGCTTGCTGCAGCGGATTCGACTGCCTTGTCATCGCTCATGAGAGAATCCCCGGGTTAGGTGGTTCACCAATTGGTAACCACGCCCGGTTACCAATTGGTTACCGTCCCGGCGACGCTAGAGCGCGAGGCCGTTCTCGGCGGCGAGCGCCTTCAAGGGGGTTTGCGGACGGGCGCCGATATGCTGGATCACTTCCGCCGCCGCCAGGGCTCCCAGCCGCGCCGCGCTCACCGGATCCTTCCCGCGCGCCAGGCCGAACAGGAAACCGGAGGCGAATAGGTCGCCGGCGCCGGTCGTGTCCACCAGGCGTTCGACCGGAAAGGCGCGCACCACTTCGCTGCCTTTGCGGTTGACGATCACGCAGCCTTTTTCGCTGCGCGTCACTACGGCGAGTCGGGCATCCTGCTTCAGCGCCGTCACGGCGGCGCCGAGATCGGCGGTCTGATAGAGCGACTTCAGTTCGGTTTCGTTGGCGAAGATCAGATCGATCGTGCCGTCGCGGATCAGGCCGAGGAACTCTTCACGCCAGCGGTCCACGCAAAAGGCGTCCGACAGCGTGAGCGCGACCAGGCGCTTGGCGTCATGCGCAGCGGCTGCCGCTTTCAGAAACGCGTTCTTGGCGTTCTTCGGATCCCATAGATAGCCTTCGAGATAGGTCACCGCGGCGGACGCCACCTTGTCGGCATCGATGTCGTTCGGATGCAGGTCCTGCGCCGCGCCGAGATAGGTATTCATCGTGCGCTGGCCATCCGGCGTCACCAGAATATAGCAACGCGCGGTCGAAGGCCCGTCGGATGCCGGCGCGGTGTCGAAGGCGACTCCGGCCGCGCGGATGTCGTGGATGAAAGTGTGTCCGAGCGTGTCGTTCTTGACCTTGCCGACAAAGGCGGCGCGTCCGCCGAAGCTCGCCAGGCCAACCGTGGTGTTCGCCGCCGAGCCGCCGGAAATTTCCACCGCCGGGCCCATCGCGTCATACACCGCTTCGGCGCGCGGCTCGTCGATCAGCGTCATCGCGCCTTTGGTCATCTGGTGCTGGACGAGGAAATCGTCGTCGGCACGCGCGATGACATCGACGATGGCGTTGCCGATTCCCAGAACGTCGATATGTGGATTGGCCATGCGAAACTCACGTGAGCAAACCGCACTATAGCGGGCGAGCGTTCTGCGGCAAGCGCGGCTATCGTAACCCGTGACGTGCGCGCACCGGCGTGCTTAAAAGCCCGCGCGCATGATCCGACGAAGTGGAAACCGGTTCGTCGATAAGATCATGCGCTGCTTTAATAAGTTGCGCGCGATCCACGCAAAACCGGTGCCACTTTTGCTGATCGTGCGCGGGGGAGCAGCATGTCACTTGCGCGCAACGTCGCGACGGTAGGCGGTATCACCTTCTTGTCGCGCATTCTCGGCTTTGGCCGCGACGTGATGATTGCCGCCGTATTCGGAGCGGGCGTGCGGGCGGACGCGTTCTTTGTCGCCTTTCAGCTTGCGAATCTGATCCGCCGCTTGCTCGCCGAGGGGGCGATGAACGCCGCGGTCGTGCCGCTATATCTGCGTGCGCGCGATCAGGGCGGCGAAACCGCCGCCGGCGCTTATGCGGGACAGCTCATCGGCACGCTCGCCATCGGGCTCAGCGGCCTCACGCTCCTGCTTGCGCTCGCCATGCCCATCCTCGTGACCATCCTCGCACCGGGTTTCGTTTTCGGCGGTCCGCGTATGACCATCGCCGTGGAGTTGGCGCGCCTGATGCTGCCGTATCTGGCGCTGGCGGGACCGCTGGCCGTGCTCATGGGCGTGTTGAACGCCAATCATCGTTTTGCCTTCGCGGCATTGGCCACCGCAGCCTTTAACGCCACCATGCTGGCGGCGCTGGGCGTGATCTTCCTGCTGAAATCCGGCGACAGCGCGCTATCCGGCCGCATCGTCGCCTTCAGTGTCGCTGTCGCGGGGGTGGCCCAGCTCGTACTGGTCGGCATTGCGGTCTGGATCGGGCCGGAGCGGGTGACGCCGCTTGGCGTGTCATTCGGTGCTCCGATGCGGCGCTTTCTTGCGCTGGCGATTCCAGGCCTGGTGGCCAGCGGGATTCCGCAGATCACCATTATTGCCGCAGTGATGGTGGCGTCTGCTGAGCGCAGCGCGGTCTCCTGGCTGTATTACGCCAATCGTCTGGTTGAGCTGCCGCTTGGCATTGTCGGCATGGCAATCGGCACCGTGCTGGTGCCGGCCTTCGCCCATGCCTTGCGCAGCGGCGACAGCAGTGAGTTGGCGGCGGCTGAATCCCGCGGGCTCGAGATTGCGCTCTTTCTGGCGTTGCCCGCGGCGGTGGCGCTGGCGGTGCTGGCTACGCCCATCGTCGCAGTCTTGTTCGAGCGCGGCGCTTTCACCGCCGCCGATACCGCGGCGAGCGCGGCGGCGCTGAGCGCGCTGGCGCTGGGCATGCCGGGGCATGTGCTGGTGAAGGCTTTCTCGCCGATTTTCTTCGCCCGCGAAGACACCGCAACGCCGATGTATGCCGCGCTGGCAGGCTTTGCGGTGGCGCTGCTCGGCAGCGTGTTGTTGCTGCCGAGCCTGGGCCATGTCGGCGTGGCGATCGCGACCGGATTTTCGGGCTGGGTCGCTGCCGGCGTGCTGGGTGCTATCATTGCGCGGCGGATCGGATTTTCGCTCGATGACGACGCCCGCTACCGGCTGCCGCGGATTGTCCTTGCGACCGGGATCATGGCGATTGCGCTCGCGGCGCTGCAGATGGCTTTGGCGCCGTGGCTCGATGGACCCTCCAATCTGGCGCGCCTGATTGCCTTGGGCGCGCTGATCTGCACCGGTCTCGCAATCTATACCGTGTTGCTGCACCTCTTGCGCGTCGCGCGGCTGCGCGACCTATTTCGAGCAACGCGCCGCGTCGCCTGAGGCGCCGCATCCGTCTCGATCCGCCCCTTGCGCCGCCCGGCGTCACCGTGGCATCACGCACGCAACAAGCAAGAGGGCTGTGCGATGGCATTCAAGGAACTGGTTTTTTCCGGCGTGCAGCCGACCGGTAACCTGCATCTCGGCAATTATCTGGGCGCGATCGTCAAATTCGTCGATCTGCAAAGGAGCCACGACTGCATCTATTGCGTGGTCGATCTGCATGCCATCACGGTATGGCAGGATCCCGCCGAACTGCCGCGCAATACGCGCGAGGTCACCGCCGCCTTTATCGCCTGCGGCATCGATCCGAAGAAGAACATCATCTTCAATCAGAGCCAGGTCGCCGAGCATGCGGAACTGGCCTGGGTGTTCAACTGCGTCGCCCGTGTCGGCTGGCTCAACCGCATGACGCAGTTCAAGGAGAAGGCCGGCAAGGACCGCGAGAATGCCTCGATCGGTCTCTATTCGTATCCGACGCTGATGGCCGCCGACATCCTGGTCTACCGCGCCACCCATGTGCCGGTGGGCGAGGACCAGAAACAGCATTTGGAGCTGGCGCGCGACATCGCGCAGAAATTCAACAACGACTTTGCCGAATCGATCAGCGCGCGCGGCTTCAGCGGGGGATTTTTCCCGCAGCCGGAGCCGTTGATCCAGGGCCCGGCCACGCGCGTCATGTCGCTGCGCGACGGCACCAAGAAAATGTCGAAGTCGGACGCTTCCGATTATTCCCGCATCAATCTCACCGACGACGCGGACGCCGTCGCGCAGAAGATCCGCAAGGCCAAGACCGACCCGGAAGCCTTGCCGAGCGAGGAGAAGGCCCTCGAGCCGCGGCCGGAAGCCGACAATCTCGTCGGCATCTATGCCGCGCTCAACGGTACGACCAAGGCCGCGGTGCTGCAGCAATTCGGCGGCGGACAATTTTCCACGTTCAAGGCAGCTTTGGTTGACCTTGCGGTCAGCACATTGGGACCGATCGGCGCCGAGATGAAAAGGCTGACGCAGGATCCCGGCTATATCGATTCGGTGCTGGCCGACGGCTCGGCGCGCGCGCAGGCGCTGGCGGCCGAAACCATGAAATCGGTCAAAGACATCGTTGGCTTGGTGCGGCGCTGAGTGCGGCGAATGCTGCCGATTTGACGTTGCTATACCACTTGCAGCAGGCTCTTCCAGGAACTTCACTTCGGACGCGGGGCGCTAGTGCGGCCGCTTGTGGCCGAGCGGGGGGCCGTGCCACCATTGTCATCCGCACAAGGAATCGCTTCTCTTCGGCGGCGCCGATTTTTCAATCATGGTTGAACATTGACGGCCTTTGTCCGTCGGGAAAGACAAGATGAGCCGAAAGCGCCGCAGCTACGAGGCGGGCCACAAGCCGAAATGGCTGGTGGTGGTGGACGACACCGAGGAATGCGACCGCGCCATTTATTTCGCCAGCCGGCGCGCGGCGCGCATCGGCGGCGCCGTGCTGCTGTTGCGGGTGATCGAGACCGCAGACCGCAACCAGCAGTGGCTCGGCGTCGCCGACATCATGAAGGCGGAGGCGCTTGAGGAGGCCAATGCGGCGCTCGATCGCGCCGCCGCGCGCGCCAACGGCGCCGCCGGCATCACGCCCGAGCGCGTGATCCGCGAAGGCGACCGCTCTGAGGAGATCCTCAAGCTGATCGACGAGGACGAGGATATCGCGATCCTGGTGCTCGCCGCCGGCACCGGCAAGGAAGGCCCCGGCCCCTTGGTCGCGAGCCTGGGCAAGATAGCGGGCACCTTCCCGATCCCGATCGCGGTCGTGCCCGGCCACCTCGCCGACGAGGAACTGGACGCGATGTCCTAGGCGCTTGAATGCTGCCGGCAGACGGCCCATTTAAGCGTTATATTAATGGCGGCGGGCCTTGCACCCGCGCGAGCCAGGAGTCGGCCATGTTTATCCAGACTGAGACGACGCCTAATCCGGCAACGCTGAAATTCCTTCCGGGGCGCAGCGTGCTTGCCTCCGGCACCCTCGACATGCCCGACCGTGCGAGCGCCGCGCAATCGGCGCTGGCGGAGCGGCTGTTCGATATTCCGGGCGTAACCGGCGTGTTCTTCGGCTCGGACTTCATCACCGTCAGCAAGAATGCGGGCGAGTGGCAGCAGCTCAAGCCCGCCATCCTCGGTGCGATCATGGAGCATTTCATGTCCGGCGCGCCGCTCCTCAAGGAAGCGGAAACGGCGGACGCTCCGGCCGGCAAGGACGAATTCTTCGATGCGGCCGACGCCGATACCGTGGCGACGATCAAGGAATTGATCGAGACCCGGGTGCGGCCGGCGGTGGCTAATGATGGCGGCGACATCACCTTCCGCGGTTTCAAGGACGGCGTTGTCTATCTCGACATGAAGGGCTCCTGCTCGGGTTGCCCGTCCTCCACCGCGACGCTCAAGCACGGCATCCAGAACCTGCTGAGGCATTTCGTCCCGACGGTGGTCGAGGTCCGGCCGACCTAATACCTTCGGCTATTCAGCTTCCGGAGATAATTGCGGCGGGCGTGTTTACTGGCTCGTCCGCTTTCGCGCATGATGGCGGCCCCATGCGCGTGCTTGCCATCGATACCGCCTTAGCTGTCTGCGCCGCCGCTGTTCTCGATACCGGACCGCCAGGCATGCGCGCGCGCGAATCCGTCCCCATGGTGCGTGGGCATGCCGAAGCGCTGCTGCCGCTGATCGCGCGGGTGATGGACGCCGCCGAGCTGGAATTTTCCGAACTCGACCGCATCGCCGTCACCACCGGTCCCGGCAGCTTTACCGGCCTGCGGGTGGGTATCGCCGCGGCGCGCGGCATTGCGCTCGCCGCTGCCAAGCCTGCGGTGGGGCTTTCCACGCTGGCCGCTTACGCCGCGCCGCTGATTGCGGAAGATGACACGATCCCGGTCGTGGCCGTGATCGATGCGCGCCACGATCAGGTCTATCTGCAGGTTTTCGGCGTCGGCGGGCGCACGCTGGTGTCGCCGCGCGTTGCGTCGATCCACGAGGCAGTGCGTGTCTCCGCGACCGGGCCCGTACGCATCGTCGGCTCGGCCGCCGATGCGATTGCGGCGGCCTGGCCCGCGGGCTTGCCCGCCCCATTGCTGGTGGAGACGCATGCTGCCGCGGAGATCGACTGGGTGGCGCGGCTTGGCGCCGCCGCCGTCGCTCCCGCGCCGCCAAAGCCGCTTTATCTGCGAGCAGCGGACGCGCAGCCGCAGGATGCTTCACGATTGGCGCGGCGCTGATGGGATTCATTGCGCGATTATTCTTCCGCCCCGAGCCGGTGCTGTCAGAGGCGCGGCCAAGAGACGCCGCCGCCATGGCCGCCCTGCATGCGGCATCCTTCCGGCGCGGCTGGAGCGAAGACGAATTCCGCTCGATGCTGGGCGACAAAGCCGTGCTCGCGCATCGCGCCATGCAGGGCAGCAAACTGACCGGTTTCATCATCTCCCGCATGGCGGTAGATGAATCCGAAATCCTGTCGGTGGCGGTCGCGGCTTCCGCACAGGGGCGCGGCCTGGCCGGACGGCTGTTGCATCTGCATCTGCGCCGTCTGGCGGGCCTCGGTATGCGCAGGGTGTTCCTGGAAGTCGGCGAGGACAATATCCCTGCCATCCGGCTTTATACCCGCGCCGGCTTCGAGCAGGTATCGCGGCGGCAGGGCTACTACCAGGACGACGCCGGGCGACAAACCGCCGCGCTTGTGCTGCGCTGCGACTTTGAGTGAAGAGGGCAATGGACGCTTTCCGGCGGCGATCCTATGCTATGCCCCGGGGTGACCAAGAGGCTTTCAAACGTGCCCAAACCGACCGATATTGAAGCCCAGTGCGCCGCCAAAGGCATGCGGATGACCGAACAGCGCCGCGTCATCGCGCGCGTCCTGGGCGCTTCGGAAGATCACCCGGACGTCGAGGAATTGTATCGGCGCAGCGTGAAGATCGACGACCGTATTTCGATCTCAACCGTCTATCGCACGGTCAAGCTGTTCGAGGATGCCGGCATCATCGAGCGGCATGACTTCCGCGACGGCCGCTCGCGCTATGAGCAGATGCCGGAGTCGCATCACGATCATCTGATCAACCTGCGCACCGGCAAGGTGATCGAATTCCAGTCGGAGGAAATCGAGCGGTTGCAGGCGGAGATCGCGCGCAAGCTCGGCTATCGCCTGGTGGATCATCGCCTCGAGCTTTACGCCATCCCGCTCGAAGACGAAAAAAGCCGGCGCTGACGCCAAATCCGCTGGCCGGGGCCGGCACGGCGGTGTTGCGGCAGCGGCATTCCTTTTTGCCGGAAAAAACGCTAAGAGAAGGGAATCCGGGCGCCCGGGTGCAGACAGCTCCGGATTCACCAGTTATCGTAATAGCTTAAGGGATCGGCCCGAGGGCCCGCGGATCGACATAACGACCGGCATGAGCGGACCTCGCAAGCTCTATATCAAGTCATACGGTTGCCAGATGAACGTCTACGACTCGCATCGTATGGCGGACACGCTGGAGCCGCAGGGCTTCGTTGAGTGTGCGCGCCCCGAGGATGCTGATCTTGTCGTCCTCAATACCTGCCACATCCGCGAAAAAGCCGCCGAGAAGGTTTATTCCGAGCTCGGCCGCATCCGCAAAATGAAGGAAGCGGCCGCCGCCGATGGCCGGCAGATGCGGATCGCGGTGGCAGGCTGCGTCGCCCAGGCGGAAGGCCAGGAGATCATGCGGCGCGCGCCCGTGGTCGATCTCGTCATCGGCTCGCAGAATTACCATCGCCTGCCGGATTTTCTGGCGCGCGCGGAAGCGGGCGAAAAAGTCGTCGATACGGAATTTCCGGCTGAGGACAAATTCGATTTCGTCGCGCCGGCAAGTCGCGCCGCCATGCGTGCGCGCGGCGTTTCCGCCTTTGTCACCGTGCAGGAAGGTTGCGACAAATTCTGCACCTTCTGCGTGGTGCCTTACACCCGCGGTGCGGAAGCCTCGCGGCCGGTCGGCAAGATTCTGGCCGAAGTCGAGCGGCTGGCGGATGCCGGCGTGCGCGAAATCACGCTGATCGGACAGAACGTCAATGCCTATCACGGCGAAGGCCCGGGCGGCGGCGCCTTCACGCTCGGGCGGCTGTTGCAGCGCGTGGCGGCCGTGCCGGGCATAGCGCGGCTGCGCTACACCACGAGCCATCCTTGCGATGTTGACGACAGTTTGATCGCGGCGCATCGCGATCTGCCGGCGCTGATGCCCTTCCTGCATCTGCCGGTGCAATCCGGCTCCGACCGTATTCTCGCGGCGATGAATCGCCGCCACACCCGCGCCGATTATCTGCGCGCCTTGGACCGCCTGCGCGCCGCGCAGCCGGAGATCGCTTTTTCTTCCGACTTCATCGTCGGCTTCCCGGGTGAAAGCGACGAAGATTTCGCCGCCACGCTTTCGCTGGTGGATGAGGTCGGCTTTGCCGCCGCCTATTCCTTCAGATATTCGGCTCGGCCGGGCACGCCCGCCGCGGAAATGACCGGCGCGGTGGCGGATGCGGTGCAGATCGAGCGGCTGGCGCGGCTGCAGGCGGCGATCGACGCCCAGCAGGACGCCTTCAACCGCCGCGCGGTCGGTGGAAACTTCCCGGTATTATTTGAAAAAGCTGGCAAATATCCTGGCCAGCTGGTCGGCCGATCCCCATATTTACAGCCTGTGCATGTCGCCGCATCAACGGCGCTGATTGGAGAAATTCGCCGCGTGAGCATCCACGGTATCGACCGCTACAGCCTCTTCGGGGACTTGGTGGAAAACGCGCCAGCTGCCTCGCCGGCGGCGCTAGTGAACGCGGAAGTCTGATGCGCAGCTTCGAACCCACCAACGGATCGATCTTGCCCGAGAGCGAGGGCAGCACGCCGACGCAGATCGTGCTCGCCTTTGAAGACAACCGCCTCGCCTCGGCGCTGTTCGGCCAATATGGGCAGAACCTCGCGCTGATCGAGCGGCGGCTCGGCGTGGTCGCCGACTCGCGCGGCAACCATGTGACCATCGAGGGCACGCGCGAGGCCTGCGAGCAGGCGCGGCGCGTGCTGGAGGGCCTTTATGAAAATCTCAAGCGCGGGCACGATCTCGCCGCCGGCGACGTGGAGGGGGCGATCCGCCTCGCCATCGCGCAGGGCTCGTTGTTTGATTTCGACGCCTCCGCGGCGCGGCCGAATTTCGAGGAATTGAATCTGCGCAAGCGCCCGGTGCGCGCGCGCACCGCGGCACAGGACGGCTATATCCGCGCGCTGCGCCGTCACGCGCTCGTCTTCGGTACCGGTCCGGCCGGCACCGGCAAGACTTGGCTGGCGGTGGCGCAGGCCGTGCAATTATTCGAGCGCAAGGAAGTCGACCGCATCATCCTGTCGCGGCCGGCGGTGGAAGCGGGCGAGCGGCTCGGCTTCCTGCCCGGCGACATGCGCGAGAAGGTCGACCCCTATCTGCGCCCGATCTACGACGCGCTCTACGACCTGATGGATCAGCGCATCGTCGAGCGCGCGCTGCAATCGGGCGAGATCGAGATCGCGCCGCTCGCCTTCATGCGCGGGCGCACGCTGAGCAATGCGATGGTCATTCTCGACGAAGCGCAGAACACCACGTCGATGCAGATGAAGATGTTCCTGACCCGGCTGGGCGAGAATAGCCGGATGGTGGTCACCGGCGATCCGAGCCAGGTCGACCTGCCGCCTGGACAGACTTCGGGTCTGGCAGAGGCCGTCGCGCTGCTCAAGGACGTCGAAGGCATCGGCCACGCCACGTTCACCGCCGAGGACGTCGTCCGCCACGAATTGGTGGCGCGCATTGTCGATGCCTATGACAAGGCCGGGCCGGCGGTGGCGCGCAGGCGCGAGGCCAGAGAATGACCGCCCCCTCGCCGCGCGGGCGATTCACCCGCATGCCGTCCATCGACATCGTCCGCGAGTCGCCGCTGTGGGATGAGCAGCCGGACGTCGACACCACGGTTCGCCGCGCGATCACCGAAGCCTCCACCGACGTGGCAACGAAGGATGCGGAGCTCGCGATCGTCCTGACCGATGATGCGAGAATTCGCGCGCTCAACCGGGTCTGGCGCGGCCTCGACAAGCCTACCAATGTGCTGTCTTTTCCGGCGGAAGATCGCGGCGGCGGCGAAGGCGCGCCCGCGCTGCTCGGCGATATCGTAATCGCCTATGAAACCACCAAACGGGAAGCGCTCGCGCAGGACACGCCGTTTCTGCATTATCTCGCGCATCTCACCGTGCACGGCTTTCTCCATCTGCGCGGTTATGACCACGAAGCGGAGGACGAAGCCGAGATCATGGAGCGGCTGGAGCGCCAGATCCTCGCGCGGCTGGATATTGCCGATCCCTATGCGGCGCGTGACGCCGACTGAAACCTATGCCTGACAGCGATCCACCAAAGCCGAACGATTTGTCCAGTCAGCGCGACACCGAGCATGCGCCGGCGCCGCCGGTGCGCGCGGCGGAGAACGGCGAAAGCTTGATGACGCGCTTGCTGCGCGCGGTGGGTCTGAAGTCCGGCACCACCCGCGATGAGCTCGAAGAGGTGTTGGAGGAAGGTGCCGGCGATGCCACCGGCTTCTCGCCGGAAGAGCAGGCGCTGCTCAAAAACATCCTCGGCCTGCGCGAGCGCCGGATCGAGGACGTCATGCTGCCGCGCGCCGACATCATCGCCGTGCAGCAGGATATCTCGCTCGGCGATCTGGTGAAGGTGTTCGAAAACGCCGGTCACTCGCGGCTCGTGGTTTATAACGACACGCTCGACGACGCCATCGGCATGGTGCACATCCGCGACCTCATCGCCTTCATGACCGCGCGTGCCGCGGTGAAGCCGGAGGCCAATGCGATGCGCAAGAAGCCTCTGCCGGCGGGGCTCGATCTGAGAAAGATTGACCTGTCGCTGCCGCTTTCCTCCACCAATATTGTGCGCACCCTGTTGTTCGTGCCGCCCTCGATGCCGGCGATCGATCTGTTGGCCAAGATGCGGTTGACCCGCATCCATCTCGCCTTAGTGATCGACGAATACGGCGGCACCGACGGCCTGGTTTCCATGGAGGACATCGTCGAGTTGATCGTGGGCGACATCGCCGACGAGCACGACGAGGAGGAGGCGCCGTCGGTGGTACGCCAGGCGGACGGCTCCTTCATCGCCGATGCGCGCGCCAGCCTCGACGACGCCATCGCCACGGTGGGCGCGGAATTCGACGTCGGCGACGCCGCCAACGACGTGGATACGCTCAGCGGCTATGTCGTGACGCTGGCCGGACGCGTGCCGTTGCGGGGGGAGGTCGTGCCCGGCCCCGGCCCGTTTGAGATCGAGGTGCTCGATGCCGATCCGCGCCGCGTCAAGAGAGTAAGAATCTACAACGTCAATGCACGCCGTCTGGAACGCAGCCGCCGCGAGACCAAGCGGCGCGAAGCCCTGCCCAGCGTGGCGAATGCGCCGGCGACCTCCGTCGACCAAGCCGCCGCCGCGGAGGATGGCATCGCTCCGAAAAAAGGCGCCGGCCGGTCGTGAGCTTCACTCGTCTGGCCCATTCCATTGTCCTCGCCTGGGGCTGGCAGCGCGCGGCCATCGCCTTTGTCGCGGGCGCATTCTCCGTACTGGCGCTGCCGCCGATTGATCTCTGGCCGGTGATGTTCGTCACCTTTCCTATCCTGGTCTGGCTGATTGACGGCGCCGGCGCCGGCCGCAGCGGCGGAATCCTCGCCGCCGCGGCAACCGGCTGGTGGTTCGGCTTCGGCTATTTTCTCGCCGGGCTTTACTGGGTGGGCTACGCCTTCCTGGTAGACGCGGAAACCTTCGGCTGGCTGTTGCCAATTGCGGTGGCCGGGCTGCCCGCGGGCCTCGCGATATTCACCGCACTGGGCTGCGCGCTCGCACGGGCGATGTGGACACGCGGACCGCTGCGCATTCTGGCGCTCGCGGTTGCCTTCACCCTGGTCGAATGGCTGCGCGGCCATATCCTTACGGGGTTTCCCTGGAACACCTACGGTTACGCACTCACCGGGCCATTGGTGCTGGCGCAGGCCGCTTCTCTGTTCGGGATCTGGGGCCTCACCTTTTTGGCCGTCGGCGTCTTCGCCAGCCCGGCGACACTCACCGATGATCCATTGGATACGCGGCGGCGCTGGCTGCCGCTGGCGGCGAGCCTCGTTGTGCTCGTTGCATTGGGGATTTTCGGCGCCGTCCGGCTGGCGGGAAATCCAACCAGCTTCGTTACCGGCGTGCATCTGCGCCTGATGCAGCCGAACACCCCGCAGGACGACAAGTTCAACTATTCCGCCAAGCAAAAGGTGATGGACCATTACGTCGCGCTGTCGGATCGCGCGACCGGGCCGCAATCCACCGGCATGGGCGACGTCACGCATCTGATCTGGCCGGAGGCGGCCTTCCCCTTTTTCCTGACGCATGAAGCCGACGCGATGGCGCAGATCGCGGATCTGCTTCCGGACGGCGCGGTGCTGATCACCGGCGCGGTGCGGCCGGCGGACGACAGACCCAGAACAGAGCAGGCCTATAACTCGGTCTATGTCATCGATCACGACGGCTCGATCCTCACCGTGCACGACAAGGTGCATCTCGTGCCTTTCGGCGAATACCTGCCGGTGCAAACCCTGCTCGAGCACATCGGACTGCAGCAATTGACCAAGGTGGCCGGCGGCTATTTGTCGGGCGACCGCCGCCGCAGCTACAACGTGCCGCGCGCGCCGCGCATGCTGCCGCTCGTTTGCTATGAGGTGATCTTCCCGGGTCAGGCGGTGCCGCGCGACGACCGGCCGGCCTGGGTGCTCAATCTCACCAATGATGGCTGGTTCGGCATCAGCTCGGGCCCCTATCAGCACTTCCGTCAGGCGCGGGTGCGCATGATTGAGGAAGGCCTGCCGCTCGTGCGCGCCGCCAATACCGGCATCTCGGCAGTGGTCGATCCGTTCGGCCGCGTCATCCGTTCGTTGCCGCTCGGCGCGGAGGGGGTGCTGGATTCAGCCTTGCCGCAACCGATCGAGCCGACGGTTTATGTGCGCGCGGGGGATAGTCCGGTGGGTCTCGTTGTCGCTGCCGCCCTTCTCCTCGTGATCCGCCGGCGGATGCGGAGCTGATAAATTCGAAGAGAGAGTCCGAGCAATCCGGCCAGGTATCGAGATGGCTGCGCCTCTCCGATTACCGTTGCGGTTTAATTTGTCGCATCGCCCCAAAGTGATAAAAATCACCCGGATCGTCTATTCTTTCCTTCCAGCCACCGTTTTCATTCATCCTTGACGGTGCTGCGATGTGGAGACGGCCCACATGCTGCATTTACGATTGCGTGACACGGGACTTAAATGAAAGAAAGTTGCAATGACCAAGAAGACGCCGAATCCAACGGACAAACACGTCGGCAGCCGCGTGCGCATGCGCCGGATGATGCTCGGGATGAGCCAGGAAAAGCTCGGCGACGCGCTTGGCCTGACTTTTCAGCAGGTACAGAAATACGAAAAGGGCACAAATCGCATCGGCGCGAGCCGGCTGCAGCAGATCGCGCATTTTCTCCAGGTCCCGGTCTCCTTCTTTTTTGAGGGCGCGCCCGATCTTCCCGCCGGGCCGGCTGGCACGATGGAAGCCCCGTCGCCGTCCTATGTTTCCGATTTTCTCGCCACCTCGGACGGCCTGGCTTTGACCAAGGCCTTCATGCGGATCAAGGATCCCAAGCTGCGGCGGCGGATCGTCGATCTGGTTTCGCAGATCGCGGGCGAGGAATAAGGCGCGCAACGGCCGCCCCGCCACGGCGACGAGCCATCTTGACCGCCTCCGAGGACACTGTAACAAAGCCCCCAATCGATAAAGCCAGAGCCGCGCGGCGGCGTTTTGGGGGTCTTCGTGTCACATAAAAGCTACCTGTTCACCAGCGAGTCCGTTTCCGAGGGACATCCCGACAAGGTTTGCGACCAGATCTCTGACGCGGTCCTCGACGCGTTTCTGGAAAACGATATCAAGCTCGGCATTGCCGACGACAGCCAGGCGAATACCCGGCTCGGCTGCGAAACCCTTGCGACTACGAACAAGATCGTGATCGCCGGCGAGGGCCGCGGGCAGCCGCCGCTGTTCCACAAGCATGGCGCCAAGGTGGTGGTGGATCGCGAGCTGATCTCACGGATTGCGCGCGATGTGGTGCGCGACATCGGCTACGACCAGGACGGCTTCTCCTATTATGGCGCCGACATCGAGGTGCTGCTGCACGGCCAGTCGCCCGATATCGCCATGGGCGTCGATGCCAAGAAAAAGAAGACCGGAGACGAAGAAGGCGCGGGCGACCAGGGCATGATGTTCGGCTTCGCCTGCACCGAGAGCGAGGTCTATGAAAAAGGCTCCTTCATGCCGGCGCCGATCTTCTTCGCCCACCGGATACTTAAAGTGCTGTCCGACAAGCGCCGCTCCAAGCAGCTGTTCGATCTGCAGCCCGACGCCAAGAGCCAGGTGACGGTGCAATATATCGACGGCAAGGCGGTCGGCTGCACCAAGGTGGTGGTTTCCACCCAGCACAATGCGGCCAGCCGTAACGGCAAGAAATACACCCCCGGCATGGTGAAAGAGCTGATCGCCGATACGGTCACGTCCGCGCTGCCGGAGGGTTGGATGCCGAAGAAGCCTTCCGACTTCCTGGTCAACCCGACCGGCAACTTCGTGGTCGGTGGCCCGGACGGCGACTGCGGCCTCACCGGCCGCAAAATCATCGTCGATACCTACGGCGGCTATGCCCCGCACGGCGGCGGCGCCTTCTCCGGCAAGGACCCGACCAAGGTGGACCGTTCGGCGGCCTATGCGGCGCGCTATCTCGCCAAGAACGTCGTGGCGGCCGGGCTGGCGGAACGCTGCACCATCCAGATTGCCTATGCTATCGGCGTCGCCGATCCGATGTCGCTGCTTGTCGATACCCACGGCACCGGCAAAGTGGACGAGCGCAAGCTGGAGAAGATTCTGCCGCAGATGTTCCGGCTGACGCCGACCAATATCCGCCGCACGCTCAAGCTGAACCGGCCGATCTATCGCCGCACCGCCGCCTATGGCCATTTCGGCCGCGCGCCGGAAAAAGACGGCGGCTTCTCATGGGAGAAGACCGATCTGGTGAAGGAATTGCGCGGCTCGGTGTAACGCCACCGGCCCAGCCGATAATTTCGAGTTGTCATGCCCCGCGAAAGCGGGGCATTTCCTTTTCATCATGGCAAAGCCGGACAGCATCGACCCCAAGCGCGCCTTCTTCGGCCGGCGCAAGGGCCACGCATTGCGGCCGCGCCAGACCGCCTTGTTTGAAACCCTGCTGCCGCGGGTTGCGATCGGTCTCGATACCGCAGCACCAGCCGATCTGCGGACATTGTTTCCCGTCGAGGTCGATGAGGTCCGCCTGGAGATCGGCTTTGGCGGCGGCGAGCATCTCCTTGCGCAGGCGGCGGAACATCCGCGCGTGGGCTTCATCGGCAGCGACGCTTTCGTCAATGCCGTGGCCAAGGTGCTGGCCGGCATAGAGGAGCGCAAGCTGGCCAACGTGCGTTTGCATTTCGCCGACGCGGCGCATCTGATCGACTGGCTGCCTCCCTCGGCGCTTGCGCGCGTGGATCTGCTCTATCCCGATCCCTGGCCGAAGAAGCGGCATTGGAAACGGCGTTTCGTCCAGGACGCGAGCCTTAAACAGATTGCCCGCGTGCTGCGGCCGGGTGGCGAATTCCGCTTCGCCACCGACATTCCGGATTATGCGGCCTGGACGCTTGAGCGCGTGCTGCGCTCGCCGGATTTCATCTGGACGGCGGAGAGGGCCGACGACTGGCGCAAGCCATGGTCCGGCTTCGGCGGCACGCGTTATGAGGCGAAAGCCATGCGCGAGGGCCGCGTGCCCGCCTATTTCGTTTTCAGAAAGCGGTAGAAAAGCCGGCGTTACGCGGTCTTGGCAGGGCGCACCTGCCAGAAACTCACCACCCGCTGGGCGGTGGAAACCGACAGCCGCCGGTAGCTCGCCAGCGCCTCGTCGAGGCCTTGCGTCGATGTTCCCGCCGCGCCGGGACGCGAGAGGATGATCGCGCGCACGGTTTGCCAGCTGAAGCCGGCGGCGCGGCAGAGGATGAGCACCGGGTCGGCGCGATCGCCGCTGAGCAAACGGTCCACCACTTCGAGCGGGACGGCGCAGAGCACGCTCAGCGCGACCACCGTCTCCTCGAAACAGTGTTCCCGGGCGAAGCTCGCAAGCTCATTTTCGTTAAGCTGACCGGCCGCCTTCATCGCCGCGATAGTGCGTTGCGCCTCGCTATAGTCGCGCGGCGCAGCTTGGGCGCCGATCTCGCTCGTTACCTTCGCCAGCACGCGGCGGATTTCCGCTGCGGTTTCCGGCCTGGCCCTGGAGAGCAGGCGCTTTTGCACCAGCTCCGTCGCCTGCATCAACAGTGCACGGAACAGGTGCGGCGGGATGTCCGGACGCTGGCCGACTTTCTCGGCCAATACGCCGTCGCCTTCGGCTCGTTTCACCAGCGTCGACAAGCCGGTTTCCGACAGGCGCGCGTAATGGTTGTCGGCAACATTGCGGATCACTTCGCGGTCGCCGCGTTTGACCAGCACGTCGGTGATGGCCTCGCCGATTTCGCTGCGGCCGGCGATCGCAAGCAGATGCGCCTGACCTTTGCTGCTGGCGATCTCGACCAGAGCGGCATCGTCAAGCCGGCGCGACAGCGACAGCAACGGGCCGGCAACGGCGATATCGTCATCCTGCGCCAGCTTACGCACCACCGCGACCGGCGCATTGGCCACCGGCGCAAGCTGCAGGGAGAGCTCGGCGCGCGCTTTGGTCTCGATCTCTGCGATCAACTGGCTGAACACGTCATCGAACAGCTGGACGTGGTCGTCGTTGAAATTCGCTGCGCCGTCGACGAACAGGCTGGTGATACGCTTGAGCGTGAGGGCGCGCTTTTCGCGCGACCCGTTCTGCAGCACGTCTTCCAGCTCGGGGATCAGGGAGGCGGCGGCGGCGGACATTCAATCCCCTTGGAAAAGCGGGCCTTTTGAGCCCCGCAGGCTCAATTTAGGCGGGGATTCTGAAGGAACGGTTAGCCTTGCCGAACCCTCCCAGGGGGCGGAATATCTTGCTTAAATCCGCAAAATCGCTATATTCCTCTTGTCTGTTACAGACACCTCATAACGGTCGGTTATCCGATCGGGTTTGTGAGAGTGGGGCCCCCGGGGACCCGCTCTTTTTTGTTACCGAAATAGGCTCAATGGGCGAAACCTTGAAAACCGCTTCCGCGCGTGAACCGCGGCTCCTCGTGGAGCCGGGGCTGGCCGCGCGCGTCGCCGCCATCGCCGAGCCGGTGATCGAGGGCCTCGGTTATCGCTTGGTGCGGGTGCAGGTTTTCCCGCAATCCGGCCTGACCGTCCAGATCATGGCCGAGCGGCCGGACGGCAGCATGACGGTCGGCGATTGCGAAACGATCTCGCGCGCGCTCTCGCCGGTATTCGATGCCAGGGATCCGATCGATCAGCCCCACCGGCTGGAGATTTCTTCGCCCGGCCTTGATCGCCCCTTGGTTCGGCGCTCGGATTTCGACCGGCACGCCGGCCACGTCGCCAAGGTCGAGATGGCGCACGGGATCGACGGGCGCAAGCGCTTTCGCGGCACGCTGCTCGGCACCGAGGGCGACGCCGTGCGGCTGCGGCGCGACGATGCCAAAGCAGGCGAGCAGCAGGAATTCCTGCTTCCGATCGACGACATGGCGGAGGCCAAGCTGGTGCTTACCGATGCCTTGATCGCCGAGGCGCTCAAGCGCGGCAAGGCGGCCGAGCGGGAACTGCAAGAAGCTTCTGATGAAGCGGTGCAGGACAATCAAGCCAACCAACCCAACCGTTCCAAGAAATTCATGCGGACGCGCGAGCAGAACCGGCGTTCCGCCCAGCACGAGGGAGACTGAGCAATGGCCGTCAGCGCCAACAAGCTCGAGCTTTTGCAGATCGCCGACGCGGTAGCGCGTGAAAAGGCGATCGACCGCGGCATCGTGATCGGAGCCATGGAGGACGCGATCGCGAAAGCGGCGCGCTCGCGCTATGGCGCGGAAACCGAGGTGCATGCCGAGATCAACCCGAAGAACGGCGAGCTGCGGCTGTTCCGTCATATGCTGGTGGTGGACACGATCGAAAATTCGTCCACCCAGATCGGGCTGGAGGACGCGCGCCGGCACAATCCGGCCGCGCAGGTCGGCGATACCATCGCCGACCCGCTGCCGCCGCTGGAATACGGCCGCATCGCCGCGCAGTCGGCCAAGCAGGTGATCGTGCAGAAGGTGCGCGAGGCCGAGCGCGACCGCCAGTATCAGGAATACAAGGACCGCATCGGCGACGTGGTCAACGGCATCGTCAAGCGCGTGGAATACGGCAACGTGGTGGTCGATCTTGGCCGCGGCGAAGCCATCGTGCGTCGCGACGAGATGCTGCCGCGCGAGGTTTTCCGCAACGGCGACCGCATCCGCGCCTATATCTACGACGTGCGCCGCGAACCGCGCGGACCGCAGATTTTCCTCTCCCGCACGCATCCGCAATTCATGGCGAAGCTGTTCGCGCAGGAAGTGCCGGAGATTTATGACGGCATTGTCGAGGTCAAGGCGGTAGC
>DASSPI010000154.1:0-4097 GCA_035699705.1 Xanthobacteraceae bacterium
AAGGCAGCCCCACCTAGTTGGAGCGGACGGTGACCCTTGCCTCCCGGAGCGTGATTGCGAGCCACGCCGCAGGCGCCGCACCAGCCGGCGTCGGCTTTACCCGATTCCGGCCCCGTCAGGTTGCTCCGCCAAACAGAACGCCTCTAGATGACGCCCCCGGATGAGCAAGGCTGGTTCAGAATAGCTGTATCGGAGGAATCCGTCGAGTCAAATCGCGCGTTTAGCCGGTAATGCAGAGGACCCTGTCAATAACGAACAAAACCGGCCAAAACGGTTGAAACTCTACCGATCTCCGCCGTTCAATTTCACTCGCATCGGCCGCTTTTTGCGCGCAGGATGGTTCAATCGATCAATACCTTTACCGGGAGGGGGATCGTGAATCCAATCACCACGCTTTTATCCGCGGCCGCACTGTCGTCCGTCATCGCTACCGGCGCGTCCGGCCAGACTGGCGATGTCGGTGACGGCAGGGCGCTTACGGCCGATGTCGGCAGGGCGCTTGTCGCCTCCAATAGCCTGAAGCTTTCGGCGGACACTCTGCGTTCGGGCTCGCCGGCAACCCCCTTCAAGCAATTCATCGTCCCCTATGCCGGTGTGGTGCGCGTTACGTGGCAGTTCAGAAGCGATGGTACTCACACCGCCACCGCTGCTATCACGTCGAATATCCATCGCTGCGACGCGTCCACCATGCTTGCGACGTTTCAAGCCAAAACCTGCGATCTGCGCGTGGTGGCCGGCGATCTTGTGCAAGCCCAGGCGATCGGCGAGTTCGTTAATCCTGGCTTTTCCACCGCGCACATCAGGCAAGTTCGAGTCTATTACAACGTCGTCAACGCTACCGGCGTCGGCAAAACGCTGAAGAATTAAGCCGGCGCGCTTGGCTGGTGTGAGATTTCGTTTTGGTCATGGCCGGACTTGTTCCGGCCCTTGGGAAGCACCGCACCCCAAGCAAGATGCCCGCACCAGGTGCGGGCATGACGCAAGCAAGGGGGGAGCACCGGTATTCCGCTTCCCGGCCGTCTGTCTAGCTGTTGGTGAACGCCCGGGACGGGACTTGCTCGCCGGCTTCGGTCCGGGACAGCGCGTCGTCCGCGACTTTCTTGATGATCGCCAGCGCGTGCTTGGGGTCGACGCCAGGCTCAAAGGCCACATGCGCAATGGTGTCGAGGGCCTGATTGATCGTCTTGGCTGCTTGGATATTCTGCACTTCCGCCTCCAGGGCGCGACAGGTTTCCTACATAAATCCGGAACCCCCCGAAAAGGTCCGCCAGACAACGCAAAATTCGGGCCCGGCCCCGGGGTTGCCCGCTTCCTTGCCTCAATTCGCCGCCTCCGCTATAAGCCGCCTCATCCCGCGCGGCCCCGACACCCCTGGAGGCTGGCTGCGCCGGAATGGCCGCCTAAGCGGCTGTTTTTATTCCAGAAACAGGTAAGGACACGATAATGGCTACCGTCAGGGAATTAAAAGCGACGGCACGTCCGAAGAGCGGCAAGGGGGCCGCCCGGGCTGCGCGTCGCGCCGGCCGCGTGCCGGGCGTTATCTACGGCGACAACAAACCCCCGCTCTGCATCTCGCTCGATCATGCGGAACTGCGCCAGCGCATCTATGCCGGCCGCTTCCTTACCTCGATCTACGACCTCGATCTCGACGGCAAAAAGCACCGCGTGATCCCGCGCGATTTCCAGCTCGACCCGGTGAAGGATGTGCCCGTGCATGTCGACTTCCTGCGGCTGGGCGAAGGCGCCGTCATCCGCGTCAATATTCCGGTGCATGTGCGCGGCGCGGAAACCTCGCCCGGCGTGAAGCGCGGCGGTGCGGTCAACATCGTCGAGCATACCATCGCGGTGCGCGTGCGCGCCGACCAGATCCCGGAAGAGATCGTGGTGGACGTGAGCGATCTCGACATCAATCACTCGCGCCATTTGAACGAGATCACGCTGCCGCCGGGCGTGCAGTTGATGGCGGCGCCGGACGCCACGCTGGTCACCATCGTGCCGCCCTCGGGTTACGCGGAAGAAATCAAGGCCGCCGCTGAAGCCGCTGCCGCTCAGGCCGCCGCTGCCGCCGCTGCCGCCGCCGCGCCGCCGGCTCCGACCGGCGCACCGGGCGCCGCTCCCGCGGCTCCGGCTGCCGGCGCTGCACCCGCAGCGGATGCCAAAGCACCGCCCGCGAAGAAGTAAGGCGTTGTTTAGACCAGTGTCCCGGATCCGAAGTTCGCACCCAACGTGCTGCGGGTACTCACGCGAACTTCGGATTCTCAGGGACACTGGCAAGCACTCATAGTGCCGATCTCGGGTAACGCCGAGATCGGATGGCGCGGCGGACGGGGAGATTTTGCGCCATGCTGCTCTTCGTCGGCCTCGGCAATCCGGGCAGCCAATACGTCCGCAATCGCCACAACATCGGCTTCATGGTGGTGGACGCGATCGCGCGCCGCCACGGCTTCTCGCCGTGGAAGCGCCGCTTCCAGGGCGTGACCGCGGAAGGCAGCCTCGGCGGCGAGCGCGTGCTGCTGTTGCTGCCCGGCACGTTCATGAACGACAGCGGGCGCGCGGTGCAGGAAGCCGCCGCTTTCTACAAAATTCCGCTGAGCGAGATCGTGGTTTTCCAGGACGAGGTCGAATTGCCGCCGGCCAAGTTGCGGGTGAAAACCGGCGGCGGCAACGCCGGCCATAACGGGCTGCGCTCGATCAGCAACCACATGGGCAATGACTATCGCCGCGTGCGGCTGGGCATCGGCCATCCGGGCGTCAAGGAACTGGTGCATGGCCATGTGCTGAGCGATTTCAGCAAGGCCGACATGGAATGGGTGCAGGCTCTGTGCGGGGCGATCGCCGACAACGCCGAGCTGATCGCGCGCGGGCAGGACGCGACGTTTCAGAACAAAGTGCATCTCGCCATGGCGGCGAAGGGATTTTTCGACAAAGGCGAAGGCGAGAAGCCCGACGCCGAGTGAATTCAACGAGAGAATAATATGGGTTTCAAATGCGGCATCGTCGGCCTGCCCAACGTGGGCAAGTCGACGCTCTTCAATGCACTGACGGAAACCGCCGCGGCGCAGGCGGCGAATTATCCGTTCTGCACCATCGAGCCCAATGTGGGCGAAGTGGCGGTGCCGGATCCGCGGCTCGACAGGCTGGCGAAGATCGGCAAGTCGGCGCAGATCATCCCGACCCGGCTGACCTTCGTCGACATCGCGGGGCTGGTGAAAGGCGCATCGAAAGGCGAGGGGCTCGGCAACCAGTTCCTCGCCACCATCCGCGAAGTCGATGCCATCGCCCACGTCGTGCGCTGTTTCGAGAACGGCGACATCACGCATGTGGCGGGCAAGATCGATCCGCTCGCCGACATCGAGATCATCGAGACCGAGCTGATGCTGGCCGATCTCGACTCGCTGGAAAAGCGCCTCGATGCGCTGGAGAAGAAGGCCAAGGGCAACGACAAGGAAGCCAGGGAGCAGCTCGGGCTGGTGAACCGCGCGCTGGCACTGCTGCGCGAGGGCAAGCCGGCGCGGCTGGTCGAGCGCAAGCCGGAGGAGGAAAAGGCCTTCGCCATGCTCGGACTGATGACGTCGAAGCCGGTGCTCTATGTCTGCAACGTGGAGGAAGGCGCGGCCGCCGCCGGCAACGACTATTCCCGCAAGGTGGAAGCGCTGGCGAAGGAGGAGGGCGCGGTCGCGGTCGTCATCTCCGCGCAGATCGAGGCCGAGATCGCGGTGCTGTCACGCGAAGAACGCGAGGATTTTCTTTCCACGCTCGGCCTCAACGAGCCCGGTCTCGATCGCCTGATCCGCGCCGGCTACGAGCTGCTGCACCTCGTCACCTATTTCACCGTCGGGCCGAAAGAGGCGCGCGCCTGGACCATCACCAAGGGCACCAAGGCCCCGCAGGCCGCCGGCGTCATCCATACCGATTTCGAGCGCGGTTTCATCCGCGCCGAGACCATCGCCTATGACGATTATGTTGCGCTCGGCGGCGAGGCCGGCGCGCGCGACGCCGGCAAGCTGCGGCTGGAAGGCAAGGATTACGTCGTCAACGACGGCGACGTGATGCATTTCAGGTTTGCGACGTAGCTTTTCCCGGACGCAGCGCACGAA
>DASSPI010000155.1:0-2457 GCA_035699705.1 Xanthobacteraceae bacterium
TCCCGCTGCTGCCGCGCTGGGACGCGCTGGCGCGAACCGACGGCAAGAAATGGGTGCAAATCCAGGAAGTGCTGGATTGCAACTGGCTTCAACCGATGGAGAATTCCGTCGATTCCTCGCATGCTTTTTTTCTGCATTTCATCAATGCCGGCAAGGGCGCGCTGGAGCAAAACCCCTATCAAGAAAAGCACGAGTTCACGCGTTTCGCATACGGCATCATCAAGCGCCGCATCACTCCCGGAAAAAAGCCCGGAGATCCGCAGCTGACCGCCGATCATCCGCTGGTCTTTCCGACCATTCTGCGCAATCTGAAACCAGCCGGGCGAAACGAAGACGGGTCGTACAATTTCCGTCACTACATCGAGATTCGCGTTCCTCTCGACGATACTCATACACGGATTTATCGCGTCAACTTCATCCCATCGAAAACCAACGCCATTGCGCTATCGGGTGAAACGCAAGATCGATACCAGCCGCTGCCGGTTCCGGAGGGCGACTTTTCCCCCGACCAAGATCCGCCGTTCGAATACCGTCCTCTCAAAACGCCGGACGGCGAATTCCTGATGGACATCACGCCGGCGCAGGATGCCATGGCGTGGGAAACCCAGGGGCCCATAACCGACCGCACGCAGGAAAATCTCGGAGCCGCCGATCGGGGCATTGCGATGTTTCGCAAGATGCTGCGCGAGCAGATCGAGATCGTGCGCAAAGGCGGCGATCCGATCGGAGTGATCCGCGACCCGGCGCAGGATCGCATCATCGAATTGGACGCGACCAACGAGCGGTTTGGCCTTTATTCCGCCGAAAAACGGGCAAGCCTCGCAAGCAAGACAGCATAAGGCTGATCGGGCATCGGAGATAGACATCGGGGCGCCGGAGTCCGGTCGTCGTCAGTTCGCGACGACCAGCGCCCGACGGTTGTGACCGCGCCTGATCAGATGCCCGCCTGGTTGACGCCGGGGATGACCTTCCGTTGCTCTTCGGTCTCGTCGATCCAGGACGCATTCGCGGCGAGCAACACCGCGGCGCCACGCACCTGATAAGCGTCCGGATCGTGCGCCACCGGCGCCGGCTGGCTGCCGTCGCGCAAGGCCTTGACGACCTGCAGGAGACGTCGGCGAACGCGCACGATGCCGACATCGCCAGTGACCAAATGCTCGTCGCTGCGATCCGAAATCCGCCCCATGCTCTCCTGCAACGCCGCATCCTGGGCCCAGAATTCGCTGATCCCGGAATAGTGAGTCGTCTTTTGCGACTCACGATCCAGGAAGAAATCATTTTCCAAGCTGGCTTTCGGAAGCCAGGCCCCAAAGGGCGCGTCCGTCGCGGGCCGGAAGTGCTGCTCTCCGACATATCCCGCGCCGGAGCCTTGCCGCAGATTGGCAATAGCCTTTTCCGGCAGCGGATTGAGCGGGTGGAAGGTGACGGTGAATAACAGCGTCGAATAATCGTCGATGGGCACCCAGGCCCGCGCATGCCGCGTGGGGTTCTGGCCGTAAGGCCCGGTCATCACCCAATGAGGAAACAGATACTGGGTGATCCGCCAATAGCGTTGCGCCTCGCTCGCTACACGCCCCGCGCCGATCAACACGCCATAGGGCATGTCGTGCGCCACCATGCGCGGATGCGTGTCGGCCAGGCGAACCCTGTCGACCGTCGGGCGCCCGCTGACGCTGGGATCGCGATCGAACCGCCGATGGGCGAAGCCGACATGGCTTTGATCGATGTCGCCTTCGAGCGTCTGGAGCCAATTGCTCTGCTGCACTCGCTTGGCTTGAAACCGTTGCTCGGCCGGCAGATCAATCCATTCCAGATTCGGCAGCGGCGGCGCAGGATTGTCGGCCCCCATATAGATCCAGATGGCACCGCCTTGCTCTCGCGCCGGATAGGCCTTGTGGCGGATTTTGTCCTTAACGCGGTCGTCCAACTCGTTCGGCATATCGGTGCAGCGGCCGGCGATGTCGAACTTCCAGCCGTGGTAGGCGCAGCGCACGCCGCCTTCCTCATTGCGCCCGAAGAAGAGCGAAGCCTTGCGGTGGGGACACTGCTCGCCGATAAAACCGACCTGTCCGCTTGTGTCCCGGAAGGCAATCAGGCTTTCCCCGAGAACGCGAACCCGGACCTGGGCGCAATCCGGATGCGGCAATTCCGCCGAAAGCAGGACCGGGTGCCAATACTGCCGGAAGAAGGACCCCATGGCCGTCCCCGGACCGACCCGGGTCAAGAGTTCGTTATCGTCTTTGTTCAGCATGCGGAGCGTCCTCGGCAGACATTTCTTGCCCGCGACGCACAGATCGTCGCATCGGGCGGTCGTGAGGCTCAGTAATCCCTTCATAAAACCCGGTCAAGCCCGGCATTACCCCCTATTTTGGGGGATGATGACGCGCGGATTACCCTAAACGCCGGCATCCTCGTGGGCCGTGATCGAAGCCGGCGACCGCTCCCTGCCATCGCTGG
>DASSPI010000156.1:0-9407 GCA_035699705.1 Xanthobacteraceae bacterium
CGTCATCAAGGACGAGTTTGATCGTCGTGGACGCGCCGACATCAATTCCGTGCAGGCGCTGCTTCTCTACAACGTCGGCGACAAGGAACTGACGGCGGGAGAACTGCGCACGCGCGGCTATTATCTCGGCTCCAACGTTTCCTACAATCTGAAGAAGCTCGTCGAGATGGGCTTCCTCGATCACCAGCGGTCGCGTGTCGACCGCCGCTCCGTACGCATCAAGCTGACCGAGAAGGGCCAGGAAGTTCGCAACATTGTCGACGCGCTGTATCAGAAGCACGTCCGCACGGTGGAGCAGGTCGGCGGCATCAGTTCGGATGAATTTGTCACTTTGAACAAATCGCTTCACCGGCTCGAGCGGTTCTGGACGGATCAGATCCTCTATCGCTTGTAACCGGTGTTGACTGGCGAGACTTCAGCCCTGGCTTCGGCCAGGGCTTTTTTCGTTTTTGGGCTCGGCCACAAAATCGCCCCGCGCCGCGATTACCGCGTTACAAGCTATTCCGCGGGCGAGGGGGGTCTCTCATGAGTGGATCGCAGCGGATCGCCGCGGCGGGGCTGGAGTGCTTCCCCGACTCACGCCAATCTTGATCTGACGACGCCATGGCCAGATTCCGCAGCGACAAGGACGCAATGAATCGCCGAGGCTTCCTTCGCCGTCTCGGCCAGGGTGCCGCCGCGGCCGCCGTGGCGGCGCCATGGCTGCGCGCCGGCGCGGCCGAAGATACGACGCTGCAGGCGCTGATCGACCAGAACCAGCGCGGCGATTTCGGCCGCGGCTTCGATTCCGCTTCCCGCACCATCCATATGCCGCAGGCCTCGCTGCCGACGCTCGGGCCCTCGACGGTGCAGACGACGGAACAGGCGATCCAGCGCTATGAGGCCATTGTCGCCCGCGGCGGCTGGCCGGTCGTGCCGCAATCGGACCGGCTGCGGCTCGGCAAGCGGCACGCCAGCGTGATTCCGCTGCGCCAGCGGCTCTCGCTGGCGGGCGATCTGGAGAGCAATGCCGGCGTCACCGACGTGTTCGATTCCTATGTGGAAGCGGCGGTGCGCCGGTTTCAGGCCCGCCATGGCATCGGCGTCGACGGCGTCGTGCGCGAGCAGACCTTCAAGGCGCTGAATATTCCGGCGCCGGTGCGGCTCGCGCAGTTGCGCACCAATCTGGTGCGGCTGCGCGGCCTGAGCGGCAATTTCGGCGAGCGCTTCGTCACCTGCAATATTCCGGCGGCGCAGATCGAGGCGATCGAAAACGGCATTGCGGTATCGCGCCACATCGCGGTGGTCGGCAAGCCGGACCGGCCCTCGCCGGATATCCAGAGCCGCATCGTCGAGGTCAATTTCAATCCCTACTGGACCGTGCCGGTATCGATCGTGCGGCGCGATCTCATACCGAAGATGCAGGCCGAGCCGGATTATCTTACCAACAACCGTATCCGGATTTTCGACCAGCGCGGCGCCGAACAGCCGCCGTCGCAGATCAACTGGTATTCGGAAGAGGCGGTGAATTACCAGTTCAAGCAGGATCCGGGCGACTTCAATTCGCTTGGCTCGGTCCGCATCAATTTCCCGAATTCCCACCAGGTCTATATGCACGACACCCCGCTGAAGAACCTGTTCGGCGAGGATTTCCGTTTTCACTCCTCCGGCTGCGTGCGCATCCAGAATGTGCGCGAACTGGTGAACTGGCTGCTCGGCGGCATGCCGGGCTGGTCGCGGCAGGAAATCGACCAGGTGATACGCGGCGGTGATCGCAAGGACGCGCGGCTGGCGCGGCCGGTGCCGCTCTACTGGGTCTATGTCACCGCCTGGGCCACCTCCGATGGCGTGGTGCAATTCCGCGAGGATATCTACGGCCGCGACGGAATCGAGGGCGCCCAGGCCACCTCTCGCGGCTGAGTTCCTTACCCCCGGTGGGGAGGGCGCTGCGAACGACGGTGAGCAGCGGGGTGAAGGGGGCCGCTCATCAAATCGCTAGATGTTGCGGCTGGGGGCTAATACGGTCCCAAAGCTTGGCGCGTTCTGGCCGATATGCTATCGCCATTGCCTGCCAAAATCCCGCCTGGCGGGCCGATTGCTGCTTCAAGTAATGTCTCAGGAGCTCGAGGAATGTCGCTGACCCATAAGCCCGCGTCGCCGGCCGAGGCGGACCGCTTTTTCGAGGCTTCGCTGGCCGAGACCGACCGTGAGATTGCCGACGCGATCGGCCTCGAACTTGGCCGCCAGCGCAACGAGATCGAGCTGATCGCTTCTGAGAACATCGTCAGCCGCGCCGTGCTGGAGGCGCAGGGCTCGGTGCTGACCAACAAATATGCCGAAGGCCTGCCGGGCAAGCGCTACTACGGCGGCTGTCAATTCGTCGATATCGTCGAGCAGATCGCCATCGATCGGGTGACCAAATTGTTCGGCTGTGGCTTCGCCAATGTGCAGCCGCATTCCGGCGCTTCCGCCAATGCGGAAACCTTCTTTGCGCTGATGCAGCCGGGCGACACTTTCATGGGTTTGAACCTGGCCGCGGGCGGGCATCTCACCCATGGCTCGCCCGTAAACATGTCGGGCAAATGGTTCAAGCCGGTGCCCTACGGCGTGCGGCGCGACGATCACCGCATCGACATGGATGAGGTGGAAAAGCTCGCGCAGGAGCACAAGCCGAAGGTCATCATCGCCGGCGGCTCCGCCTATCCGCGGATTCTCGATTTCCGCCGCTTCCGCGAGATCGCGGATTCGGTCGGCGCCTATCTTATGGTCGACATGGCGCATTTCGCGGGCCTGGTGGCCGGCGGCGCGCATCCCAGCCCATTTCCGCATGCGCATGTGGTGACCACGACCACGCACAAAACCCTGCGGGGGCCGCGCGGCGGCGTCATCCTCACCAATGACGAAGCTCTGGCGAAGAAGTTCAACTCGGCTGTCTTCCCCGGCCTGCAGGGCGGGCCGTTGATGCATGTCATCGCCGCCAAGGCGGTGGCCTTCGGCGAAGCATTGCGTCCCTCCTTCAAGCTCTACGCCAGGAATGTCGTCGAGAATGCCAGGGCGCTGTCGGAGACGCTGAAATCGCGCGGGCTCGATATCGTCTCCGGCGGAACCGATACCCATCTCATGCTGGTTGACCTGCGGCCCAAGCGCCTGACCGGCAAGGTGGCGGAAGCGGCGCTCGGGCGCGCCCACATCACCTGCAACAAGAATGGCATTCCGTTCGATCCGGAAAAACCGATGGTCACCTCGGGCATCCGGCTCGGCACGCCGGCGGGCACCACGCGCGGCTTTGGCGTTGCCGAATTTCGTCATGTCGGCGAACTGATCGCCGAGGTACTCGACGTGCTGTCGCAGAAGGGCACCGAGGAAGACTCGCTGGTGGAAGGCGCAGTGCGCGAGAAGGTCCACGCGCTGATTTCACGTTTCCCGATCTACCCGGGATAACGCGGCAAAGGGGGAAGGGGATGCGCTGTCCGAGTTGTGCGAGCCTCGATACCCAGGTGAAGGATTCACGGCCGACCGAGGATTCCGCGGTGATCCGCCGGCGCCGCGTTTGCCTGGCCTGCAATTTCCGCTTCACCACTTTCGAGCGCGTGCAATTGCGCGAGCTCGTCGTGATCAAGCGCAATGGCCGGCGCGTGCCTTTCGACCGCGACAAGCTGATGCGCTCGGTGCAGATCTCGCTGCGCAAGCGGCCGGTCGATCCGGAGCGCATCGAGCAGACGGTCTCCAAGATCGTGCGCGAGCTGGAGAGCCTGGGCGAGACCGACGTTTCCTCGGAAGCCATCGGCGAGATCGTGATGGAGCATCTGCGCGGGCTCGACGACGTCGCCTATGTGCGCTTTGCCTCGGTCTACCGCAATTTCCGCGAGGCGAAAGATTTCGAGGCGGTGCTCGGAGAATTGTCCGGCGATGAGGAGCCGCGTCCGGCGCCGCGGAAATAGCGATGCCCGAGGCCGACGACGCGAGATTCATGGCCCTGGCGCTGACGTTGGGGCGGCGCGGGCTCGGCAATACCTGGCCCAATCCCGCCGTCGGCGCGGTTGTCGTGAAAGATGGACAGATCATCGGCCGCGGCTGGACCCAGCCCGGCGGCCGCCCGCACGCGGAGACGCAGGCGCTCAGGCGGGCGGGGAAGGCGGCGCGCGGCGCCACGCTTTACGTCACGCTCGAGCCCTGCTCGCATGAGGGCAAGACGCCGCCCTGCGCCGACGCCGTCATACGCGCCGGCATCGCGCGCGTCGTCTCCGCGATGGAGGACCCCAATTCCGAGGTGGCCGGTCAGGGGCACGACCGCCTGCGCGAAAAAAAGATCGCCGTAGAGGTCGGGTTGGGCGCGGAGGAGGCGCGGCGCGTGCACGCCGGCCACTTCCGCCGCATCCGCGACGGCCGCCCGCATGTCTTGCTCAAGCTGGCGGTCTCAAGCGACGGCAAGGCCGGTGCCGCCGGACGCCAGCCGGCGGAGATCACGGCGGCCGAGGCACGCCGGCAGGTGTTTCTGCTGCGCGCCCAGAGCGACGCCATCCTGGTGGGGCTCGGCACGGTGATAGCGGACAATCCCTCGCTCACAGCGCGGCTGTCCGGGATGCGCGAGCGCTCGCCCGTCCGCGTGGTGCTCGATTCGCAATTGCGCGTGCCCTTGTCGATGAATGTGGTTTCCACCGCGCGTGAGAATCCGACCTGGGTCTTCTGCGCGCCGCAGGCTTCCGCCATGGCGGAGCAGATTTTGCGCGACAAGGGCGTCGAGGTTTTCCGAGTCGCGGGCCAGGATGGCAGGCTCGATCTGGCGGAGGTCTTGAAGGTGCTGGCGGAGCGCGGCATCACGCGCCTGATGGTGGAAGGCGGCCCGCGCGTGGCGGCCGCTTTCGTTTCCGCCGATCTGGTGGATGAGGCGGTCGTGTTTCACGGCCCCAACAAGATTGGCGAGGATGGCATCGATGCGCTCGAAGGGCTGCCGCTCACGGCGCTGGGTCACCATCTGCAATCGGTGCGCAGCGAGGCGGTCGGCCCCGACAGCGCCGAATATTTCGAGCGGAAGTAACGATGTTCACCGGGATCGTGACCGATATGGGCGAGGTGATAGCCATGCAGCCGGCCGGCGAGGGGCTGCATCGGCTGAAGATCGCCTGCGGCTACGATCGCGCCTCCATCGCGGACGGCGCGTCGATCGCCTGCGCGGGCGTCTGCCTCACCGTGGTCGGAAGCGGCGAGGAAAACGGCCGCACCTGGTTTGCCGCCGATGCCGCGGCTGAAACTTTGAAGGTCACGACGGTCGGACGCTGGCGGCCGGGCACCAAAATCAATCTGGAGCGCGCGCTGAAACACGGCGACGAGTTGGGCGGGCATATGGTCAGCGGCCATGTCGACGGATTGGCGCAGGTGCTGGACCGCGAGGACGGAAGCGATTTCGCCCGTTTCACGCTGCGCGCGCCCGGCGCGCTCTCGCGCTTCATCGCCAGCAAGGGCTCGGTCACGCTCGACGGCGTCTCGCTTACGGTGAATACGGTGCAAGGGGACGATTTCTCGGTCCTGATCATTCCGCATACGCTGAAAATGACCACGCTTGGGACTTTGCAGGCCGGCGATGCGGTTAACCTCGAAGTCGATATGCTGGCGCGCTATGCTGCGCGTCTGGCTGAAGCGCGCTGAGACGAGAGGGAAGACCAGCCTTGCTTTCGCCGCTCGCGGCTTGCTACTGACGCGCTCGTAACGGGACATCGATACCATGGCCGAGCCGCGGCGACCCGCGAGCGACAAGACCGACGACCTTGCGGGTGCGCGCATCCTCATCGTCGAGGCGCGTTTCTATGACGACATCGCCGATGCGCTGCTGGCCGGAGCGACGCGCGCGCTCGAACAGGCCGGCGCCAGGTTCGACCGGCTGACGGTGCCGGGCTCTCTGGAAATCCCGGCCGCGATCGCCATCGCGGTGGAGGCGGCGGAGAAGCGCAAGCAGCCTTACGACGGAGCGGTCGCGCTCGGCTGCGTCATCCGCGGCGACACCATCCATTTCGAGATCGTTTCGCAGGAATCCGCACGCGCGCTGATGGACTATGCGGTGACCCAGCGCTTTCCCGTCGGCAACGGCATCATCACGGTCGATACCGAATCCCAGGCCTGGGCGCGCGCCCGCATGGAGGAGGCCGACAAGGGCGGCGAGGCGGTGCGCGCCTGTCTGGCGATGGTGAAGCTCAAACGCCGCGTCGCGGCCGGTTGACGCCATGGCCGCCGGAGCCCCGAAGGACAAACGTAAGGCCAATCGCCGCGGCGCCGCGCGGCTCGCGGCGGTGCAGGCGCTCTATCAAATGGACGTGGCGGGCACCCCGCTGCACGAGATCCTCGCGCAGTTTGAAAGCCACTGGATGGGGCGCGAGGTGGAGGGCGAGCAATACCTGCCGGCCGAAGCGGCCTTCTTCCGCGACATCGTCGGCGGCGTGGTGCGGGAACAGCGAAGGCTCGATCCGCTGATCGACGCAGCCCTGCAGCGTGGCTGGCCGCTGAAGCGCGTCGAAGCCGTGCTGCGCGCGGCGTTGCGCGCGGGAGCTTACGAGCTCGATCACCGCCGGGATGTGCCGGCGCGCGTCATCGTGTCGGAATATGTCGACGTGGCGCATGCCTTTGTCGAAGGCGACGAAACCGGCATGGTCAATGCGGTGCTCGACCAGCTCGCGCGCGAGATGCGCGCGCCGGAGTTTCCAGCGCGGGGGTGAGCGATGAGCAAGACTCCCGCTGAGACCGGCGAGGAACGCCTGATCGCGAAATATTTTGCTCCGATCGCGCGGCACCCGGGCGCGCTGCGTCTTTCCGACGACGCCGCGATGCTGACGCCGCCGGCCGGCTGCGATCTCGTTCTCACCAAGGATGCGATCGTCGCGGGAGTGCATTTCTTTCCCGACGATCCGGCCGATGCCGTCGCGCGCAAGGCGCTGCGGGTGAATCTGTCGGACCTCGCCGCCAAGGGCGCCCCGCCCGCGGGATTTCTGCTGGCGCTGGCGCTGCCGGACCATGTGACCGACGCCTGGCTCGCAGCCTTCGCGCAGGGCCTGGGCGCGGACGCCGATGCTTATGCTTGTCCGCTCCTCGGGGGCGACACGGTGAAAACCCCGGGGCCGCTGATGGTATCGATCACCGCCTTCGGCTTCGTGCCGCAGGGCAGAATGGTGCACCGTCGCGGCGCCAAGCCCGGCGACCGGATCATCGTGACCGGAACGGTCGGCGACGCTTCGCTCGGCCTAAGAATCCGCAGCGACGCGGATGCGGCGCGCCGCTGGAACCTCGATGACGGGTCCCGCGCACATCTTCTGGGCCGCTATCTCCTGCCGCAGCCGCGCAGCGCCCTGGCCGAGCTGGTGCAGACGCATGCCTCGGCGGCGCTGGATGTTTCCGATGGTCTTGCCGGCGATCTTGCAAAGCTTTGCCGCACCTCGGGCGTCACCGCGCAGATCGACGTTGCGCGCGTTCCGCTGTCGGATGCGGCGCGCACGGCTTTGGCCGCGGAGCCGGCGCTGATCGAAACCATTCTTTCCGGCGGCGACGATTACGAGATCGTCTGTGCTGTTCCGGCTGCGCGGAGCGATGCTTTCATCGCCGCGGCGCAGGCCGCCGGTGTTCCGGCCGCCGACATCGGCCGCGTGATGGCCGGCGAGGGCGCCCCGAGCTTTCTGGGTGAGGGCGGCCGGCCGTTGAGCCTGCGCCAAACGTCGTTCAGCCATTTCTAGGATTTCGTTCGCCGGCATCGCACCAGGCGGCGTTCCGGCTTTCATCGTCGTGCAACTCGCAGGCATGGGGGCAGCTGTGGTGTTGGGCCGGCTTCTTTGGCGGGATTAGCGGGGCGCGCGGGCAAGCTTATACCCGTGTTCTACTGCTCGGAATCAAAGAATGTCGGTTTGATCCAAAATCAATAAAAACAGCGCCGGCCCTTGGAATATTTGCTATACTGAAAGGTGATTAGTCCCGGTGGTACAAGAAGGATTTATCTTATGAAGCGAGATACCTTAAAGACCATCCAACCATCCAATTGCCTTACAGCAACCTTTGCCGGCGGCCTGCTGGCGGCCTTATGCTTGATACAAATGGCAGGCGCGGCCGATAATCGCGACTTCGTTTTGGGCGTACCGATAGACCCAACCGAGGAATGGGCAGTTTCATCCGGCGGTCGCATTTACGACGACTGGTGGGAAGCCGCGGGGACGGAAGAGCCAAAAGAAACCAACCCTGCCTATCCGGCCTCAGGAACGCAGAAAGGTGCAGTCACCTGGCGGTGCAAAGAATGCCACGGCTGGGACTATAAAGGCGCCGCCGGCGCTTATTCCAAGGGATCGCACTTCACTGGCATTAAGGGCGTCGACAAGATGAGCGGCACGGATCCGGGCAAGATCGTCGCCCTGCTGCGGGAGAAGCCGCACGGCTACACGGCCGCGCAGATTCCTGATGACGCGCTCGGACGGCTGGCGCTGTTCATCAGCAAGGGCCAGCACGACACCAATACTTACATCGACTCCGCGACCAAGAAGGCCAAGGGCAATGTCGACCACGGCCGCAAGCTTTATCAGGCGGTCTGCGCAGCGTGTCACGGCTTTGACGGCAAGTTGCTCAATTTCGGCGACGCCAAGACTCCGGAATTTATCGGGACCGTTGCCGCCGAAAATCCATGGGAAACCTTGCACAAGATCCGCAACGGTCAACCGGGCGCACCGATGCCGGCGTGGCGGGTCTTCGATATTCAAAACGCTGTGGATGTGTTGGCTTATGCTCAGACCTTGCCGGTGAAATAAGGCGCAAAACTTTTATCGCGGCGGCTCCGGTTCATCCTGGTTAGCTACGGCGCCAGCGGCTAAGACAGGCCCCGTATTTAGGGGAAGCGCCGGCCGCCATGCCGATCAATGTCTTAGACGACGACCGGTTGGCCCGTCGCAACGTGCTGGTGCTGGCACTTGCCCAGGCGCTGGCCGGCGGCAACCAGGTCGTGGTGGTCACCACCGGCGGCATCATCGGGACGATGCTGGCGCCCGATAAGGGACTGGCGACGCTGCCGATCAGCGTGATGGTGATCGGCATGTGGCTCGGCACCTTGCCGATCGGCGCGCTGGCGCGGCGCTACGGCCGGCGCCCCGCGCTGCAGACCGGCGCCGCCATGGGTGTGCTGTCCGGCCTTGTTTGCGCGGCGGCGGTTCTGCAGGGCTCGTTCGGGCTGTTTCTGCTGGGCGCCTTTTGCAGCGGTATCTACGCAGCTTCGCATCATGCCTATCGCTTCGCGGCCGCCGAGACGGCGAGCGTCGCGTTCCGGCCGCAGGCGGTCTCGTGGGTGCTGGCGGGCGGCGTCGCCTCTGCGGTGGTGGGACCGCAGCTCATCATCTTCACCAAGGACTTCCTGCCGCCCTATCTCTTTTCCGTAACCTTCCTCGGCCAGGCGGCCCTCGCGGCTACGGCAG
>DASSPI010000157.1:0-19552 GCA_035699705.1 Xanthobacteraceae bacterium
TAGAGCTTGATGATGTCCATGGTGGCCATGGCGAGGCCGGCGCCGTTGACCATGCAGCCGATGCTGCCGTCGAGCGCGATGTAATTCAGGTCGTATTTCGAGGCCTGGATTTCCTTGTCGTCTTCTTCGGTGATGTCGCGCAGCTCGACCACGTCCGGATGCATGTAGAGCGCGTTGGCGTCGAAGCTCACCTTGGCGTCGAGGCAAACGAGATCGCCGTCCTTGGTCACGATCAGCGGGTTCACTTCCAGAAGGCTCATATCCTTCTCGGTGAAGGCCTTGTAGAGCTTGGTCAGCAGCGCGCTCATCTGCTTCTGCTGCTTGTCGTCAAGGTTCAGCGCCTTCGACAACAGCCGCACATGGAACGGGCAGATGTTGGTGGCCGGATCGATGGAGAAGCTCGTGATCTTCTCCGGCGTGTCATGCGCGACCTTCTCGATGTCCATGCCGCCTTCGGTGGAGGCGACCACCGCAACGCGCGAGCTCTCGCGGTCCACCAGCAGCGAGAAATAAATCTCGCGCGCGATCGCCGCGCCTTCCTCGATCAGGAGGCGATGGACCTGCTTGCCTTGCGGGCCGGTCTGATGCGTGACGAGCGTGGCGCCGAGCAGGCGCTCGGCCTCCTTTTTCACGTCAGCGATCGATTTGACGACTTTGACGCCGCCCGCCTTGCCGCGGCCGCCGGCATGGATCTGCGCCTTCACCACCCAGACCGGGCCGCCCAAAGCCTCAGCGGCTTTCACCGCTTCATCGGGGGAGAAGGCCGCCTGGCCGCGCGGGACCGGCACGCCAGCATCCCGCAAGAGCGCCTTGGCCTGGTATTCGTGGATGTTCATAAAAAATGGTCCGGAAGGTCTGGCATACCGTATACCAGACCATCTTAGCGTTACTGGCCGAGGCCCGGTGCAATTTTCTTGCAGGCATCGACCAAAGTCTGAACCGAGGCGGCGGACCGCTCAAAGGCGTCGCGCTCGGCGCTGGAAAGCTCGATTTCCACAATCCGTTCAACACCTTTTGCCCCCAGCACCACCGGGACGCCGACATAGAGGTCGTTGATGCCGTATTCGCCATTGAGCCAGGCGGCGCAGGGCAATACGCGCCTTTTGTCGCGCAGATAGCTCTCGGCCATGGCAATGGCCGAGGTTGCGGGCGCGTAAAAGGCCGAGCCGGTCTTCAGCAGGTTGACGATTTCGGCGCCGCCATTGGCCGTGCGGGTGACGATCTCGTCAATGCGCGCCTGCGTGGTCCAGCCCATCTTCACGAGGTCCGGCAGCGGAATGCCGGCGACGGTCGAATAGCGCGGCAGCGGCACCATGGTGTCGCCGTGCCCGCCGAGCACGAAAGCGGTGACGTCTTCCACCGAGACGTGGAACTCGTCGGCCAGGAAATAACGGAAGCGCGCCGAGTCGAGCACGCCTGCCATGCCGACGACCATTTGCCTGGGCAGCCCGCAGGTCTTCTGCAGCGCCCAGACCATGGCGTCGAGCGGATTGGTGATGCAGACGACGAAGGCATTGGGCGCGTATTTCTTGATGCCGGCGCCCACCTGCTCCATCACCTTGAGATTGATGCTCAAAAGATCGTCGCGGCTCATGCCCGGCTTGCGCGGTACGCCGGCGGTGACGATGCAAACATCGGCGCCCTCAATCGCCTCATAGGAATTAACCCCGGTGAACTTCGCGTCGAAGCCGTCCACCGGCGAAGATTGCGCAAGATCGAGCGATTTGCCCTGCGGCGTGCCTTCGGCGATGTCGAACATCACCACGTCGCCGAGCTCTTTCAGCCCGATCAGGTGAGCAAGCGTGCCACCGATCTGGCCGGCGCCGATCAATGCGATCTTGTTTCGTTTCATCGCGTGGGATTTCCCTGAAAAAGGCCGCTGAAATGCGCGGTGCGCAGGTCATTAACTGCCCGGTCGGCGGCTGGTCAAGTCTCCACAATCCCCTCCTGCATCTGGCCGGGCGAATCGCGCCGCCCATGCGGCAGAGCCAGATAGGAATCCGAGCGCATCTCGAACAGGCGCGAGGCGGTGCGCTTGAATTCCATCGCCTCGGATCCATCGCTGGCCTGATAGAGCGCGTCGGGATCGGCCTCGGCCGAGGCCACCAGCTTCACCGCCTGGTCATACAGCGTGTCGATCAGCGTGATGAAGCGCCTGGCTTCGTTGCGCCGTGAAAAATCCATGACCGGAATATGATCGATCAGCAGCGTATGGAATTCATGCGCCAGCTTCAGGTAATCGAGCGCGCCGAGCGGGCGCTCGCACAGATCGGCGAATGAAAAACGCGCCACGCCCATGGCCGCGCGCGGTACATGAATCGCGCGGCCCTTGCTGATCACGTCATGTGCCGCGCCGTGATGGGCGCCGGTCAGACGGCGCCAGGCCTGATCCATCGCGGCGTCCGCCGCGGCGTCGGCCGGCACATGCCAGACCGGAGCGCCCGTCAGTTTCTCCAGCCGGAAGTCGGTGCGGGCATCGATCCGCATCGCCGTCATGCGCTCGCGCAGCAAGGCGATGAACGGCAGGAACAGCGCGCGATTCAAGCCATCACGATAAAGCTCATCCGGCGCGACATTGGAGGTCGCGATCACCACCACGCCATGTTCGAACAGACGGGTAAACAGACGCCCGAGGATCATCGCATCGGCGATATCGGTGACGTGGAATTCATCGAAGCACAGCAGCCATGACTCCTCCGCAATGGCAGCGGCGGCCGGCGCGATCGGATCGTCGCCTTTGACCTCGCCGCGTTTCAGCTGCTGCCGATGGACGTGCACGCGCTCGTGCACGTCCGCCATGAACTCGTGGAAATGCGCGCGCCGCTTGCGCGCGACCGGGCTCGCCTCGAAGAACAGATCCATCAGCATGGTCTTGCCGCGGCCGACCTCGCCGTAAAGGTAGAGACCCTTGATCGGCTCCTTCGGCTCCTGCCGCCCGAACAGCCAGCCGAGCGAGGAGGATTTGCGCGCCAGCCGATGCATCGCGAGCCGCGCCTCGAGCTGCGCCAGCAACGCAAGCGCGGCTTCCTGCGCGGGATCGCGCTCGATCTCACCGGCGGCGACAAGGGCCCCGTAGTGCTCGCGGACAGAGCTCGGCATGGACTATTCGTGAAGGTGCGCGTGAGGCGAAAAGATGCGCGAGGCATAGCCGCCAGACGCCGTCGTCCGCAAGCCGCAAGCGCCGAGCAAAGCGGACAAGCGCGCTGGCATGCCAAGCATTATTGTTGCAATTCAACGGCTAAGCGCGCGACCGGCGGATCACGCGCTAGCGGCGCGCCTGCCGCAGGTGGGTCATGGTTTCAAGAAAAGGGTAGTCCGCCTCAACCACGTAAGGCCCGCCGCCGACGGAATCGCGCGACGAAAACAGCACGAAGCGCTCCAGCTCGAACACCGGCGCGCGGAAATGCCCGCGCGAGGAAAAATACTCGGCAACCTGATGGCTGGAAGAATTGCGCAGCCGCGCGAGGGTGACATGCGGCGTGAATTTGCGTCCTTCCGGTTCGAGACCGATGCGGCGCAGCAGGCGCTCATGCTCGGCCTGCAATTCCAAGAGCGGCGGCGAGGGCGCAACCAGCGCGACGATCGCGCGCGGCCGGTGTCCGCCGAAGGACGACAATCTGTCGAGCTTGAGTTCGAACGCCTCGCGCCTGACCTGGCCGAGAATGAAGGCAGCCTCGCGCGCGATGGATTCATCGACATCGCCGATGAAGCGCAAGGTCACATGATAATTTTCGGGATCGATCCAGCGCGCGCCCGGCAGGCCGCCGCGCGCGACGGAAATCGCGCTCCTTACGTCGGGCGGGATTTCCAAGGCGGTGAATAGACGCGGCATGGCGAACTCACGAATCACCTGAGGAAAGGATGCACGGATTTGCCCGCCGACGCCATGCGTCAGGCGGGAGATTTCGCGCGCACGCGGGTAACCAGTTCCTCTACTTTGGGCAGGATGCCTTTGACGATCATGTCCACGCCCTCGGCATTGGGATGCAGGCCATCGCGCTGATTCAATTTCGCGAGCGTGGCGACGCCGTCGAGAAAGAACGGATAGAGCAGCGCGCCGTATTTGTCGGCGAGCTCCGGATAGATCGAATCGAAAGCGCGGGCGTAGTCGTTGCCGAGATTGCGCGGCGCCAGCATTCCCGCCAGCAGCATTTCGATGCCGCGCTCCTTCAGGCGCCGCATGATCTGGTCGAGCGCGCCACGCGTGATCTTCGGATCCACGCCGCGCAACGCATCGTTGGCGCCGAGTTGCACGATCACCGCATCCGTGCCCTCGGGCACCGACCAATCCAGGCGGGCGAGGCCGCCGGAAGCGGTGTCGCCGGAGACGCCGGCATTGGCGATCTCCACCGCGATGCCCTGGGCTTGCAGCGCGCGCGCCAGCTTGGCGGGAAAGGCCTCGCTGCCGGACAGGCCGAGGCCGGCGGAAAGCGAATCCCCAAGCACCACGATGCGGACCGGCCGATCCTGCGCCTGTGCCGGGAAACTGGCGGCGAAAAGACACGCAAAGCAACCCAAGGCGAAGGCCGCCGCGGCGATCAGCGCCTGGACCCTTCGCCCGCCGTCCCCATATGACGGGGTTCGGGCGCGGCGCCTTGCGGCGGCCGGAAAGGTGTTACGGAATACCCTCATGGACGATATCTCGCGGTCCCACCCACCATTGCCCGCAGCGATCGCGCTCGCCGGGGTCAATCTCTCGCTCGGCCGCGGCGCGGCGCGGGTGCACATTCTCAAGGATATAGGACTGCGCGTCGGCCGCGGCGAGGCCATCGGCCTGGTCGGCCCGTCCGGCTCGGGGAAGTCGACCCTGCTGATGGTGATGGCGGGCCTGGAGCGGCCGGACACCGGTTCGGTCGAGGTCGCCGGCAGCGATCTCGGCAAGCTCGATGAGGACGGCCTGGCGCGGTTTCGCGGCCGCCATGTCGGCATCGTGTTCCAGTCCTTCCATCTGATCCCCACCATGACGGCGATCGAGAATGTCGCCGTGCCGCTGGAACTGGCGGGCGCGGGCGATGCCTATGCGCGCGCCGAGCGCGAGTTGGCGATGGTGGGACTCGGCGAGCGGCTTTCGCATTATCCCGCGCAGCTTTCCGGCGGCGAGCAGCAGCGCGTGGCGTTGGCGCGCGCGCTGGCGCCCAATCCCGCGATTCTGGTAGCCGACGAGCCGACCGGAAATCTCGACGAGAGCACCGGCAAACAGATCATCGAATTGCTGTTCGCCGGCCATGAAGAGCGCGGCACCACGCTGATCCTGGTGACGCACGACCCGGCCTTGGCCGCGCGCTGCGACCGCGTGCTGCGTTTGCGCTCGGGCCGGATCGACGGCGACACCGCGGCGGTGCTGCGATGACAATTTCCGCTCCGGCGCAATCATCCGGTGCGCCGAAATTCCTGCCGCTGCGCTTTGCCTTGCGCGAAATGCGCGGCGGCTTGAGCGGTTTTTATGTCTTCATCGCCTGCCTCGCGCTCGGCGTGATGGCGATCGCCGGGGTCGGATCGGTATCCGGAAGCCTGAATGACGGGCTGGCGCGCGAAGGCCGCGTGATCGTCGGCGGGGATATTTCGTTCAACCTGATCCAACGCGAAGCGAGCTCCGGGGAAAGAGCTTTCATCGCGCAGCGCGGGCGGCTCTCGGTCGCCGCCACCATGCGGGCGATGACGCAAACCGGCGACGGCCGTTCGGCGCTGGTAGAGCTCAAGGCGGTGGACCGCGCTTATCCGCTTTACGGCGCGCTGTCGCTGGAACCCGCCCTGGATCTGACCGCCTTGCTGGCCGAGCGCGACGGCGTCTTCGGCGCCGCCGCTGCGCCCGCCTTGCTCACGCGCCTCGGCTTGCAGACCGGCGACCGCGTCAGCGTGGGCGCAGCCAATCTCGAAATCCGCGCGGCGCTGCGCAGCGAACCTGACAAGCTCGCGGGCGGCATCGACTTCGGCCCGCGCCTGCTGATCAGCGAAGAAGCCTTGCGCGCCACCGGCCTGCTGCAGCCGGGCAGCCTCGTGCGCTGGCGCTATCGCCTGCGCCTGCCGGAATCCGACGCAAGCGAGCAGGCCAGCAAGACAATCATCGACGCGGCGCAGGCGCAATTGCCGGACGCCGGGTGGGAGATCCGCAGCCGCAGCAATGCCTCGCCGCAGCTTGCGCGCAATGTCGAGCGATTCACGCAATATCTCACTTTGGTCGGGCTCACCGCCCTGCTGGTGGGCGGCGTCGGCGTCGCCAATGCCGTCAAGAGCCATCTCGACCGCAAGCGCGAGGTGATCGCCACCATGAAGGCGGTGGGCGCCACCGGCACCCGTGTCTTCGCCGTCTACCTGTCGCAAGTGCTGGTGCTGGCGCTGATCGGCGCCGCCATCGGGCTCGCGATCGGCGCGGCATTGCCCTTCCTGATCGATTGGGCCTTCGGCAGCATCATTCCGCTTCCGATCGAGCCCGCTATCTACCCCGCGCAGCTTGTGTTGGCGCTGATCTACGGCCTGCTCACCGCTTGCGCCTTCGCGCTCTGGCCGCTCGGGCGCGCGCATGACGTGCCGGTCTCCGCGCTCTTTCGCGACGAGGTGGCGCGCCAAAGCCGCTGGCCGCGCCGGCGCTACATGGCTGCCACCGCCGCGGTGGCCGTGATGCTGGCGGGCGCTGCGGTCTTCCTTGCTTACGACCGCCGCATCGCGCTGATCTTCATCGGCGCGGCGGCGGTGGTTTTCGTCGTGCTCCGTCTGGTGGCGGAAGCGCTGATGTGGGCCGCGCGCCATACGCCGCACAAGGGCTCCGCGCTGGTGCGGCTCGCCATCGCCAATATCCATCGCCCGGGCGCGCTGACGCCGACGGTGGTGCTGTCGCTCGGTCTGGGGCTCGCTTTGCTGATGACGCTTGTGCAGATCGACGGCAACCTGCGGCGGCAATTCACCGCCGCGCTGCCGGACAAGGCGCCGTCCTTCTATTTCACCGACATTCCCGCCTTGGAGGCGGAGCGTTTCGACGCCTTCATCCGCAGCGCCGCCCCGGGCGCGGCGCTCGAGCGCGTGCCGATGCTGCGCGGGCGCATCGTATCGGCCAATGGCGTCAAGGCCGAGGATCTCAAGCCGACGCCGGACGCCGCCTGGGTGTTGCAGAGCGACCGCGGCCTCACTTATGCCGGCGAGGTCCCCGCCGGCTCGCGCGTGGTGGAAGGGCAATGGTGGGGACCCGACTACAAGGGCCCGCCGCTGGTCTCCTTCGAGAAGAAGCTCGCGGAGGGGCTCGGCCTAAAACTCGGAGACCCGGTGACCGTCAATGTGCTCGGGCGGCCGATCACCGCGCATATCGCCAACATGCGGTCGGTCGATTGGGAAAGCCTCGGCATCAATTTCGTGCTGGTCTATTCCCCCGGCGCTTTCGCCGGTGCGCCGCATACCCACATCGCCACCCTGACCTATCCGGACGGCAGCAATGTCGAGCAGGAAGACAAGCTGCTGAAGGCGGCAGCGGAAGCCTTCCCGATGGTGACCACCGTTCCGGTGAAGGAGGCGATCGAAGCGGTGGCCAAGGTGGTCGCCAATCTGGCGCTCGGCATCCGCGGCGCCAGCCTCGTGTCCCTGGTGGCCGCGGTGCTGGTGCTGGGCGGCGCGCTGGCGGCCGGCCGGCGCAACCGGGTCTATGACGCGGTGATCCTGAAAACCCTCGGCGCCACACGCGCGCGGCTGCTTGGCGCCTATGGCCTGGAATATCTCGTGCTCGGGCTCGCCACCGCGGTCTTCGGCGTGGCGGCCGGCTCCATCGCGGCCTGGCTGGTCGTCACCAAGGTGATGAATCTGAGCTTCGTCTGGCTGCCCGGCTCGGCCGCCGCGGCCGCCGCCGGCGCGCTGATCGTCACGGTGGCGCTGGGCCTGATCGGCACCTTCTCGGCGCTGAGCCAGAAGCCGGCGCCGGTGCTGCGCAATCTTTGATTGTCACCTGGCTGTTCCGCGTGTTTTCGCCGCAGGTCTTGCGCGAAGGTTTCGCCAAATTAACCTTACGGCGCGGGTGCGGCATCTAGCGCCGCTGCCCGCCGCGTACTAGATTCTCGCCATCGGCGCAGGCTGGATTTCCAGCCGCGCGCCATCGCGATAACCGGCGTCGTGCCGGACACAGAGAGAGGAAAAGCCATGTCGGATTTCGACCGTAACGTAGCGTCCGCCCGTCCTTACGGTGCCGACCGCGCGGTCGCCATCGATGCGGGCCTGCGCGCTTACATGATCCGCGTCTACAACACGATGGCCATGGGCGTCGCGCTCACGGGCGTCGTTTCGTGGTTCACCTACCAGCTGGCCGGCGGCGATGCGATTCGCATGGCGGGCGGCCAGATCGCCGGACTGACATCGTTCGGGCAGCTGGTCTTCAGCCCCGTTGGGATGATCGTGCTCTTCCTGGCGACGCTGGGCTTGGTGTTCTTCATGAGCTTCCGCGTACAAACCCTGTCGGTTGGAACTGCGACGGGGCTGTTCTTCCTGTATGCCGGTCTGCTCGGATTGGCACTGGCGCCGATCTTCGCGGTTTATACCGGCACGTCGATCACGCGGGTATTCTTCATCACCGCGGCGTCGTTCGGCGCGCTTAGCCTTTACGGCTACACCACGCAGCGTGACCTCGGACCGATCGGCTCATTCCTGATCATGGGCCTGTTCGGCATCATCCTGGCGATGATCGTCAACATCTTCCTGGCAAGTTCGGCATTGGACTTGACGATCTCGGTCATCGGCGTGCTGATCTTCGCGGGCCTGACCGCCTATGACACCCAGCGCATCAAGGAAATGTATGACGTCAGCGACGACGGCACGATCGCCGGCCGTAAGGCCATTATGGGCGCGCTGTCGCTCTATCTCGACTTCATCAACATGTTCCTGATGCTGTTGCGCCTGTTCGGCGACCGCCGTTAAGGCATCGGCAAATTTGAAGACGCCCCGGCCAAAAGCCGGGGCGTTTTTTATTTGCTAAACTGTCGCGCATGCTTTCGATCCGTCCCGCGACGCTGTCCGATATTTCCGCCATTGCCCGCATTTATAGCGGTTCTGTGATCAACGGCACGGCGACGTTCGAGCTTGAGCCGCCCACCGAGACCGAGATGGCCGAGCGGATGCGGCATCTCCTGGATGCGGGCTTTCCCTATCTGACCGCGGAATGGAATGGCGCGGTGGCCGGCTATGCCTATGCCGCCGCTTACCGCATCCGCCCCGCCTATCGCTTCACGGTCGAAAATTCGCTCTACGTTTCGCCGACGGCGCAGCGCCGCGGCGTCGGGCGCGCGCTGCTTAATACGCTGATCGAGGAAAGCGCCAGGCGCGGCTTCCGGCAGATGATCGCCGTGATCGGAGATTCGCCAAATCAGCTCGCTTCAGTGACGCTGCACAAGGCCGCCGGCTTCCGCGTGGTCGGCACGCTTGAGGATGTCGGCTTCAAGCACGGGCGCTGGCTGGACTCGCTGCTGATGCAGCGCGCCCTTGGCGAGGGCGCGAGTTCTGCTCCACCAGAGCCGGGACGCTAGCGGCAAGATCCGCTCTTCTGCGCAGGCGGGAATCCAGGTTTTATTCTGAAGCCGGATCCCCGCTTTCGGGAACGAGCGAAGCGTGTTTCAAGCCGCGACGACGCGCAGCGATTTGTCGATGGCGCGCAGCACGCGGTCGAGCTCATGCCCGCGCCGCACGATCAGCCCGGTAGCGGAGACGACGCTATAGGCGCCCTGGCGGCGGGCCAGCTTGGGATTTTTCTCGATGCGGTAGAGCGGCATTTCGGAAGCCCGGCGGAATACCGAGAACACCGCGCGGTCTTTCAGGAAGTCGATCGCATAGTCGCGCCATTCGCCGGCGGCGACCTTGCGGCCATAGAGATTGAGGATGCGGTCGAGCTCGTGGCGGCTGAAGGTCACTTGGTTGCTGGGGGCTGCGGGAGATAACCTGCCCGCAAAATCGCCCCCATGGGGCCTGCTTGGTTCAGTATCGCCGGGGCCAAAATCCATGGCGGCGCCTCCTTGGTTTGAGGCTTCATGATCGCGCCGGGAGCCTGCCGCGGCAAGTCCCTGCGGCGGCGATTTTTCCATGGCTGGAAAAGGCGAATTTCCCTGCGATTTCAAGGATCACGCATTCGTTAGGCGAAACATAATACCGCCCAATTTCAGCCAATCCGGCGCCAAGCTGGGGGGTGATAAAGCGAGCGTTGCCTCAAGGGCCCGGTCCGAAAACGAGCTTCGGATTCCTCAGCCCCCCAGCCCCCCGGAGTTTGGTAAGGGCCGGGCCCATGAAGTTCCGTGTACGTTCAATCCCCAATTCTTCAGGGCCGGCTTTTCAGCCGGTCCTTTTTTTATCCTTCTCCGCCTGGAGGAGTTCTTGCGCTCGGCATTCGTCATGGCCGGGCCTGTGCCGGCCATCGACGTCCTTATTCGCGGCACGTAAAATGTGGATGCCCCGGCAAGCCCGGGCATCACGGCGGAGAGAAGGCGCCTTATGCCGCCAGGTGCCGCAGCACGTATTGCAGGATGCCGCCGTTCTTGAAGTAGTCGAGCTCGTCCAGCGTATCGATCCGGCAGATCAGCGGCACGCGCTTCAAGCCGCCGTCGGAGGCGACGATCTCGGCCATCATCTTCTGGCGCGGCTTCAACTCGCCGTGCAGCCCGCGGATGGTGATCTGCTCGTCGCCCTTCATGCCGAGCGATTGCCAGGACGAGCCTTCCTCGAACACCAGCGGCAGCACGCCCATGCCGACCAGATTGGAGCGGTGGATGCGCTCGAAGCTCTGCGCGACCACCGCGCGGACGCCGAGCAGGAAAGTGCCCTTGGCTGCCCAGTCGCGCGAGGAGCCGGTGCCGTATTCCTTGCCGGCCATCACGATGAGCGGGACGCCCTCGGCCTTGTAGCGCATGGCCGCGTCGTAGATCGGCATCACTTCCTTCGACGGGTAATGCACGGTGACGCCGCCTTCGACGCCCGGCACCATCTGGTTCTTGATGCGGATATTGGCAAAGGTGCCGCGCATCATCACTTCATGGTTGCCGCGGCGGGTGCCGTATTGATTGAAGTCGAGCGGCTTCACCCTGTGATCGACCAGATATTTTCCGGCCGGTGAATTCACCTTGATCGAACCCGCCGGGGAGATGTGATCGGTGGTGATCGAATCCAGGAACAGCCCGAGCACGCGCGCGTCGACGATGTCGTCGGGCGGCGTCGGCGCCGGCCGCATGCCGGTGAAATAAGGCGGGTTCTGCACATAGGTCGATTTGCGGCTCCAGGCATAGGTCATGCCGCCCTTCACCGCGATCTTGCGCCAATGCGCGTCGCCCTTGAACACGTCGCCGTATTTCTTCACGAACATCTGCTTGGTGATGTTCTTGCGCACGCAGTCGTCGACCTCTTTGCTGGTCGGCCAGATGTCCTTCAGAAAGACCGGCTTGCCCTTCTGGTCGGTGCCGAGCGGCTGCTTGACCAGGTCGATATTCATCGAGCCGGCGAGCGCGTAAGCGACCACGAGCGGCGGCGAGGCGAGATAATTCGCGCGCACGTCGGCGTTGACGCGGCCTTCGAAATTGCGATTGCCGGAAAGCACGGCCGCCGCGACCAGGTCATTGTCGTTGATGGTGTCGGAAATCTCCTGCGGCAGCGGGCCGGAATTGCCGATGCAGGTGGTGCAGCCGAAGCCGACCAGATTGAAGCCGAGCTTGTCGAGATCCTTCTGCAATCCGGATTTTTCGAAATATTCCGCCACCACCTGCGAGCCGGGCGCCAGCGAGGTTTTCACCCAGGGCTTCACCGTCAGGCCTTTCGCCAGCGCTTTTCTGGCCAGCAGGCCGGCCGCCATCATCACATTCGGATTTGAGGTATTGGTGCAGGAGGTAATGGCCGCGATCACCACGTCGCCGTGGCCGAGATCGTGATTGCGCCCCTTCACCGGCACGCGCTTGCCATTCTCGCCGGCCTTGCCGAATTCCTTGTCCATCGCGGTGGCAAAGCCTGCCTTGACTTCCTTCAGACCAACCCGGTCCTGCGGCCGCTTCGGTCCGGCGAGCGAGGGCTCGACCGCGCCGAGTTCGAGCTTGAGCACGTCGGTGAACAGCGGGTCGGGACTTGTCTTGGTGAAGAACAATCCCTGCGCCTTGGCATAGGCGGCCACCAGCGCCACCCGGTCGGCGGCGCGGCCGGTGGCCTGCAGATATTCGATGGTGTCGTCATCGACCGGGAAGAAGCCGCAGGTCGCGCCGTATTCCGGCGCCATGTTTCCGATCGTGGCCCGGTCCGCGATCGAGAGATCGGCAATGCCGGGACCGAAGAATTCGACGAATTTTCCGACCACGCCGCGCTGCCGCAGCATCTGCGTCACGGTGAGCACGAGATCGGTCGCGGTGACGCCTTCCTTGAGCTTGCCGTTGAGGCGAAAGCCGATCACTTCCGGCAGCACCATCGACAGCGGCTGGCCGAGCATCGCGGCTTCCGCCTCGATGCCGCCCACGCCCCAGCCGAGCACGGAGAGGCCGTTGACCATGGTGGTGTGGGAATCGGTGCCGACCAGCGTATCCGGATAGGCGAGTTCGACCGGCGCCGGCTTGTCGGTGGGCTTGTCGCCGAGCTTGAGCTTTTCCTTCCGGGTCCAGACCGTCTGCGACAGATATTCGAGATTGACCTGATGGCAGATGCCGGTGCCGGGCGGAACGACGCGGAAATTATCGAAAGCCTTCTGCGCCCATTTTAGGAATTCGTAGCGCTCCTGGTTCTGCTTGTACTCTTCGTCCACGTTCTTCTTGAACGCGCCCGCATTGCCGAAAAAATTCACCACCACCGAGTGATCGATCACGAGGTCCACCGGCACCAGCGGATTGATCTTGGCCGGATCGCCGCCGAGCATCTTCATCGCATCGCGCATGGCGGCGAGATCGACCACGGCCGGAACGCCGGTGAAGTCCTGCATCAGCACGCGCGCGGGGCGGAAAGCGATCTCGTGGTCGGAGTTCTTGTTCTTCAGCCAGTGCGCAATCGCCTGGATGTCGTCTTTTTTGACGGTGCGGCCGTCCTCATTGCGGAGCAGATTTTCCAGCAACACTTTCATGGAGAAAGGCAGGCGGGAAATCCCCTTCAGCCCGTTCTTCTCGGCCGCCGCAAGGCTGTAATAGGCGTAGGTCTTGGAACCGACCTTCAGGGGCCGGAGGCATTTGAAACTGTCGAGCGCTGTCATAACGGCTGATCCATTCCCCATCGTCAAAGGTCGAAAAGGCAATAAATTTTGGTATTGAGATACCAAAGCCTCGGCTAGAGGCTCTTGCCATGAGATTTTCGGCCCAGTGTCGCATAATCTGCGGCTTATAAGAACTTTTCGAAGGTTCTGCCACACAAAGGCTGTTCATCAACAAAATGCGGGCTCTTTTGCCACAATCCGGACACCGGGAAGGCCGGTCCGCGCGACGGGGCCGCGCCGAAAACAGGACCAGATGATGCAGCTTTCCGCGGCCGATCTCACCTGCCGGCGGGGCGGCCGGGAGCTGTTTTCCGGCCTGAGCTTTTCCCTGGCCGGCGGGCAGGCGCTGGTGGTGACCGGCCGCAATGGCAGCGGAAAATCGTCCCTGTTGCGGCTGGTGGCGGGCCTGTTGCGGGCGGAAGGGGGACGAATCGGCCTGGAAGGCGGCGATCCAGAAGCCAGCATCGGCGAGCAGGCGCATTATCTCGGCCACCAGGACGCCCTGAAACCCTCGCTGACGGTGCAGGAAAACCTGCGGTTCTGGAGCGCCTATCTCGGCCCGGCGGAGAAGAAGCCGGAGCACGCGCTTGAACGTCTCGGCCTCAGTGAGCTGGCCGACCTGCCCGCCGCCTATCTCTCGGCCGGCCAAAGGCGGCGGCTGTCGCTCGCCCGGCTGATCACCGTGCACCGGCCGCTCTGGCTGCTGGACGAGCCGGCTTCCCCGCTCGACGCCGAAGGCCAGGTCCGGCTCGCCGAGCTGATGCAGCTCCATCTGACCCGCGGGGGCCTGATCCTTGCCGCGGCGCATGGATCGATCGGGCTGGCCGATGCGCAGGAATTGAAATTGGGAGCGGTGCCATGAGCGCGCTCTTCGCCCTCTTCGTCCGCGATGTGCGCCTGGCGATCCGCGTGGGCGGCGGCGCCTGGATGGGCGTGTTGTTCTTTCTGATCGTGGTCGCGCTCATTCCCTTCGCGCTCGGTCCCGATAATGCGCTGCTGCGGCGCATCGGGCCGGCGATCCTGTGGCTCGGCGCGCTGCTCGCGAGCCTGCTGACGCTGGACCAGCTGTTCGCCGACGACCGCGAAGACGGCTCGCTCGATCTGATCCTGATGGGAAGCGCGCCCCTGCAACTGGCAATCCTCGCCAAGGCCTTCGCGCATTGGCTCACCGCCGGATTGCCGCTGGTCATCGCCGCGCCGTTGTTGGGGATTTTCTTCAACATCGATTTGTGGTCGATGGCCGCGGTGGCGCTCACGCTGTTGGCGGGCACGCCGGCGCTGACATTCCTCGGGCTGATCGGCGCGGCGCTGGCGGCGGCGCTGCGCCGCGGCGGATTGCTGGTGCCGGTGCTGATCTTGCCGCTGACGATTCCCGTTCTCATTTTCGGGGTGGCGGCATCGAATGCAGCCATCGTCGGGCCGCTGCCCTTCGGCACGCCGTTTACGATTCTTTGCGCGCTCTCGCTCGCGAGCCTCGTTGTCGGGCCTGTCGCGGCGGCGGCAGCCTTGAAACATGCGGATTAAGATCGGGCTCTCATGAGAACCACAAACCACCGATTGCATGCGCAAACGCCCGGTCCTAAGAAGCTGCCGATGGCCATCACCGAACTTGCCAATCCCTCCCGCTTTCTGGCGGTGGTGCAGCCGATCCTGCCGTGGTTGACGGCGGCTGCAGCGCTCATGCTCGGGCTCGGCGTCGGCCAGGCACTGTTCGTTGCGCCGGACGACTACCAGCAAGGCGCCACCGTCAAGATCATGTTCCTGCATGTGCCGTCGGCATGGCTCGGCATGTTCTGCTGGGCGCTGATGAGCGTGGCGGCGCTCGGCACGCTGGTGTGGCGGCATCCGCTGGCCGACGTCGCGGGCAAAGCCGCAGCCCCGATCGGCGCCGCCTTCACGCTGCTCTGCCTGATCACCGGCGCGCTGTGGGGACGCCCGATGTGGGGCACCTATTGGGTGTGGGACGCGCGGCTGACTTCGGTGCTGATCCTGTTCCTGCTCTATCTCGGCGTGATCGCCCTGTGGCGTACCGTGGAAGATCCTTCCCGCGCCGCGCGCGCCGCCGCGATCCTCACCCTCGTCGGCGCGGTCAATTTGCCGATCATCAAATTCTCGGTGGACTGGTGGAACACGCTGCATCAGCCGGCATCGGTCTTCCGGCTGGCGGGCTCGGCCATCCATCCGGCGATCCTCACGCCGCTGATCGTGGTTGCCATCGCCTTCATGCTGCTGTTCGTCACCCTGCATCTCGCCGCCATGCGCAACGAGATCCTGCGACGGCGCGTGCGCACGCTGCAGCTGATGCAGGCGGAAAGAGCGGCGGAGTAGCGCCATGAACCTCGGACCGCATGCCGCTTTCATCGTCGCCGCCTATGCCGCCGCCGCCATCGTCATCGGCGCGCTGATCGCCTGGGTGCTGCTCGATCACCGCGCGCAGCGGCGCAAGCTCGCCGATCTCGAAGCGCGCGGGGTGACGCGCCGGTCCGGCCGGGCGGCGCCGGCTTCGCCATGACGCCGGCCCAGAACACCGCAGCGCCGCGGCGGAAGCTGATCGCTTTCCTGCCTCTGGCCGTGTTCGTGGCGCTGGCGGCGCTGTTCTTCCTGCGGCTGGGAGGCGGCGATCCTTCCCGCGTGCCGTCGGTCCTGATCGGCCGTCCCGCGCCGGCCACCGTGCTTCCGCCGGTGCCAGGGCTCGAACGCGACGGCAAGCCGCTCCCCGGAATCACGCCCGAGATTTTTTCCGGCAAGGTGACGCTGGTGAATGTCTGGGCGTCGTGGTGCGTGCCGTGCCACGACGAAGCGCCGCTGCTGCATCAGCTCTCGCAGGATAGCCGCATCCAGATTGTCGGCATCAATTACAAAGACCAGCCGGAGAATGCGCGCCGATTTCTGGGCCGCTACGGCAATCCCTTTGTTGCCGCCGGTGCGGACGGCAACGGCCGCGCTTCGATCGAATGGGGCGTCTATGGCGTGCCGGAGACTTTCCTCGTCGGGCGCGACGGCCGCGTCGCCTACAAGCTGATCGGGCCGATCACGGCGGAGAACCTGCAGGCCGAGCTGAAGCCGGCGATCGAGAAGGCGCTGCGGTAGTCCTAGCTCCCGACGCTCCGCCGTCATGCAACAACGTTGGACGTGGATGGCCGGGACAAGCCCGGCCATGACAGTCAGGAGTCTTTGGCTTCCGGCGCGGCATATCTGTTCAGCAGCGGCACCTGCAGCATCGCGAAGACGAAAGTCAGCGGCAGCGCGCCGAACACCTTGAACGAAACCCAGACGTCGGTCGAGAAATTGCGCCAGACGATTTCGTTCAAAAGCGCGAGCGCGAGGAAGAATATCGCCCAGCGCACCGTGAGCTTGCGCCAGCCTTCTTCGGTCAGGTGGAACATCTGGTCGAACACGATCTCCAAGAGCGGCTTGCGCAGCACCAGCCCGCCGAACAACAGCCCGGCGAAGAGCAGGTAGATGATCGTCGGCTTCAGCTTGATGAAGGTCTCGTTTTCAAGCGCGATGGTGAGCCCGCCGAACACGGTGACGATGATGGCGGAAACGACGGTCATCGCCGGCAGCCGCCGGATCAGCGCATAGGAGACGACCAGCGCCACCAGCACCGCGACCATGAATACGCCGGTGGCGTAAAAGATGCCGAGCCTGGCGTTCACCAGGAAGAACAGCACAAGCGGCCCGAGATCGAGCGCAAGCTTGAGCAGCGGATTGAGCTGGGCTTTTTTTGCCATGGAAGATGTCTATAACGCGCCCAGAAATTTGTCATGCCCCGATGACAGCCATCATTCCGTTCCGGCAATCGCCCGGGCGAAATCGGCTGCGGTGAAAGGCGCCAGATCCTCCACGCCTTCGCCGATGCCGATGAAATGCACCGGCAGGCCGAACTTGGCGGCGATGGCGACCAGAATGCCGCCGCGCGCGGTGCCGTCGAGCTTGGTCATCACCAGACCGGTGACGCCGGCGATCTTCTGGAAAATCTCCACCTGCGACAGCGCGTTTTGTCCCACGGTGGCGTCGAGCACCAGCAGCACCGCATGCGGCGCCGAGGCGTCCACTTTCTTCAGCACGCGCACGATCTTTTCCAGCTCGTCCATCAGAACAGCCTTGTTCTGCAGCCGCCCGGCGGTGTCGATGAGCAGGATGTCGACATCCTGCGCCTTCGCCGCGGTGAGCGCTTCGAAAGCGAGGCTCGCGGCATCGGACCCCGGCGCGCGCGCGATCACCGGCGCGCCGCTGCGCTCGCCCCAGATCTTCAGCTGATCGATCGCGGCGGCGCGGAAAGTATCGCCGGCGGCGAGCATCACGCTGCGGCCTTCGGCGCGGAAGCGCGAGGCGAGCTTGCCGATGGTGGTGGTCTTGCCGGACCCGTTCACGCCGGCAACCAGAATGACGAACGGCTTGGCGCCCTCCACCAGCAGCGGCCTGGCGACCGGCGCGAGCGCTTTCTCCACTTCCGCGGCGACCACCGCCTTCACGTCGTCGGGCGAGATCGCCTTGTCGTAACGGCCCTCGCCGATGGCGCCGGAAATCTTCGCCGCCACATCGACGCCGAGATCGGCGCGGATCAGCATCTCCTCCAGCTCGTCGAGCATCGCCGAGTCGAGCTTGCGTTTGCTGACGAGATCGGCGATGGCCCCGCCGATCGACGACGACGTGCGCTTGAGCCCGCCGCTCAGGCGCTGCCACCAGCTTTGTTTCTGCGTTCTGTCACTCATTGGGCGCCCGTGATAGCGGTTTCCGCATGACACCGGAAGAGATGGTGGCGCGCCTGCTCTATCGCGATGGGCTGATGCTGGTGATCGACAAGCCGGCCGGCATGGCGGTGCATCGCGGGCCGAAGGGCGGCGAGAGCCTGGAAGATCATTTCGACGCGCTGCGCTTCGGGCTGCCGCGCGCGCCCGCGCTGGCGCACCGGCTCGACCGCGACACCTCCGGCTGCCTGGTGCTCGGCCGCCACCGCAAGGCGCTGGCCGCGCTCGGCAAGATGTTCAAGACCGGCAAGATCGGCAAGACCTATTGGGCGGTGGTGGAAGGCGGCCCCGATGCCGACGAAGGCAGCATCGACATCGCGCTCGGCAAACGCGACGAGACGCGCGGCTGGTGGATGAAGCCGGATGCCGAAGGCCAGCCCGCGGTGACGACCTGGAAGGTGATGGGGCGCGGTGCGGGCCTCACCTGGCTGGCGATGGAGCCGGTCACCGGCCGCACGCATCAATTGCGCGTGCATGCCGCCGAGATGGGCTGGCCGATCGTCGGCGACAATATTTACGGCAGCGCGCCGCGCAGCGGCGGACCGATTCTCCATCTGCATTCGCGCGAGGTGGTGGTGCCGATTTCCAAGAACAAGCCGCCGGTCACGGTTGTCGCGCCGGTGCCGGAGCATATGCGGGAGCGGCTGGCGGGTTGCGGCTGGAAGGACGACGACGCTAGGCCGCGATGAGCTGGCGGCCGTCGTGGCCGGCGACGGTGAGGTCGAGCATCACGCCGCGCGCCACCGGCGCGGAAAGTTTTACCGGCGTGAATTGCTCGGTGCGGCCGATGCCGCCCGCTTCCGTGAGCACGCGCTTGAGCCTCCCCACCTCGCCCTCGAGATGCCGGCGCAGGGCCGCCTCGCCTTTTTCGCGCAGCCGCCGGGCGCGCTGCTTGATCACCCCGCCCGGCAATTGCGGCATGCGCGCTGCCGGCGTGCCGGGCCGCGGCGAGAACGGAAACACATGCAGATGGGTCAGCCCGCATTCCTCCACCAGATCGAGCGAACGGGCGAACATGTCTTCGGTCTCGGTCGGGAAGCCGGCGATGATGTCGCCGCCGAACACCACCTCGGGCCGCAGCCGCCGCACCTGATCGCAGAAGGCGATGGCGTCGGCGCGCAGATGCCGCCGCTTCATCCGCTTGAGGATGAGATCGTCGCCCGCCTGCAACGACAGATGCAGATGCGGCATCAGCCGCGCTTCGCTCGCCAAGGCGTCGAGCAGATCGGCATCCACCTCCACCGAATCGATCGACGACAACCGCAGCCGTTCCAGTTCCGGCACGGCGTTGAGGATTTCCCGCACCAGCCGGCCGAGCTTCGGCGCGCCCGGCAAGTTCGATCCGTAGCTGGTGATATCGACCCCGGTGAGCACCACCTCGCGATAGCCGTTGGCAACCAGGCGGCGCACCTGGTCCAAAACTTCCGCCATCGGCAGCGAGCGCGAATTGCCGCGGCCATAAGGAATGATGCAGAAGGTGCAGCGGTGGTCGCAGCCGTTCTGCACCTGCACGAAGGCGCGGGCACGGCCTTCGAGCCCGTCGATGAGATGCGCAGCGGTCTCCTTCACCGCCATGATGTCGTTGACCGCGATCTTCTCCTCGCAGCCGACACCAAAGGGCGCGGCATCGAGT